>NZ_JBPUGE010000002.1:0-403979 GCF_051549505.1 Veillonella sp. ZSJB6 | reverse complement strand
GAGTGATTTACATAATTATGATCGACTATTTACCAATCTTTGGGACTGAAATAGCAACACTTTTTGTCCTATAACCCCTAATATGATTAATGTATTTCCTGAATTAATGTATTTCTTGATAAGAGGTACCCATTAAGGGTGTACGTACTTGATAATAGTATGGGTAGCAGTCCTGATATTTTCAAGGCTAGTCGCCAAGTTAAGTCGCACAAAGGTGGCGTAATCTTCGCCTCCAAACCATTCGCCAAAGCTTGGTGCGATGTGGCATTTATTTTCAAATAGGTCATGCATATCTTCCGCCTTTATATAGGCGCCAAAATCGATCCAAGCCAAATAGGTACCATCCATAGGGCTGATGCGGATGTGTGGCAATGCCGTACGAAGTTCTCGGCACAGATATTCATAGTTTTCCCGAATAACTGCCAGTACATCTGTGAGCCATGCTTCAGACTCAGAATGTGTGTAGGCTGCGGTGATGGCCGCTTCGGCAATAACGTCCGAGTCTGTATGATACACATGGGCCTTATAGGCGTTGAATTGGCTTCGTAGTTGTTCGTTAGGAATGATAACCTCTGCGTGGTGCAAGCTAGCCATATTGAATGACTTTGAGAGAGAGGACATTGCAATTATGCTATCCGTATAGGCCCCATTATTTACCGTCAAGGCAGATGTAAAGGCCGTTGGGCCTGTGATAAGGTCTTGATGGATCTCATCACTTATGATGAGCACATGGTGCCGTTGGCAGATGCTGAATAATCGAACCATTTCCTGTTCCGTCCATACGTGGCCGACAGGATTGTGCGGATTGCAGTGAATGAACAGTTTCACATCGTGCTTGGTAATCGCTGTTTCAAAGGCTTCGTAATCGACGGTGTAGTGATTATCTTCAGTGCGATTCATAGGAACCGCGATGATTTGACGTTGGGCATCGCTGGCGCTCGTATCAAAGGCGCCATATACAGGACTTAGGACGGCGATGGCATCATTGGTTTTGGTAAAAGCCCCAATACACCACATAATCCCTGTAATGACATTGGGCGCGCTCGTGAGCCATTCTTGCTCAAGACTACAGTTATGCCGGCGTTTGTACCAACTCATGACTGCCTCTATATAATCCGGATTTGTCATGGTGTAACCTAGAGGGTTAGCTTTCACATAGCTACAAATGGCTTCTTGAATGCACTGAGGAGGCATAAAGTCCATATCGGCCACCCATAGTGGTAATAAGTCAGTGCGGCTGAATTTTAAATGCTCGCCATCCCATTTGCGGGAATGAGAACCGCGGCGATCGATATAGTATGTTTTAGTAAAGTCTACTGTGTTCATAGTGAACCTCTTACATTCTGCTAGATTCATAAGAAATCTTGTGTAATTATATATATCAGTTCGGTGTCATCAACATCTATGAGTGTATGTTAATGTGGTGCAAATCAATTATTCTGTCTATTATCAGTATACATGCATGGATATATATGTAAATATACACTTAAGAATTGCTGTTACCTTACCATTCGTTTCTATGCAATCCTTGCATGAATAGGGGCTATATTCGTATACAAAAGGTGCTTTATTTGCTTGACTGTTGGGACTTTCACAATTTAGAATATACTATAGAATAGTGTGTGTCTGACCAGTGACCACACGTCTATCGAATGGTTACAAAAGATAAATCTTAGCAGCATGTGGCGACATCCCTATGTGAGAGGGCTCATCGGATTGTTCAGGTACATGCAACGCTGTATAAGTATAGTACTGGATCCTTGTTAGGAGGCATGTGCCATGAGTAACGAATTAAAACCACTACATTTTGATGCGGATTATACAATGGAGGAAGCGCTCGCTGAGGCGAAACGTTGTTTAAATTGTCCAAAACCATTGTGCCGTATGGGTTGCCCTATTGAAAACGAAATTCCTCGTTTCATCCAAGCTATCGCGAACGGTAACTTCGGCTTAGCCAACGATATCTTGGCAGAACGTACAAACTTGCCATCCATCTGTGGCCGCGTATGTCCGCGCGAAAACCAATGCGAAGGTAACTGTATCATGAACAAGGCGAAAAAACCGCCTATTAACATCGGTAAATTGGAACGTTTTGCTGCAGATTTTGAAAGCATCAATGAACTTCGCAAACCTAAGAAAATTAAACAAGATCTTGGTAAGGTTGCCGTTGTAGGTTCTGGCCCTGCGGGCTTGTCTGTAGCTGGCGATATCGCTAAGCTTGGTTATGATGTAACTGTATTTGAAGGTCAATCTGAACCAGGTGGCGTACTTTTATTTGGTATTCCTGAATTCCGTTTGTCTAAATCCGTTGTACGTCGTGAAATCGCACGTCTTGAAGGTTTAGGCGTTAAATTCGTATGTAACACATTTATCGGTCAAGATAAAACATTGGACGAACTCTTCGCTGAAGGTTTTGACTCCATCTTTATCGGTACTGGTACACATATTCCTCAAGAAGTACGCATGGAAAACGATGAAGTGCATGGCGTATTCCAAGCTATGTACTTATTGACTAATGTACAGCTTGTAGAAAATGGCGAGCTTGATGAAGCTCAAATTCCTGTTAAAAAAGGGGACCGCGTAATTATCATTGGTGGTGGTAACGTAGCGATGGATGCGGCTCGTACATGCGTACGCTTAGGTTGTGAATCTGTTACTGTAGCATACCGTCGTAGCCAAGAACAAATGCCAGCATTGTTGTCTGAATACGAAGAAGCTCGTGCTGAAGGCGTTCAATTCCAATGGTTCGCTTCTCCAGTAGGCGTAGAAGGTAAAGACAAGGTAGAAGGCTTCAAATATGAAGTGATGGCTCTTAACGAAGATGGCGCAGGCATCCACGGTACTGGTAAGTTCCAAGTTATGCCTGTAGATAAAATCATCATCGCTGCTGGTCATAAACCAAATGCTCGTCTTATCGGCGAAGGTAATAACCTAAAAGTAGACGAAAAAGGCTACATCATTACATCTGAAGATCCATATGGCATGACTAACCGTGATGGCGTGTTCGCTGGCGGTGACGTTGTACATAAACCGGCTACTGTAGTATTGGCGATGCGCGAAGCTAAAAAAGCTGTGGATGGCATGGTTAAATACATGGAAATCAAAAAAGCTCAAGAAAGTGCTAACCAATAATCCTATAGCGGATAATGATATAAGCTAGTAACATTACTATTCAAGTGTATTCATAATGAATGGATAATGTATAGAAACTATACAAATCTAGATATTATCTATGCTGATTGGTGTAATATAGTACATGTTTAGTACTAATTATCTCTATATATACAAAAATTACACGAATTGTTGAAAACATACAGAACATAATATGTATAGAAAAAAGCCTTACTAGAACTAATTGATACATTAGTTTTTAGTAAGGCTTTTGTGTTATTACTTTTCAACTGCTACTAGTCAGTCAACCTACGATATGGGTATAGTAAAGGCATAACCATGTGTTGAGTGTGAAAGTAGATAGAGGTTGCTATGAATCCTATTCTATGTTGTCGTGATATACAGGTTCGACAAGAGGTTCACAAACTAGGCGTATTAATTTTACTATGGCGTAGACAATTGGGCATGACGCAGTATCAGTTGGCTGATAAGTCTGGTTTAGCCCAATCTTATATTAGTGATCTTGAAAGTGGTGCTATCGATCCGCGATGGTCCACTATTTATAGAGTTGTATCTGGATTAGGGCAGATGAGCGTACAAGATTTTCTAAATGGGCCACAAACCATTAGAACCCTAAGGATTCATTGATGATAATGATCTCCATAGTTTGCATGTTGCGCATCTTTTTGTAGTAAATTGTTAAAGCATTACAAATACGATCCGGAGAACCACAGTCATAACATTTTTCTTCTAATTTGGCACAAGGATTGAGGGAGCTTTTCTTATTCTTCTTGCTGTTTAGCGGTGCTGCTACATTTCGTGCTCGATAAATAGCAGATGCTAAGTCAGGGGTAATCTTGTTAGTGCCAAGCACAAAGAACACCTCTTGGGAACCAAATAGAGACGCTGCCACACGATTGCCTGTGCCGTCGATATTGACCATCTCCCCTGTTTGGGATAATGCATTTACAGAGGTGAGAAATACATCGCGGCCCATGGTGCGTAATGCAGTGTCCCGGAAGCTTTCACCAGGGAGAGGACGTTGAATATCTGTTATGTCGTCGTTGACCTTGGATAAAGCATCATGAACCTTGAGCTCTAATAAGGTGCGGGAATCGCCGATAGCCACTCGTTTATTTTGAATGCGAGATTGTAAATAATTAACAGCCTCAGTGCCTGTTTCAAAATAATGAACTACGAAATTATTGTGCTCTAAAGCTTTAATCGTTTTCTCTATATCTATGGGAGCATCATTGATTTGGGGATTGATAACTGCGTTGATTGTCGTTTCTGTATTGGCCATGAGTCCTCCAAAAGTAGTTGTCTTAATTAGAACGTTAAAATTTGTGTCCTTACTGTTATTAAGCGGTTCATTACTATAATTGTAACGTTTTACATGGGGAGTATTCAACTCGCTGTTAATTGTAACGTTATGAGATTAACTTTTACCATTATCAAAATGATAGTATAAAAATTAGAATAATAGGCTTAGAAAATAAATTTTACTTTTACCTATAGGTTGAATTTGCTATAATAATAGTATTGATATGGCATAAGCCAATGTTAAGGAGGCAAAAATCGTGGATTTAATTCAAAAGTTAAAAGACCAAGTAAAACCATTAGGTAAAAAAATTGTGTTGCCAGAATACAAAGATGAACGCGTATTGAAAGCAACTGAAATCATTTTGAAAGAAGGTTTCGTAACACCTGTACTTGTTGGTAACCCTGCAGAAATCGCTGAAGCTGCTAAAGCTGTTGGCGTATCCATCGAAGGTGCTGAAATTATCGATTCAGCTAACTATAATCGTTACCAAGAAATGGTTGATACATTCGTAGAATTGCGCGCTAAAAAAGGCATGACTCCTGAAAAAGCTGACGCAACTATGAAAGGTGACTGCTTATTCTTCGGCGCTATGCTCGTTCGTCTTGGCGCAGTAGATGGCATGGTTGCTGGTTCCGGTTGCCCAACTGCAAACGTATTGCGCGCTGCACTACAAGTTGTAGGTACTAAACCAGGTCTTAAAACTGTATCTTCTTCCATGTTCATGTTCACAAGCAAAAAAGAATATGGTGACGACGGTATGCTCGTATTCTCCGACTGCGGCGTATTGCCTAACCCAACTAGCGAACAATTGGCTGATATCGCAGAATCCACTGTAGAAAAAGCTCGCAAAGTTGTTGGCATGGCTGACCCTCGCGTATCCATGTTGTCCTTCTCCACAAAAGGTTCTGCTTCCACTCCAGAAGTAGACAAAGTGGTTGAAGCTGTTAACATCTTGAAAGAACGCAACGTTGACTTCAAATTCGACGGCGAATTGCAATTGGACGCTTCCATCGTTCCTTCCGTAGCAGAAAAGAAAGCTCCTGGCTCCAACGTAGCTGGTAAAGCTAATATCTTGATCTTCCCTGATCTTCAAGCTGCTAACATTGGTTACAAATTGGTACAACGCTTCTCCGGCGCTGATGCTCTTGGCCCATTGATTCAAGGCTTGGCTAAACCAGTTCATGACCTTTCTCGTGGTTGCTCTGCTCAAGACGTTGTAGACGTTGCAGCTATCGCTGCTGTTGAAAGCATCTAATTTTAACTACAACTTCATTTGAAACATTTCAATGAAATAGAAAAAGCTGATTCTTCGGAATCAGCTTTTTTGTTTGTATAAATCTATATAGAAGGTGTATGATTAGGTTAAATAAAGTTGATTAATGTACTTAATCAATGTATTACGTAAATGCACTTGATACATACAAGTATCATTGTGTTTGGAGTCGTGAAAAGGAGAGGGCTATGATTTCTGTATTCGACAAAAATCCTGTTGTTTTTGAAAGTAATGATCGTACGTTAACAATTAGTTACAATGGTGTACTCTGTAAAGATGCAAATGGTACTGTTACGACTGATATTGATTTTGATGACGTAAATGAGCTATATCTTACAAGATATTTAAATTCAAATAGTAACTATTCGATTATATTTAGAGACCATAATTGGAAAAACATAGAAGGTCAAGATTTAGACACTGACCGTAAAGGTTCTAATGCTGGTCATAATATTCGTGAAACAAAAGCAATCATTGCTGCCTTTGCTCGCCATAAATTGACAGCAGACTTCCCTGCAAATTTAGATACCCTTCAATTGCCACTTGATTACTCCTACATAGGAAAACGAGAAATTACCATTAAAAATGGTGTTATCTCAAATGGTAAGGTAGATATCCCTATTAATGAAATTCGCCGCGTAGTATGTGCCTCTAATGGTACGATTAGCAAATTGTTAGTCTATAAGGAAGAAAAACCTAGCTCCTTCTTCAAAAAGATTTTCGACAAATGTGATATGAAAATCACGTTGAATGCCATTACCTTGCCATTATTAGAAGCCATCGTAACGCGCAATACAGGTCATGGTATCGATTTCAGTCGTGGTAATGGCTTTGATCAAAAGGATTCCAACTATATTATCATTCGTTACCTTGACTCTGGATTCTTCCTAGAAAAAGACGGTACAGCACCTACAGAATGGCAAAAAACTGCGGCTGAGACTACAGCTAAATTTAATTACGATATAAAAACATTATTAATATAATATTAGTTTTATTGTGAAAGTTAGGAGTTACTATGTCTGTATATCAATTTTCTCTGCCTAATACGTCTGGTGAATTGCAATCGCTACAAAATTTTGAAGGCAAAGTTCTTATTGTTGTTAATACGGCAAGTAAGTGTGGATTTACTCACCAATATGAGGGGTTAGAGGCTCTTTATAAGAAATACAACGAACAAGGTTTAGAAATTATTGCGGTCCCTTCCAACCAGTTTGGCGAGGAAGAGCCTGGTTCTAATACCGAAATTCAATCCTTTTGCAAGGTAAATTATGGGGTTACTTTTACTGTGATGGGTAAATCTGATGTGCGTAATGAAAGTGCCTTGGATTTATTCAAATATATGATTAAAGAGCAACCATTTAAAGGGTTCCCGCCTAGTGATAAGACAGAAATGCTTACAGACTATCTCAATGGCATTGATCCTAACTATCTAAAGGACGATGAGGTAAAGTGGAACTTTACTAAGTTTGTTATAGATCGTAAAGGTAATGTGGTAGGGCGCTTTGAGCCTGTTGTAAAACCGATGGAAATGGAATCTTTTATTAAAACATTATTATGATTTTGGCAGACGACTAAATTTTAGGGAATAAGTGACATTGATTTATAATATCTCTTGCTTCTTAAAAGTGTTCGTTTAGTAGCGTACTTAGTATGGTAAAGAAAAGAACCGCTAGTTTTGTAACTAGCGGTTCTTTTGTGTATATAGTAATATTAGCGAACATAAATATTTGTACCCTAAAAAAAGATACCATAAAATGCTTGAAATAGTAAAAATATGTGATAACATTTGAATTATATTAGAGCGAAAAGGAGAATCACCATGGCAGAGCAACTCGTAAATGTTCATGATTTAGTGGGCCGCTGTCCCTATGCAACGAGCCAAAAGTTATTAGCCGGCAAATGGTCTTTATTGATCATGCACGAATTATCTGAAGGTCCTGTGCGCTTCCGTGAGTTAGAGCGCCGCTTATATCCAATTACGCAAGCCACTCTTACGAGAGCTCTGCGACAAATGGAGGATGACGGTTTAGTTCATCGTGAAGTATATGGTACTATTCCACCTAAGGTAGAATATAGCCTTACCGAAGTGGGGGCAGAGTTTAAAGCGGTTCTCGCATCTCTTGAAAAATGGGGGAACCAATATATCGACTATATGAAAGCCGCTGGCCGCATTTAAGAAGCGACAGCGGCATTTCTGCCCTTATATATGATATAAATAGCCATTTGTTTGTGCCATGTATTAAGAAAAATATGGTATAATAAACAATACGAATGATATAAATTCTCAATAAATGAGAGGTATTGATAATAATGTTGAATGTTACTTTTTTAGCGCATAGCGGCTTTCTTGTAGACGACGGTAAGCGTTGCTATGTGTTTGATTATTATAAAGATCCTAATAATATTGTTTGGCAATTAGCAAAGCGTGGTCGTGAGCTTTGGTTCTTTGTAAGCCATGTTCATGCAGATCATTTTAATCCATCCATTACAGAGTTTGATGGCCCTCAAACGCGCTACATTTGCCATCAAGATGTGCCCTTAGACGGCAAGGTAAAGAAATGCATTACCATGCGTCCAGGTCATGATGCTACATTAGATGATGTAGGCATTCATATGTATGGTAGTACCGATGAAGGCGGTTCTTTCTACGTAAAGACAAATACTGCTAACATCGATTCTGATTCTATCTTCCACGCCGGTGACCTCAATTGGTGGCATTGGCTTGGTGACACGCCAGAGAATAATGCTGATGCAAAGCGCATGGCGTGGCGTGAGTTCAAAGAATTGGACGGGTTATCTGTCGATGTAGCGATGTTCCCTGTTGATAATCGTTTGGAAGACGCTATGGAGTGGGGCGCCATTGAGTTTTTACGCCGCGTAGAGGTGAAAAAAGCCTTTATTCCGATGCATCTTAATGGCCCACTATGGACACCATCTGTGTATTTTAAATCTCTCTTTGGGGATGTCCCTGTATGGGAACCTCAAAAAGAAGGCGATGAATGCACATTCTAAATATACTTTCATAAGTTGTAGTATGTGAAAGTTCGTGGCCTATATGGTCACTACGTTATATGGGGAGAGTCTGTATACGTAATTTAGTAAGTTAGGATCAAGTGATGATGAAAACTAAACCAGTGGCAACCACCCTATTGGTTGTCATGGCTATTATATTTTTAATTGCATATCCACAACGACAGGATACGTTCTGGGCGTTTATCATGCATGTATCTGGGGCGGCTATGATTGGTGGCTTGGCGGACTGGTATGCGGTAACAGCACTCTTTACGAAGCCTTTGGGAATTCCTTTTAAGACGGCTATTTTGCCGCGCAGCAAGGAGCGGCTCATTCAAATGGGGCGCACTATGCTCAGTGAAGAGTTATTGCGTGTGCCACAGATGTATTATGCCATCAAAAAGGAACGCGTCATGGTCCGTATTATTGAATATGGTATGAGCGATGTAGGACAAGGTCAAATTCGGGATATCTTGTATGGCGTAGGTAATCAGGTTTTATCTCATATGGATATAGAGCCAATGCGCCAAGAAATCAACAAGGCTATTTATAAAGGTGTTACCAACTGGAAGGCGACACCCCTCGTTATCTTGTTTGGCCGTTGTATGTTAGAGCGCCATACGGCGAGTATTTTCTGGCTTTACTTTAACCGTACTTGTCAGCGTGTCATTGCGTCGAATCAGGTATATCCGTACTTGTACCGCGTTATGCTAGACATTATGAAAACCTATACGAAGGATTCTTTCTTCCGTGAATTAGCCATTGCCTTTGGCGGTGATGGACTTTCACCAGAACGATTGGTAGAAACGGTACAGAAAAAGGCGGTTCAATTCCTAAAGGATAACGAGTCTATCGATTCGGATTTAGGTCGTTATGTATGGGGCCAAGCTATTCGTTTCTTCAATAATTTAGAAACTAATGCAGAGTGGCAAGCATTCATTGAAGAGCACAAAGATCAATGGATTAAAATGGTTCTTGAAGAATGGGAAGGCAAGCTCATCGACGGTGATACTGTGGACTGGAAACGCCTCATGGACATTGTTATCGGCCGCTTTAATGTGCTCGGTACAGAAATCTTGTTGAACCCAGATAAGCAAGCGCCCTTTGAACGGTTCTTCTTGCTTCGTAGCATTCCGTGGTTACAAAAATTGAATCCTCTCATCGATAAGGTGGTAGGACAGGAATTATCTCGCTATTCACCTGCGGAAATCACTCAAATTGTACGTGGTAAGATGTACTATGACCTTCAAATGGTTCGTATTAATGGTTCCCTCGTAGGGGCTGTTTTAGGGGGTATATTCTACGGTTTATACCTTTTGGTAGAGGGGGTGCTCAAATGATTCGCTATTTGAAATCCCTCACTTTACGGCAACGTGCTAATGGTATTCTTGGTTTGACTGCCGTATTGTACTGTTTTGTTTTCATAGGTCAATTTTTCTATGGCCGTGAAAGCTGGTATCAGCCTCTTTATTGGGCTGTGCAGTCCGCACTTATCGGTAGTGTGGCAGACTGGTTTGCAGTAACTGCTTTATTCCGTAAGCCACTAGGCTTCCCATATCATACAGCATTAATTCCTCGTAATAAGGATCGTCTCATCAACGGTGTTATCAAGCTCGTTGAGACAAAGATGCTTACTAAGGAACGGTGTAAAGTATTGTTGAGCAATGTTCAATTTGTACCATTGTTTGAAAAATTCCTGTTATCTCCAGAAGGTCAAAGGGCAGCGCGCCTAGTGATCCATCAAGGGTTACATCTATTATGGAAATCTCAAACGACTGAGGAATGGGCTCAATGGGGGGCAAAACGCATTCGTGGATTGCTTCAAAAACATTCTTTAGTACCTGTTTTGAAGCACGTTTTACTCGACTTATGTGAACATAATCGCTACGAAGGCATGGTTGTACAGGTGTTGGACGTAGTTCAAGAACGTATCAACCATCCGGCTATGGTGACATGGCTTACAGCAGTTGTAGCAGAAGAGGCTCATAAGAAAAAGAGAAAAGGGTTCTGGTCTGATTTCCTCATCTCCATGTCTGAAGCGACTGATGTGGTGAACTACCATGAGTTGGCACAGGCTATCGTTCAAGAAGCCTATGCTATGCTTGAGAATTGGAAGCGACCAAATAGTCCTGAACGGACTGCATGGCTTCGTCAATGGGTTGATCCGATTCGCAATATTGAAGATAATCGCGAAGTTTGTAATGCCCTCGATGAAGCGTGGGAACGGTGGATTCGCGAACAAGACTGGGAATCTGTCATTGAAAACCATTTATGCCCGTATGTAGAGGAATTATTACTCGTAGGGGATGAAAATGGGGAAACACCAGCTCAAGTATTAGTTAATATCGCCCTTGAATTGTGGACCGTATACGGTCAATCTGAAGATTTAAGAAACCGTATAGAAGATACATTGCACAATATTGGTGTATATGTGCTTGAACAAGGCTATGACCTCATTGAAACTATCATACGCCAAGTTCTGGGTGGCTTAAGCACAGAGAAGTTTATTTACTTTATCGAATCTAAGGTAGAGGATGACCTCAGTTGGATTCGTATTAATGGGGCCATTGTTGGTGCTATAGCAGGTCTTGTTGTGTGGACTTTCCTAGAATATGTGTATATGCCATTGTGGCAACAATTTATAGGCTAAACAATTAAACGCTAAATGATACAAAAACGCTAGCAACGAGAATTTCTCGTTGCTAGCGTTTTTTGTTTATTCTTCAGTTTTGTTGTACGGTAATCGTACTGTAAATGTAGTTTTAACTTGTGGTTCACTGGTGGCAGTAACTGTGCCGTGGTGCAAGTTAATAACCTTATTTACAAAGTATAGACCAAGGCCAATGCCATGGTTGGATTTTTTATTTCGAGATTGTTCTGTTTGATACATGCGATCCCAAATATGCTCAAGGTTTTCTGGCTCGATACCGATGCCGTTATCTGTTACCGTAATAACAAGTTCACCACCGGCAAGCTTGGCTGAAATGTCGATGGTGGAATTCGTAAACTTGATGGCATTGTCCACCAAGTTCGTAATGGCACGACGTAAGGACACTTCATGAGCCACGATACTCATATGCGGTTGAATATTGGATGTGATAGAAATCTTTTTTTCTGTATTTTCTGCAACAAGTCGTGTATAGTCATGAACCATATTGGTTAACATCAACGATACATCTACAGGTGCTAAGTTGAGTTCGTGAGCGTTCTCTAGGCGCGCTACATCGAGCAATTGACTTACGAGGTTAGTCATAAACTTGGCTTGTTCTAAGATATGTGTTAAGCCTTCTCGCAAATCGTCCTCTGTACGGCCGTATTTTAAAGCGAATTCACTTTCTGCTTTAATAACAGCAATTGGTGTACGCAACTCATGAGATACGTCAGAACTAAACTGTTTCTCCCGATTAGAGGAGTCTTCCAGACCTGAAATCATGCGGTTGAATGTGGTGGTAAGCTCGTAGATTTCATCTCGCGCTGTGCGGGATGGAATATCAATACGGCGGCTCAAGTCATTGTTCTTGCCGATAACCTTAGCTGTTTTCGTCAAGGTTCGGACCGGCTTGAGGCCTTTTTTGATGAATAGATAACCACCTAGTGATGAAATCAACAAGAAGATAACATCACCTAATAATAAACTATATAATAGGTTTTCTGTCTTTTTAGAGGCTGTTTTTACCTTTGTAACAGCACGCAAAATACCACGATAGTTTGGTTCGTTAACCGGCGTATCGTAGTAATAGAATGTGTCGTCACCAACAGCAATTTCTCCAACCTGTCCTAAGGAGAGGACTGTTTGATTCGGGAAGCCGTCTGGTAAGGCGCCTTTAATAATATAGCCGTCTTGGGTAGAAACAAAGAAGAATGTATTATCTTGGTACGGTTTAAATTTGCGAATATCCGTAGCCATGATCATTGCTTGCTGCTGTAAGCGCTCCCGCACTTCTTTGTTGTCGGATTCGTGCGTGTAGGCATAAATCCAGGCAGAGGCAACCATCAAAATGATGAGCAAAAAGATGGTATACCAAGACATAATTTTAAAAGTGAGGGGCAGCCGATTAAATAAATCGGTAGCTGCCCCAGACATGGTGTCTAGATCTCGGTGAGGATCATTAGTTTTCGGTTTTGAGGACATACCCTACTCCACGAACTGTTTGAATGAGTTTTACATTCTCATCAGTATCGATCTTTTTACGTAAATCTTTGATGTATACATCGATAAGATTAGAGTAGCTTTCATAGTCGTATTCCCAAACATGGTCAAGAATTTGTTGACGGGATAATACGATGTTTTCGTTACTTGCTAAATAGAATAAGAGGTCGAACTCTTTGGCAGTCAATGTGATTGTTTCACCATCGCGTTTAACAGTACGTTGAGGCACATTGATTGTAAGCGGACCTACGTGGATATCGTTTTGTGCATGACGTGCATTACGACGAGCCAATGCATAAATACGAGCTGTTAATTCTTCAAGATCGAAAGGTTTTACAAGGTAATCGTCAGCGCCTGTGTTGAGGCCTGTAACTTTATCTTGTAAGGAATCTTTTGCAGTTAAAAGCAATACAGGTGTTGTATTGCCGTCGTTGCGCATTTGTGCAAGAGCGCTAATGCCGTCAAGGACTGGCATCATGATATCCATAACGATAACGTCATAGCTAGATGTATTTACATAATCGATAGCTTGTTGACCATTGAAGCATGTATCAACTGTCATATTCTCTGCACGCAAATATTTGGCCGTAATGCCATTCAGCATTTCTTCGTCTTCTACAAGTAAAATTTTCATTCTCTGTTCTCCTTATGTATGAGTTAAAAATATAGCTCTCCAACTACATTAATATAGTCATTATATATATATGCTTTCATTTTGGTGAAAGCCACAACACCATATAGAGTTGACTATATATATAATATTATATAACTTATTTATCTATTATCATACCTTATACAACAGGAATGAGCAAAAGATGAATGTATATGCGAGTTTATAAGCCTGTTCTTCATGTTTTGAGAGCTTAAAAACGAAGAAAACTTGAAACTTAATGAATTCTGCTAATGAATGAAGATGAACTATATCGAAGATTGCCGTATGCGCATAGATGGACAGGATTTTGCCAATTTTGGCGAGTGTGAAAGAAATCACTAAAAAAACTTATGATAATAATTATCAGAGAGTTAAATACCAATAATAGCCGTAGAAATTTGATGATTTTCGATGATTAAAATCTAGGTAGTTTTAGTAGGAATTTAACGGATATTAATTATTATGAACAGTTTGGTAATCTTATAAAGTCAGTATTAATAAGACTTGTTAAGGGTCTAGCGGAAATAAAAATATACAAAAATTTCGGAACCGAATTACTTTCGTAATATCCTTAACTTCCTGTATGAAATATTCATAAATCTATTTTAAATGTTCATATGTAAACAAGAAAAACACTAAGTGAAATAAATTATCAGTTAGATTAATCGAAATTAATTATGCATAATAGGGTTTAGACATCATACAAAATGCTCTCTATAATTATATGTAAAGCTATAAGAAAAGTCGCATAAGTATGGGGCTTTTCTTGAAAGAAAAATGATTAGGTTATCAAAAATTTTTATAAGTTTTTGAAATGAGATAGTCTAACAAGTTTTCTTATTAATAGGTAGTTATGAGGAGGTCATTATGGAACAGTTTGATGTTCTAGTAGTAGGTAGCGGTGGCGCTGGTCAACGCGCGGCTCTTGAAGTTGGTCGTCGCAAAGGCTTAAATGTAGCTCTTATTACTAAAATTTTCCCAACTCGCTCTGCAACAGCAATGGCGCAAGGCGGTGTAAATGCATGTTTGAACAACGTTGCAGCTGAAGACACAATCGAAACACATACTTTCGACACAGTAAAAGGTTCTGACTATCTTGGCGACCAAGATGCGATCGAATTCTTCTGCTCTCGTTGTCCAGAAGGCGTACTTGAAATGGACCACATGGGTGCTCCATTCTCCCGTACTCAAGAAAACAAAATTGCGCAACGTAACTTCGGTGGTCAATCCTATCCACGTACTTGCTACTCTGCGGATAAAACTGGTCACGTTATTTTGCACACAACTTACGAACAATGCTTGAAAGAAGGCGTACACTTCTTACAAGAATGGTACCTTTTAGATCTTGTTAAATCTGCAGAAGGTCACGTTGGTGGCGCTGTAGTTTGGAACATGAAAGAAGGTCGCGTAGAACAAATTAAAGCTAAAGCTATTATCTTGTCTACTGGTGGTGCAGGCCGTATCTTCTGGACTCGTACTACTAACCCATTCCTTTCCACAGGCGATGGTATGGCAGCAGCGTTCCGCGCTGGTAATGCATTGAAAGATATGGAAATGATTCAATTCCATCCAACTGGTCTTGGTCGTACTGGTATCTTGATGTCCGAAGCGGTTCGTGGTGAAGGTGGTTACCTTCTTAACGCTGAAGGCGAACGTTTCATGAAAAAATATGCGCCTAACAAAATGGAATTAGCATCCCGTGACGTTGTAGCGAAAGCAATCGAAGATGAAATCGCTGCAGGTCGTGGTTTCGGTTCTGGTCTTAACGCATACGTAGTAGCTGACCTTCGTCACTTAGGACCTGAAGTTATCATCGAAAAACTTCATGGTATCCGTGACTTGGCTATGTGCTTCGAACATTGCGATCCATTGACTCAACCAGTACCTATTCGTCCTACATGTCACTATACAATGGGCGGTATCGACGTAGTAGATTACAAAACTTGTGCATGTGAATTGCCTGGTTTGTTCTCCTCCGGCGAAGCTTCTTGTATCTCCATCCATGGTGCTAACCGTTTAGGTGGTAACTCCTTGGCAGACGGCGTAGTATTCGGTAAAGTATCCGGTGCTGGTGCAGCTGACTATGCTGAAACACATGAACAAGTTAACGTAGATGCAGAATTAGCTGCAGCTGCTAAACACTGGGAAGAAAAATTCACTGAAGTAACAACTCGTGAAGGTGGCCGTCCAGTAGTTGAAATCCGCGATGCATTGGCTGATGCAATGTGGAACAAAGTAGGTATCTTCCGTAATGAAGAAGGTATTACTGAAGCATTAAAAGAAATCGATCAATTGATCGAAGATTACAAAACTTGTTATGTAGGTGACCCTGAACGTACTTACAACATGGCATTCGTTAACTATTGTGAAATCGGTTCCATGTTAACAGTAGCTAAAGCTATTGCTATGGGCGCTTTACACCGTCGTGAATCTCGTGGTGCTCATATCCGTGAAGACCATCCAAAACGTAATGATGAAAGATACTTAAAACACTCTTTGATCAAATTGGGTGCTAACGGCGAGTACGAATTGACTGAACGCGACGTAGTGTTCACTAAATACGAACCACAAGAAAGGAAGTACTAAGATGAGACAAATCACCTACCATATTCACCGTTACCAACAAGGTCGCGCGTTTGTACAGACTTTCAAATTCGACTATGAAGCTGACCGTACAATTCTTTGGGGCCTTCAAAAAATTAAAGATACTCAAGATCCAACTTTAACATTCTTGGCAGCTTGCCGTTCCGCAGTTTGCGGCGCTTGCTCCATTCGTGTAAATGGCGAAGCAATGCTTGGTTGCGAAGCTAAAATCGACGAATTAACAGAACGTTATGGTACTGATGAATTGACAATTGCACCTATTGGCAACTTCCGCGTTATCCGTGACTTAGTTGTTGACTGGGAAGCAAAAGTTGATCGTTTGAAAACAGTTGCTCCTTGGATCTTCCTTAAAGCAGAATTCAACGAAGGTGACAAAATCGTTCGCCAAACTCCAGCTGACTTCAAAAAATTCGTTGCTGGTACAGAATGTATCCTTTGTGGTTGCTGCGCATCTGAATGTAACAAATTGACTGCACGTCAAGATGATTTCTTAGAACCATATGTATTCACAAAAGCTAACCGTTTCGTATTGGATAGCCGTGATGATGCACCTATGGCTCACATTCAACCTGCATTCGACAACGGTCTTTGGAAATGTGTTCACTGCATGAACTGTATCTCCCGTTGCCCTAAACACTTAAAACCTGCTCAAGATATTTCCAACTTGCGTAAAGAAGCTACAAAAGCTGGTCTTACTAACAGCAAAGGCGTTCGCCATGCAGTTGCTTTCAAAGACGATCTCTACAAAACTGGTCGCTTGAAAGAAGTTTCTATGAGCTTGAAATCTGATGGTGTTGTTGATTCCGCTAAACAAGCATTCTATGCTTTACGTTTGTGGAAACACAGCAAAATCAATCCATTCGAACTTGTAGTACCTCAAAAACCTGTAAATGGTATTGATGGTGTTCGCAGACTTATGAAAGCAGCTGAGGAGGTAAGCAAATAATGAAATACGCATTTTTCCCAGGTTGCGTTCTTGAAAGCGCTGCCAAAGAAGACTACTTAGCAACAGTTGCTGTAGCTAAAAAATTAGGCATCGAGTTGGAAGAGCTTGACGGCTGGACTTGCTGCGGCGCGTCCCACGTTCAAGACATCGCTCCAGAAATTACACTTGCTACAAATGCTCGTAACATTGCATTGGCAGAAGAAAAAGGTTTGAACCTTTTAACTGTATGTAACACTTGTACTTTGATGCTTCGTGAAGCTAAAAACGAGCTTGATAACAACGAAAAAGAAAAGAACGAAGTTAACAAAAAATTAGCTCAAATCGGTAAACAATACCGCGGTACAACTGATATCACTCATTTCTTATGGGTATTGATCCGCGATTACGGTTTGGATAAATTGAAAGCTAAAGTTGTTAAACCTTTAACTGGTTTACGTGTAGCTGAATACTATGGTTGCCATATTCTTCGTCCTCAAACTGAATTGGGCTTCGAAGATTATCAAATGCCTACATCCTTAGCAGATTTGATCTCTGCTATCGGTGCTACACCAATCGACTTCTCCCGTAAACTTGATTGCTGCGGTTTCCATGCTGTATACCCTGCACATGATTCCGTAATGCAAATGACTGGCTCCATCAACAAAGATGCAGCTACAGAAGGCGCAGATTGCGTAGTAACTCCTTGCCCACTTTGCCAAATGCAACTTGATATGTTCCAAAAAGAAGCAAAAGAAGTTGTTGGCGGTGGCAAAGATATGCCAATCTTGCACATGTCCCAATTAGTGGGTCTTGCTCTTGGCATTTCCCCTGAAGAAATGGGCATGCCTAAACGTCACTTAACTGATACTGCAGCAGTGACTAAATTCGTTGGTTAATTCGTTTGATTTAGACATGACCTCAGTTGGTCCTCGTACTGTCTTAAATCTAAACCTATTATCATAATTACCAGAAGAACCCCCTAGCTTAGGCTAGGGGGTTTTTCTTTTGATATCAGGTCATAATTGTAGTATAATAAAAACATTAATTGTATACACTTATATGAGTAACAACTAATGTGTTGTTACTTTTAATTAATTATAGAGATATATAATCTATTTGAATAAGAATGGATATGAACAAATATGAGGCTATGTGTAATGAGTGCACTTACTTAGCCTAGATGGAGAGTTTTGTATTCAATAATTTAGATTCTGTATAAATGGGAGTATTAGTGTTGTAGAGTGTTATACAAGGGGAGGCCATAATGAATGATATGTTATTAGAATATATCGATCGCATGATTGATCAAGAGAAAGACCATCGTGTTTTTCCTGTAGAGTTTAACGATAAAACCTATTATGTAAAGCAAGATATCAGTAATCGCCGCTCTAGTTGGATTAAACCATCTCCTAGAGCTGCCTTTGATTATGAGTTCTATAAAATATCCTTTATAAATACACAGCTACCTGTAGCGCCTGTAATTGCTGGATTTAGAGAGCATTATTTCGTTACAGAAGGGTCTGGTAAAACATTAACCTATTATAGCGAATTGCCGGCTCAACATCCTGATGATGATAGCTTACAAGATATGGTGACTCATATCTTCTATATCTTTGGTAAAACATTGGGACAACTCCATGACTATGGTTTATCTCATGGGCGCCCTGCCATGAGAGATATTACCTATGATCCTGATACAGATAAGATTACTTTGTTAGATTGGGAAAATGGCCGTCGTTGGCCTGAATTAACAGCGCAAGGTTGGGATTTGCTGATCTTCGTTCACAGCTACTTGCGTGAAGATAATTTGCCGATTTCTTACCTATATGCCATGATGAATGGTTATAGCTCTGCTCGTACGGCTCGAGATACTGTATTACATGTGAAAGATGTTTTACGTAAACACGAATGTCTCTTTAAATTCTGTCGTATGTTAAATCCATTACACTTTGTGGATACAGAAGCAGCCGTTAAAGCCTATGACTTTATGTTGGCATTGAAAACCGAATAGTGTTGAATTTAAGTGTTTTAACATACTGGTACTATTGCTAATGGTCCTTTATAGTGTTTATAGACCTTTACTGTTCCTAGTTATATATAGCTAGGAACAGTAAAGGTCTTTTTATATTTATAAGAACCTTATTGTTTTAATACTGCTAGAAGTTTAATGAAATCTATATAGTTACTTTTGAAGTTATATAGTTGGTATAAGAAGTATATAGTTACTTCCATAAGTACAGAGTTAGAGCCGTAGTTCCCAAACTTTCACAATGATTACCGTAATTACTCTAGAGGGGGTTGTCGAGAGGGGCCCTCAGGAATATAAGAGGGTGAAAGGAGGTGATACGATGGCTAACATTAAACGCACAAAATTGGTATTGCGCTTTAACATCGGCACCGAAGATGCGCCGAAGTACAAAGACGTAACCTATACTCGTGTTGCAGAAGAAGCGTCCGACGATAATGTGAAAACCGTTGGTAATGCGCTGGCAGCCTTGTATGACCACAGCTTGTCCGACGTGGTCCGCGTCAATGAAGTATCCTTAGGACATTAATCACAATGATTAATTACTTTTGTAGGTGATCCAAACACATCCTTATTGCTGATTTTATATACCTATAAATAGTCGTAACAGGGTATAGAAATCGCAAGTCCACACATTCCCATCCTTATTGATATGAATCGTAGATAGACATATTTGATCTTAGAGGAACTATATAATTCCAACGATTGCCTCGTTCTATCTAGATTTGAGAACTTGTTTATGAAACGTGAAAGGAGGCGCCCACATGGCGGAAAAACGCGTTGTATATCTTACATTTTCTACGGTCGGTGGTAAAAGCACATCAGTCACAATTAGTGCTCCTCGTGCTGGAATTACTTTACAAGATGCTAAAACAGCGGCTAACGCGCTAGTAGCTAACAAAGTAATCCTTGGTTCTGGTGATGCAGAACTAGCTGCATTTACTACGGCTCGTGAAGTAACAACTCAAACTACTGAATTGCAATAATCGCATACAGTTAAATAGTAAAAAGGCTTTCCCCTGTGGTGAGGGCCTTTTTATTATGGTAAAATATAAGGTATACCGAATAGGTATGATAACAATGAAAATACTATGTGCAAAATTTTGTGCATATGGAACCCATATGGGGATTTAAAAGGGGTAAAACAGTGGAATATATTATTTCGTTTATGGAAACGTATGGCTATGCAGCCATGTTTATTGCAATGGTTTTGGAAAATGCTAATATTCCTATTCCTAGTGAAATCGTCTTAGGTTTTGCAGGGTATCTGATTGCTCAAGGCATATTTGATCTACATACGACTATGGTTGTAGGTATTTTAGCAGGGATTGTGGGCTCTATTTTATCCTACTGGATGGGTGAGTACGGCGGACGTCCACTCCTTTTGAAATACGGTAAATACATATTCTTTAATGAACATAAATTTGAGCTAGCTGAAAAGATGTTTAATAAATACGGTGGCGCTGCGGTATTCTTTGGCCGTTTGTTGCCAGGTGTTCGTACATTCATTTCCTTCCCAGCTGGGATGGCTCGTTATCCTATGTGGCATTTTGTCATTTGGACAGTACTCGGTACGATTCCTTGGACAATCCTTCTTGTTTACTTAGGCAAAGTGCTTGGTGAAAACTGGAAGGATCTAATCCAATACAATCATGAGTTCTTGATTATTATGATTGTTGTATTTGTTATTATAGCTGCTGTGTTGGGCTTTAAATACTATCGCAATCGCCGATAAGGAGGCCCTTATGAAACTTTCACGATTAACGCCAGTCGTATTTATTGTATGGCTCGTTTTTTATCTATTTGGCAATAATATGTTGCCTGTTACCGATCCTGTGGAATCTAACTATGCGTTAACTGCTAAAGAAATGGTTCTCTCCGGAGATTGGTTGTCGCCTCAAATTTACGGCACCTATTGGTACGATAAGCCGATTATGATTTATTGGCTCATTGCCCTTGGATTTAAAATCTTTGGTATTGCCGATTGGGTGGTTCGTTTACCAAGTGCTATCTTTGGCGCTTTGTCAGTGGCAACAATGTATCAATCGATGTGCACTATGAGCGGCAAGTGGGCCCTCGGCTTAATTGGGGCCGCTGTACTTGGTACATCCCTTATGTTCTGGACCGTAGCTCATGGCGTTATTACGGACATGGTACTGCTATATACGACGATCATGGTTATGATCTATTCCTATAAGGGGATGGTGGAACAGAAACCACATGCTATGATTGTGGCCTATATCTTTGCGGCCCTTGGGGTGCTCACAAAGGGGCCCGTTGCACTTGTTTTGCCGGGCATGATTTTGCTCGTCTTTGCCGGTATCAATCGCTCTTGGTCGATGGTGAAAGCTATCTTTGACTGGCGAGGCATCCTTGCCTTTTGTGTAGTCTGCTTGCCGTGGTATGTGTATATGTACAGCGTTCACGGTCAAGACTTCATCAATGGCTTCTTAGGGCTACACAATGTAACACGGGCCACACAATCTGAACACCCTGAAGATAATGTGTGGTGGTATTATATCGCCATCTTCCTAGGTGCTTCTCTGCCGTGGACCGGTGCCGTTATTTATGGTATTATCGATGGCTTTAAACAACGACATACCGGTTTTATCTATAATATGACTTGGGGCGTAGGCATTCTTTTATTCTATACCTTAATGGCTACAAAATATCCTTTATATACATTCGTCAGCTTAGTTCCATTTAGTGCTATTGGTGCTATGGGCGTTATGAAGATTATACGTAAAGGTAAATCGAGAGCTATAAAATGGGTTATTATGGGGCCTACATTACTCTTATGGATCGCTTACGTTGCGGGCTCATTCTTCGCACCGTGGGGCTTCTATTTCTTGCTCTATGTTGTGGTGGCTGTAGCCGTATTCCTTTTATTCCACGCATGGTATACGAAAAAAGGGTATCGCCTTGTTAGTATTATTGTCCTAGGTACTATGGTTATTTCCTCCATCGTTGTTGTGGAAGGTTTAGAACCATTTGTAAAACAGCGTAGTAATATTGATGTAGTGCCTGTTGTAGACTCTTATGATGGTGATATCTATTACTACAACGGGTATAGTACAGCTGCTGTATACTATACAGGTCATAAGATTATTAAGATTAACGGTGATGAAAGTCGCTGGGACGATCGAGATAAATTGAAAAAGCGCAGTGCTGAATGGTCCAAGAAATATCTTATGGAACAAGTTAACGAAGAGGAGTTTAACAAGATTATCGCGTCTGGTAAACCTGTAATGTTAATCGTTCCAAAAGGAGAGATTAAGCACTTCCGTCAATCTTCTATTTATTCAAATGTATCTGAATCTAGCGAAGCAGGTACATCCGAGGTATATGTATTAAATAAAAAGTCTTTCTTCAAGTAAATATATACATATGCGATATCAGTAAATATATAGAGTATAACTAAATATATAGAGTATAACTAAATATATATGAAATAACTTAATACAATGTGTGAATAACGCGCATATAGAAACAGGTAGTATCTGATGGATACTACCTGTTTTGTATTTCGTGAGTATCTTTTGTTTGTTTTGCTAGTAGCTACTAGCTATTAGCTATTAGCTAGTATGCTTATTGTTATATGTGTAGTAGACTGCCTATATTGATACTTTTCGCACCTAAATAATAATACCTATAATATTACTGTGTTTTATTGACAGAATTAATACATATTGTTATAGTAGGGTATAAATAAAGTTTGAAAACGAGGTGTTCTAAAACCATATTTCATCTAGGTTTTAGAAATGTGCGAGAAATGACATGTGTCAAAAACGCCCCTTGTTATGAGGTAGAAAGAGGGGAAGTTATGAAGAAGACTTGGTATCTAATCATTGCAGCGGTTCTCTTGGTTATCGGTGGTATAGCATATGGCTATCATGAGCACCATAAACCAAAGACGGCCCAAGAATTAAAAACTGTACGGGTAGCTTATTTACCAATTACCCATGCGTTGCCGGTATTCGCTACAAAAGAATTAGAAACAGCAGATGGTCCTGTTCATGTTGAGCTAGTTAAATATGGATCTTGGCCAGAGCTGATGGATGCATTAAATACAGGTAAGGTAGATGCTGCATCGGTACTCGTTGAGCTAGGCGTGAAGGCTCGTGAACAAGGCATTGATGTTCGTGCTGCTGCACTGGGTCATACAGAGGGTAATATTATTATCGTAAATAAGGATATTAACTCTGTCCAAGACTTAAAAGGTAAATCCTTTGCCATCCCTCATAAACAATCCACTCAAAAAATCCTGGTAGACCTCATGCTTGAACGTGCTGGTCTTACAGAAAAAGATGTACAAGTCGTAGAAATGAGCCCTCCTGAAATGCCATCTGCTTTAGCGGTAGGCCAAATCGCAGGCTATAGCGTGGCTGAACCATTTGGTTCTCTAGCGTTGGAAATGGGCAATGGTAAGGTCTTTGAAGATCCTGACCACCTCTGGCATGACAATATTTGCTGTGCCCTTGTGTTTAATGGTAAATTCGTCGATGAACACCACGATTTAGCGAAAGCTTTCACAAAGGCTTATCTCGATGCCGGTACATATTTAGATGAGCATCCAGAGGCACAAAAGGAGATTTCCTTAAAATACATGAAGTTCAAGGATCCTGTTATTGAACGTTCCTTGCAAGTGATTGGATTTAAAGATTTAGCTCTTACAGAGGACCGGTATAATGCGCTCGTGCATCACATGACACATATTGATTTAATCAAAAACGTGCCGGCCTATTCAGAGTTTGTAGATCAAACATTGTTACCATAGGAGGGGGACCATGAAGAAATATACATATGTGCCGGGCGCATTTATTGCAGCGTGGCTGATTTGGGAATTAATCGTTCGCCTCGGCGGATTTAACGAAGCGTTATTACCAACGCCATATAAGGTGTTGCTTGGCTTTGGAGAACTCATTGGAGATGGCGTTCTCTTTAAGGACATTGCAGATAGTTTAGTACGCTTCTTTATCGGCTATATCATTTCTGTTGTAGCTGGTGTCTTCCTCGGCTTAATCTTGGGCTGGTACAAGGGGATTTGGAACTACATCAATCCTATCGTTCAAGTTATTCGACCAATTTCTCCGGTGGCTTGGTTGCCATTTATCGTTCTATTCTTCGGTATCGGTCAAGCACCGGCTATCGTTATCATCTTTATCGCAGCATTCTTCCCGGTACTATTGTCCACCGTGTCTGCTATTCAAAATATTGACCCTGTGTACATCAAGGTAGCGCGCAACTTTGGCATTAAACAGCCTGAACTGTTATTTAAAATCGTGTTGCCTGCCGTATTCCCTGGCATCGCATCTGGTCTTCACATTGCCCTTGGTACGGCGTGGATTTTCCTTGTAACAGGCGAAATGGTAGGCTCCCAAACAGGTCTTGGCTTCCTCATCATCGATATGAGAAATAACTTGCGTAACGACCTATTGATGGTAGCCATCTTGACCATCGGTTTCGTTGGGCTTTTACTCGATTGGGGCGTATCCCTCATCGAAAAATGGATTTACAAACGTTGGGGTATTGAGAAATAGGAGGTGGCCTCATGGGTTACATTTCGGTGCGCAATGCACACAAGGAATTTATGAAAGATGGGGAACCACTCACCATTCTTGAAGATATTAATTTAGATATTGAAAAAGGCGAGTTTATTTGCCTCTTAGGTCCTTCTGGTTCTGGTAAAAGTACGCTATTAAATGCTATGGCAGGCTTTGAGCTCGTTACATCTGGTTCTATTACTATCGACGGCGAAGAGGTGAAAGCCCCTCAGCTCAGATATGTAACAGTATTCCAAAACTATGGCTTGTTGCCATGGCGTACAGTAGAAAGCAATATTGAGCTTGGCCTTGAAAGTAAAAAGGTACCTAAAGAGGAACGTCCTGCTATTATCGATAAATACGTTAAGATGGTAGGTCTCGACCATGCCCGTAATCGCTATCCTGCAGAACTATCTGGGGGCATGCAACAACGTGTATCCATCGCTCGTGCACTAGCTGTTGATCCAGATATTATCTTCATGGACGAACCATTAGGCGCACTTGATGCACTAACACGTATCAACTTGCAAGACGAAATTTCTCGTATCTGCCGTGAAGAAGGCAAGACGGTTGTATTCGTTACCCACGACATTGAAGAAGCCGTAGTTCTAGCGGACCGCGTTGTAGTACTAGCAGCAAACCCAGGTCGAGTACAAACTATTATCCCTGTAAACATCATCGATAGAACCGACCGTACATCGCCGAACTTTGTTAATATACGGAACCACATCTTCGAACAATTCCAATTGGCAAAAGAAGACAAAATCGAGTTCTATATTTAGTTTTATATATCAGTTATATACATCTCAAAATAAACACTCAAGAACTTTTCTGCTTGGGTGTTTTATAATGGACAAAATTCTAAAATAATGTATACTATAAGTAGCTGAAGGATTGTAAGAATTCACTGTTAGCACAAAAAAACTCCCTCAAGAACCGCGAAATACTTGAGGGAGTTTTTTATTGCTTATGGTCGTCTAAGCTAACGGGGTTAATCACCATGAAATTTCCTATCTAACCACTTGCAAATGAGATAGCTGGTCACATTTACCACGATAGGAACTAGAAGGATTATAAGAATATCTTTCACTGGTGCACCTCCTTTCTGTACCTGTTTCCCCAGAACGGAGTGGTGACATCTTGATTGTAGTACATATAACTATATATTTCTTATGCAATTCGTGTAATTATCATGTATAGTAGATATATATCGGTAATAACATATGAAATTTAAACTGGAGGCTGTATGTCTTTATTTGAGTTAGAGAAGAGCATGTCTTTTGATGAATATATAGAGTCCTTTGATGCAGAGAGAGTAGAGAAGGTGCGCGGTTTTGTAGATTGGCTTGCTCAGTATCAAGGTAGTCTCGTTCATAATCCTTGGGGAGAGGTAAATCCTGATTTAGAGATCGTTACAGATGGTTTTGATGCGGCCCAAGTGCGTCGAGATAATTTGGTAGCCTATTTATTGCCTCGTTTAGGTCGAGCTAAGGTTTTTGTAGTGGCTGAGGCTGTAGGGTATCAAGGGGGACGCTTCACAGGTATTGCTATTACTTGTGAGAGAATGCTATTAGATAAGCACAAAACCATTCGTGCGAAGGATGTCACGTTTATTCGATTGGAACGGACTAGTTCTCCTACTAGTTCTTTATTGAAAGGAACACAGCAGAAGGATGGCTTTAATGAACCTACTGATACGGTGGTGTGGAGTGCTATCGTAGAAAAAGGTATCGCCCCCTATGATACATTGTTGTGGAATATATTCCCGTTTCATCCACATAAGGATGGAAATCCATTGACGAACCGCACGCCTACGGAGAGAGAACAACAATTAGGTTGGGAGTACACAAAACGCTTGTTAGAGTTACATCTAGAGTTAGGCGGTGTAGAACCTCTTATACTTGCAGTAGGGCAAAAATCTGCTGATACAATGGGCAAATTTGGCCTAGTTGCCATTGGCTTACGCCATCCTGCAAACGGCGGGGCTAATCTCTATCGACAAGGGTTCGCTGAGGCGGTAGATACATATTTAAAATAACAAACGATTGAGAGGTTTAAAGTAATAAACGATTGAGAGTTTTGGAGAGAAGTTTATGAAACGTTATTGTGATGCTTGCCGTCATTATTGTGATGAGGCAGCTATGTTTTGTCCTACTTGCGGACAGTATACGGTGGCAACAGAGGTGGAGCGCATTGCACCAGAAGGTGATGTGATTTATCCGTTGTCTCATTATCAGCTAAGCTATAAGGATACATTCCTCCATGTGATGGGCACGAAGTTCATGGATACTGATGGTCGCGCTTCTCGTAGGGAGTTTTTCCAGTTTCTATTATTGTGGCATATTGCTATTATTGGCTTGTTAGCGGTATTTTATGGTTTGACAGCCATATTGCATACAGGACCGTATCTAATCGGATTGGCAGGTCTTATCGTTGCTATACTTAGTTTAGTTTCTTTGATGCCTTTGATTGCGCTATCTGTACGACGTCTCCATGATACGGGTAAAAGTAGTGCTACATTGTTGCTGTTTCTCATTCCCTTTGTAGGGCCACTGATCGTATTAGGCTTATTATGCTTAAAAGGTCAGCCTCAAGACAATCAATATGGTAATGCGTTGCAGCATCTTGTTATAGACAAGCGATTGGCATCTATTATGAAAGTATCTCCTACGAGCAGTGCTCTTACAACACGCGTTCTTGTAGGTATACTTGTGGTTGTAATTTGTGTATTTGGTGTATCTTTACGTTCGATGGGCCCAGCTAATGAAGTATTCCCTGACGGATGGCTTACAAACGCTATCGTTGGTGAAGGTAGTGCGGAAGCGGCACGAGCTTCTGTACAAAATTATTTTGATGCCGTAAATAACAAGGATTATGATAAGGCTTTCACCTATATCATGAGCCAAGCTAGTACAAATCCAGTGGAGAAGCAAAAATGGCTAGAGTCCATGAAACAGGCTCCAAAGGTGGATGTAGTGTCCCTAGGTGTTACACGAGTGAGTCGCACAGGGGATTTGAAACGAATTGTCTTTGATGCAAATCTACAAACTACAAAGGTTGGCGCCGGTGTTGTAGAATCCACGCCGATGAAGCGCTATATTTCTGTCATTGAAGAGAATGGTGCTTGGCGTATAGAAGGCTTTTACAAAACTATGCCAGACGATGACAAATAGAATATGATATATCGAAATAGCGTTAACATGGGGGCTACCCTCTTTTGTTAACGCTATTTTTATGTTACAATAGACATAACGTATGAAAGCGAGGCTTTCATCAAAATCGATCGGATTATATTGCAAAACTCATTAGATTGGAACGAAGAGAACGTACCCGTCGCGGCTGACATGTCTAATGATGGCAATATACTCATTTGCTATGGCAAATGGTCACAACAACACTAGGAACGGCAAAAATTGATAGCGCATTTTTGCGCCCATTTGACGAGACGCTAGTATTTTAGCGCCTTTTTCTTTGTGTGGCCTCCATAGCATAGATCAATTCAAGTGATAGGTGAGAAAAGAAACTATGTTAAATAAAATAATGAACAAAATTTTAGGAGGAACTGTGAATACAACAGATAATCAGGTTACTGCACAAGTGAAAGCAGAACCAACAGTAGCGAAAACTGCTACTCGTACAGCTGCGTCTGAAGGCGAACATAAACAAACTCGCCGCCGCACTAATACACGTCGTCCTGCTGGCGAAGGTCGTACTCGTCAATACGCGACTGGTGAAGGTGAAGGCACAACACGCCAACGCCGTACAAATACTCGTACAAATGCAAATGGTGGTCGCACTAATACGACACGCCGTACAAATACCCGTCGCAATGCTGAGCAAGGTGAAGGTCAAGAACGTACAGAACGTAAACCTCGCCAAACTCGTGCACCACGTGGTGAACGTAGTGAAAATACACGCAATACGAGAACTAATAATGGTCGCAATGGTCAAAACCGTAATAACAACCGTCCAAATAATCGTTCCACAAACCGCAATAATCAAGAGGCTCCTGTGGAATTAGTAGGTCGTACACCAAATGGCGCTAACAAGGGTAAATTCCAAATTATTCCGTTAGGCGGCCTTGGCGAAATCGGTAAAAATATGACCATCTTCCAATATGAAGATGAAATCATCGTTCTTGATGCGGGCCTTGCATTCCCTAGCGAAGATATGCTTGGCGTAGATATCGTTATTCCTGACATGAGCTATATCATCGAGAATAAGGACCGCGTAAAAGCAGTCGTTATCACGCATGGTCACGAGGACCATATCGGTTCCTTGGCGTACCTTATGAAGGAAATCAATTGCCCAGTATATGCAACAAACCTTGTTTGTGGTTTGATTGAAGGCAAATTCAAAGAGCATAAAGTATCTCCAAAATGTCTTCGTACTATTGCAGCAGGCGATGAAGTGCAAATTGGTCAAGTTAAGGTTGGCTTTATCCAAACAAACCACTCCATTCCTGACTCCTGCGCTGTGTACTTTGATACACCAATCGGTACTGTACTTCACACAGGGGACTTTAAAATCGACCAAACCCCAGTTGATGGCCGTTTGATGGATATGCACAAATTTGCTGAGCTCGGCAATAAAGGCGTATTAGCGTTGATGTCCGACTCTACAAACGTAGAAAAACCAGGTACTACAGGCTCTGAAAGCTCCGTAGGTCCTGCTATTAAACAAGCTGTAGGCGAAGCGAAAGGCCGCGTTGTATTGGCTACATTCGCATCTAACGTATCCCGTATTCAACAAGCTATTGATGCGGCAGTTATGTTCAACCGTAAGGTTGTTGTTATGGGCCGCAGCATGGTAAATGTTACAGAAATCGCTCAAGAACGCGGTTACTTGAACATTCCACCAAATACAATCATCGACGTAGATGTAATGCACAACTACACGGATGATCAAATCATGATCTTAACAACAGGTTCTCAAGGCGAACCAATGGCAGGCTTGTCCCGCATGGCTACTAGCAATCACCGTACTGTAGAATTGGCACCGAATGATACTGTTATCATCTCTGCTACACCAATTCCTGGTAACGAAGGTGCTGTAGGTAGAACTATTGATAACTTGCTTCGCCTAGGTTGTCACGTAGTATACGGTAAAGATCGTGGTATCCACGTATCTGGTCATGCGAGCCAAGAAGAGCTTAAAACAATGCTTAACCTTGTTCGTCCAGAATACTTCATCCCAGTTCATGGTGAGTACCGCATGTTGCGCCGTCATGGTGAACTTGGTGTAGCTATGGGCGTAGATCCTAAGAAAGTCCTTATCGGCGACAATGGTCAAATCTTTGAATTCGATAAAGATGGTGGTCGCAAAGCCGGTCGTGTACAAGCTGGCGCTATCTTCGTAGATGGCCTTGGCGTTGGTGACGTAGGTAACATCGTTATCCGCGACCGTCAACAATTGGCTCAAGAAGGTATGGTTATCGTTGTCATGGCGATGGACAAAGCTTCTGGTACAATCGTAGCTGGTCCAGACCTCGTATCTCGTGGCTTCGTATACGTACGTGATGCAGAAGAACTTATGATTGCTGCAGAACACCGTGTAGACCAAGTCCTTGAAGAATGCGAAATGCAACGCATCAAAGATTGGACTACTATTAAGCAAAACGTACGTGACGCGTTGGGTAAATTCTTCTATGATAAAACTCGCCGTCGTCCTATGATTTTGCCGATTATTCAAGACGTATAATCAAATACAATATATGAAAGTACCGCACCTCATGGTGTGGTACTTTTAACATGTTAAAAGGAACCTTTTAAATCTACCATAAATAGCGGTGCTATCGCATTTATCTACTATATGGGGTATTTGAAGTTACCTTTTTAAACTGTTATAATTAAAAGATACCAATTAATCTATCTTCTTTTATTTAGAATGGAGATTTATGAAACAAACAAATACAAGAGCGATGGTAGAAACAGCATTTGTATCGGCCATCGTTGTTATGTTAACTATAGTAGGTTCTACGGTTCCGATCCTCAGTTTGTTAGCAACCTTGGTTGCGCCAGCTGGGATTGCAATCATTGGTATCCGTTGGGGCAGCCGATATAGTTGTGCTGCATCAGTGGTAGCATTCGTTCTTGTTTCCCTTTTAGTAGGCCCATTAATGGCAATGGCGACCATCTTGGCATATTCCTTGCCTAGTATTTTCCTCGGTGAAGCTTTCAGAGCCAATTGGTCCTTTGGTAAGCTCATCGTTATACCAGCCATTGCACTTACGTTGACGAGCCTCATCGGGATTCTCGTGTCTGCAGGACTTACATCCTTTGATTTATCTCAGATTAATCATATGATTGATGTAGATCTTAAAAATGCTATTATTGAGTCTGTGAAACAGCAACCTATGACACAAGAGCAAATGAATGAGTATATTAACCGCTTAGATTTTGCTTTTGATCAAGCAAAGCGTATGCTGTTAGCGTACTGGTTTGCTGCCAATGTAATCGTAACCTATATTTCAGCTAAGCTTGTATGCTATATTGGCCGTCGTACAAATAGTGTTATGCGTACATTGCCAACGATGGATACATGGCGCATGCCGATTTGGGGTGCTGGTGTATTAGCGGTAGGTATTATCCTTGCTTATGGCGGACAGTATCTAGGCTATGCTAATGGCATTCTTTCAGACGTAGGCCTCAATATTGCTTTATTTGGTGGCATGATATGTGGTCTAAATGGCATTACATGTTTGCTATCCATTATGAAGTCTTATAACTTGGCAGGCATCTTTAAGTTTGCTATTATAGGCTTTTTGTATGTGATGAGTCCTATGGCACTCGTTATATATGGTATTTTAGATATGTTTTTAGATATGCGAGTACGTTTCCAAAAACGTAGCTTGTAATAGAAAGGAGGCCGTTATGAAATCCTTTCAACGAAAATGGGAAGGTTTAGAAGTTACCATTATTACCGTTATCGTATTGTTGTTATTGTTGCTGGCCTATTTGAACTGGGCTGTTGCAGTTTTAGCATTAATTATCGTAGTAGCGGCATATTTGGTTAACTACAATATCCTTCATAACCGGCGTCGTTTAGCAAGAGAACAGTTTGGGGCGATGATGAAAAACGTCACACAAGCTTCTAACTTTGCTTTACAAAACTTACCAATGGGCATTGTCCTTGTTAATAAACAAGGTACCTTGATATGGAATAATAGTGTCTTTGCAGATTGGGTTACAGTAGATTGGAATAAGATCCAAAAAATGTCTGCTCTATTGCCCGGTTTCCGTATCGATAAAATCTGGGGCAAATCCGGATTTATGACGGAAAAATATGATGAAAGATATTTCCAAATCATTTATAAATTCATCGATCCTCGCGATACGCGACCAGATATTCATAGTGAAGATGAATTGGCCGAACATGCGGTCATGGCACTGTACTTTAAGGATATTACGTCCCTTGAAAAGGCCCGCATTAAAGCTGAAGAAAATCAGCCTGTATGGGGCATGATTCAAATCGATAATCTCGAAGAATTGACAAAAGGTCTTAGTGACCGCGAGTATACTAGTGTTTGGGCAGATATTAACAATATCATTATGGATGAAATTGACCGTTATGAAGGCTTTATTCGTAACTTCCAAGATGATATGTATACCTTTGCTATTTCTCGTGGCGCTCTTCATGAGATGGAGGAAAACGGCTTTAAAGTGCTTGAACGCATTCGTAAATTGCCGTCCCCTCGTCAGGTGCCAGCTACGATTTCTGTGGGGATTAGCGAGAATGTAGGCACTGTAAAAGAGGTTTCTAGCCGTGCTCGCGCTGCATTAGATATTGCATTAGGTCGCGGTGGTGACCAAGTGTGTATTATGGATGGTGAAAGCACCCGCTTCTTCGGCGGCAATACAGCTGGCGTTGAAAAGAATACGCGCGTTCGTGCTCGTGTAGTATCGCAAGCTTTACATGAGCTTATGCTTGATTCTGATAAAATCCTTGTAATGGGCCACAAACGTGAAGACTACGATGCATTAGGTGGTATTATCGGTGTTGTAGCCATTGCGCGGACTTTGGGGAAAGAATTGCGCATCGTGCTTTCAAAAGAAACGAGCGCCATCGATAAAATGGTGACTGTTCTTAAAGAAGATGAGTTCTGGAAAGAACATATTATCACTGTCGATGCAGCAAAAGCGTGGGTAGATGCCAATACGCTCACTATCGTATGTGATACGCATCGTCAAGAAATGGTAGCCGCTCAAGAGGCGCTTGAAATTTCTGAACGACGCATCGTTATCGACCATCACCGTCGTGCAGCGGACTTTGTAGAAAATCCATTGCTTACGTACTTGGAACCAACTGCATCATCTACATCTGAGCTCGTAACAGAGCTTGTACAATATGCAGGTGGTGGCGTAAAACTTTCAAAAGCTGAAGCTACAGGCATTTATGCGGGTATCGTTCTTGATACGAAGAACTTTGTTCAACAAACTGGTGCTCGTACCTTTGAAGCGGCTGCATTCTTGCGCCGTGCAGGGGCGGATATTGAAAAGGTTAAACAATTGTTTATTGAAACCTTCGATTCTGTTCAATTGCGTGCTAAAATGGTATTTGAAGCCAGTCGAACTGAAGGGATTGCTATTTCCGTAGCACCTGAAGGTTTGAAGGATATGATGGCATTAGCTGCACAAAGTGCGGACATGCTCATCAGTAATGAAGATATTGAAGCAGCCTTTGTGCTTTACTCCTTGAATGACGGCGGTATCGGCGTTAGTGCTCGATCCAAAGGCAAGGTAAACGTACAGGTTGTAATGGAAGCCTTGGGTGGCGGTGGTCATAGAACTGTGGCTGGTGCCCAATTACAAGGTATGACGATAGAGGAAGCGAAGAAGGCTATTTTAGAGCATGCTCTTGAAGCCCTTCATTCCGCTGAGAAAGAGGAGGAAGAACAATGAAAGTAGTATTGTTAGAAGACGTTAAAAAGGTTGGTAAAAAAGGCGAAATCGTTGAAGTTAGCGACGCATATGGCCGTAATGTATTAATCAAAAAAGGTCTTGGCCTTGAAGGTACAGCAACTAACGTAAATAATGCGAAACAAAAACAAGAATCCATTGCTCACCACAAAGTTGTAGCGAATGACGAAGCTAAAATCTTGGCTGCTCAATTGGCTAAGGTTGAAGTAACTGTAAAAGTTCGCATGGGTGAAGAAGGTCGTGTATTTGGTTCCGTTACTGCAAAAGACATTTCCGATGCAGCTAAAGCGCAATACAAAGTAGATATCGATAAAAAGAAAATCGAAATCAAAGAACCGTTGAAAACATTAGGCGTACATGACGTACTCGTTCGTGTTCATCCTGAGATTACAAGTACTATCAAGGTTAACGTAGTAGCTGAATAATAGTGTTCACCATGCTCTTTGAGTATGGTGAATTCTTTTATCCATAGTGGTTTTGTAAAGGGGATTATCATGGATGTACGCATTCCACCGCATAATTTAGATGCGGAAAAGGCCGTTTTGGGGGCTTTATTAACGAATGGATCCAACTCGGGTGCTGTTGTTGATACCGTAACGAGTATTCTAAAATCTGAAGACTTTTACCGTGATGCGCATCGTATTATTTATGATGCCATCTTAGAAATTGTGCATGCTAATAAGACGGCGGACTTCATCACTGTTGGTGAAGAGTTAGATCGTCGTAAGCGCCTCGATGCGGTAGGTGGTCTTGCTTATATTACATCTCTCGCCAATGAATCTGTGTCCTACAATGTAGAGGAACATGCGAAAATCATCAGCGAGAAAGCTCAGTTACGCCGCCTCATCGATGCAGGGAATAAAATCGTAGGCATGACGTATGCTGGTGAAGATGAGCCAACGGCTATTCTTAACAAGGCAGAGCAAATGGTACTAGACGTAAGTGGTCAAACACAGTCTGAATCTTCTTTTGCGCCTATTGGTGAGGTAGTATTATCTAACTTAGATAAGTTAAACGCATTGCAACAGCATGATGGTGCTATTACAGGCGTTCCAACAGGCTTTAAGGATGTGGACCATGTCTTCAATGGTCTGCAAAAATCTGACCTCATTCTCGTAGCGGCTCGTCCTGCAATGGGGAAAACGGCTTTCACCTTGAACATTGCTCAAAATGTAACGATGTTATACGACAAGACGGTAGCTTTCTTCTCCCTAGAAATGGGCAAGGAACAGCTCGTTGGTCGTATCCTCTCCTCCGTGGCAGGTGTAAGCTCTGAAAAGTTGCGCCGTGCGAACATGGATCCTGCTGACTGGGAAAAGGTTATCGCTGCAGCGGATCGCATGAGTAAATCCAAGCTCTTTATCGATGATACGCCGGGCCTTACCGTACAAGATATGCGTTCTAAACTGCGTCGCCTTAAGGTAGAACATGGTCTCGATCTCGTTATCGTCGACTATATTCAGTTGATGCAAGGCCGCAACGGTGGCAAGGGCAGCGAGAACCGTCAACAAGAGGTATCTGAAATCTCTCGTAACCTCAAATTGATCGCCCGTGAGTTCAACGTTCCGCTCATCGCCTTATCTCAGTTGTCTCGTAGTGTTGAAAGTAGACCAGATAAACGGCCAGTACTTTCTGACCTTCGTGAATCTGGTTCCCTTGAACAAGATGCGGATATCGTTATCTTCTTGTACCGCGATAAATATTACGATGAAAACTCCGAAAAAGGGGACAATGCAGAAGTCCTCATTCGTAAACACCGTAATGGTTCCGTCGGCACTGTGGAACTCCAATTCATTGGAGAATTAACACAATTTAGAGACGTGGAATTCCGAGATATGGGGCCGGAACGATAATGAAAACTATCGTGGGGGGGTCTATATTGATGGGGCCCCGTGACATAGCTACATTTTAATTAAAAAGAAAGGACTATACTTCTTTGCTCCTCGTGACCTGATGTCGCTGCATAAGTATAGTCCTTTCTTTTTATCACTGTAGATATGAAGGTGTCCCATCAATATAGTGGCACTCGATAGTTTTCGTTGTATTGTTTGGAGAAATGGAAATAGAAGTTTTGGGTTAGATTATACACGTACTTAAGAGTACCTACTATTAGATTTGATGTCTAATAGTAGGTACTCTTTTTATTTTTTATGTTCAAAATTTACTGATATAATAACAAACATATGTTTGAAAATACTCAGTATTTTTGTTATACTAATCATAGAAATTATTCTTCTTGTGATTCTTGTAAAATCTAGTGATTTAGCGGTTTAAGGAGGTGTTTGTATGGGTTCAGCTGATACGGATCGAATGTATATGTGCATTGATTTGAAGAGTTTTTACGCGTCTGTGGAGTGCGCCGATTTGGGGCTGGATCCGTTTACGACGCCTTTGGTGGTGGCTGATGGGTCTCGTGGCAAAGGGGCTATTACATTGGCTATTTCACCGGCCTTAAAAAAGTTAGGTATTAAGAATCGCAGTCGTCTTTTTGAGATTCCTCCACATATTGAATATTTAACGGTGAAGCCTCATATGAAGCGGTATATGCAAGCATCAGCTGAGATTTATGGGACCTTGCTCAAGTATGTGGCACCGGAGGATGTGCATGTGTACTCTATCGATGAGTATTTCATTGATATCACCCCCTACTTGCCACTTTACAAGAAAACGCCTCGTGAGCTAGCGCAGATGTTACTTGATGCAGTGCTCAAGGCGACTAACATTTATGCTACTGTTGGGATTGGAACGAATTTATTTCTCGCCAAAATTGCCCTCGATATCCTCGCAAAACATGCACCTGATTTTATAGGGTATCTTGATGAAAGCCTCTTTAAAGAGAAAATTTGGTATCATCAGCCGTTGACCGATATATGGCAGATTGGGAAGGGCATAGCCAATCGTTTGCACAAGTATGGAGCCTATGATTTACATGGAATTACTATGGTTCCTGAAGCAAAGCTATATAAGGAGTTTGGCGTTAATGCAGAGCTTATTATCGATCATGCTTGGGGTCGTGAGCCGTGTACGATTGCAGATATCCATGCATATCGTCCTATTAAGCACTCTATCTCGCATAGTCAAATTTTATTGCGCAATTATTCTTATGAAGAGACCTATGTGCCTATGCGTGAAATGGTAGAGTCCTTGGTATTAGAGCTGTTACAAATTAAAGGGGTTACGAACCATATTCACGTTCACATCGGTTATGCGGACGATATGGTGCGCTCCACAGGGGGCTCTAAAAAGCTTAAACAGTATACAGATTCATTGCAAACATTAACGACAGCGGTGATTAAATTATATGAACAACATTGTCATAAAAATGAGCCTATACGGCGTCTGGGCGTGAGCTTTGAGGACTTGGTCAATCGCTCTGCTATTCCTCAGGAAGTAGATTTATTTAGCTCCCTTGCGACAGACGAAGAAGAAAAGGAGCGGCAAGTCCATGAGGCGATGTTATCTATTAAGGAACAGTTTGGTAAGAACTCCATTTTGCGTGCCTCTAGCTTGCAAGAGGAAGGAACTATGCGCTTTAGAAATACCTTGGTAGGTGGTCATAATGGAGAATAAATTAATGAAGCATCGTATGTCTCGTTTACAACGGGCAAAACAATTTATGCCCTTTGCGGCATTAAAGGGCTTTGAAGCTTTATTATCAGCTGTAGCACGGCCGAAGGAGAGTCGAGTAGAGCTATCGGAGGATCAAATCGAAGAAGTAAATAAAGCCTTGCAGCTTTTACGCTGTGGAGATTGGGTGCGTGTGGTTTATTATGACAAGCACAAATATACAGAAATCATCGGTCCTGTAGATGTGATTAATAAGCGCTTACAAATACTAGTTGTACAGGGGGTTGAGATTTCATTTAGAGATATTAAGGCTATTAACCTGTATGATATGGATATCTAAGCAATTATGTTTATATATATATCTTAGCTAGGTTATCTGATATAGATACCTAAGTACTTATGTTGAAATATGGCTTATGTTTAGAGTTATTTGATATGCCTGACTAAGTAATTACTTTTAGGTATGTCTTGTAACTAGAGTTAGGAGGGAATTAAGTATACAATGGTATTATGGACTATGATTTAATCGTATTCTAATGGAGTGTTTTATAGGGTGCGATTTGCCGTAAGACGCATATACAATCGCTTTTATTACGTACAAGAGAAAGGCGGTGTATGTAATGCATGAAGTAATATCATTATTAATTAATCGCTCAGATTTTTTTCTCCAGTTGTTATGGGAACATATAGAGATTTCCTTATCGGCGTCGATTATCGCTATTATTATAGGGGGATTATTGGGTGTTCTTATACATGAGTACAAGCGGTTATCAGGGCCAGTTATGTTGGCCGTTAATTTTCTGTATACCATCCCTTCCATATCGATGCTAGGTCTCCTATTATATGTGTCGGGGGTTGGCAATACGACGGCTGTTATCGCACTAGTCATCTATGCACTACTGCCGATGGTGCGCAATACTTTTACCGGTCTCAATCAGATTAAATCGGATATGCGCGAAGCGGGCATAGCATTAGGCCTTACGAGGCTTCAACGGTTGTGGAATATAGAGATTCCTTTGGCGATGCCCACGATTATGGCAGGTATACGGACTATGCTCGTTATGACTATTGCCTTGACAGGGATAGCGTCCTTTATTGGCGCAGGTGGTCTAGGCGTAGCGATTTATCGAGGAATCACTACGAATCAAAGTGCACTGACTATTGCAGGCAGCTTGTTGATTGCACTCTTAGCGATTGTCGTGGATGCGCTCTTCTCTCTTGGTGAAAGGGTGACGCGCATTAGTCCTAACATGAAACGGTATACGATTATATTCCTTTCTACCATGACCTTAATTGCAATGGCTGTTGGTGGTTGGTCTCTCTATTGTCGTCATGTGAAAGCTGATGTTATCCATATTGCGACAAAGCCTATGACAGAGCAGCTCATTTTAGGTAATGTGTTAAAAGAATTAATCGAGCATAAGACCAATCTCACTGTAGAGGTTACAGAAGGAGTAGGTGGTGGTACGTCCAATATTCAGCCGGCTATGCGTACAGGTCAGTTTGATATATATCCTGAATATACGGGGACCGCATGGTCTGCTGTATTGAAACGCACTGATGCTTATGATGAAAGTCTATTTAATGAGCTTTCACAAGCATACAAAGAGGAATACAATTTCGAATGGGTCGGTATGTACGGATTTAATAATACCTATGGCATCGGGGTGCGTAATGAACTGGCGCAGACCTATGGGCTAAAAAGCTATTCTGATCTTGCTCGCATAGCACCATCTTTAACATTAGGCGGTGAATATGATTTCTTTGGTCGTGAAGATGGCTATGCAGGGTTACAACGCGTATATAACATGAGATTTAAAGCGACTAAAGATATGGATATCGGTCTTAAGTATGCGGCTATTAGTCGTGGTGATGTAGATGTAATGCCTATATTTACTACAGATGGTCAGCTCAGTGTGGCGCCGATTACGGTGTTACAAGATGATAAGCATCTATATCCATCCTACATGGCTGGCAATGTGGTGCGTAGTGAAATATTAATCGCACATCCTGAATTGCGGACTGTATTAGAAAGTTTGAATCATACAATTACAGATCAAGAGATGGCAAAGATGAATTACGCCGTTGAAACAGAGCATCAGTTACCAGCTGATGTAGCACATAAATTCCTGGTAGAACATAAATTGATATAAGGTGAAGGTCGTTAGATATAAAGCGAATAAAATCTGAAATAAAGGTATTAAATTTGATATAAGGTGAATGTAATTTTGTATTGACTTTTACTCTCACTCGATATAAAATAAACATATGAACAGATATTCATATAAAGTATCTAAAAAGAAAAGTTTAAGAGGATATCTAAAAAGATATGTCATAAGATATGTCTAATAAGTATTAGAAAAATATTACCTATTAATTTACAATACAGGATAGAAGCTTTAACTATTATCAAAGGAGATATCATGGAAGAAACATTGTTGTTGAAGGATTTGAACTGTGCGAACTGCGCAGCAAAAATTGAAGATCGCATCCGCAAAATGGATGGTATTGAATCTGCTAATTTCACAGTAGCAACACATCAATTGCGTTTAACTGGTGCTTGGGAAGACCGTGAAGCATTAAAACGCGATATTCAAGATATTTGTGACTCCATCGAAGAGGGCGTAACCGTAGCCGATTACGAGCGTAAATCTAAAGCGGCTATGGATGACCATGGTCATGATCACGACCACGGCAGTGAGGCAGTAACAATTGCAGTTATCGTAGCAGGCTTGTTATTTATGGCCTACGAAGCATTGACTACAGTTGTTCCGTCCATCGGTTTACCAGAGTCTATCGAAACTCCAATTTACTATATTGCCTATATTCTTCTTGCGTTCCCAGTATTGCGTATCGCAGGTCGTAATATTTTAAAAGGCCAAGTATTTGATGAAAACTTCTTGATGTCTATCGCTACATTGGGCGCTATTGCAATCGATGCATTGCCTGAAGCAGTAGGCGTTATCTTGTTCTACCGTATCGGTGAGTTCTTTGAACATAAAGCGACAGATCGCAGCCGTACAGAAATCATGAACGCTGTCGATATGCGTCCTCAAGAGGTGCGGGTTGTAGATACAGACTGCGGTGGTGAAATCGTAGTTATGGCTCCTGAAAAGGTTGAGGTAGGCTGGACTATCGAAGTTCGTCCTGGCGATTTAATTCCTCTTGACGGTACAGTTCTTGAAGGTGAAACTCGCGTTAATACAGCTCCTGTAACTGGTGAGCCTGTACCAGTTCGCGCTGTACCTGGCACTCAACTCATGTCTGGTTGCATCAACGAATCTGGTCGCATTACGATGCGTGTTGATAAGGTTCTTGAAGAATCCATGGTTACTAAAATCCTTGATGCTGTTGAAAATGCCGCATCTTCCAAACCTAAAATCGACCGCTTCATTACGCGTTTTGCTCGTGTTTACACTCCAATCGTTGTAGCCCTTTCCTTAGCGGTTGCTATCATCCCGTCCCTTATTACAGGTGAATGGCATAAATGGATCTACACAGCTTTAACATTCCTCGTTATTTCTTGCCCATGTGCATTGGTGCTTAGCGTACCACTCGCATTCTTCTCTGGTATTGGTAACGCATCTAAACACGGTATCTTACTTAAAGGTGGCCGCGTTATTGAAGCGTTGGCAGGTGTGAAAGCAGTAGCTCTTGATAAAACTGGTACCATCACATCCGGTGAATTTAAAGTTCACAACGTAGAAACTGTTGGGTCCCATGTAAGCTCCAGCCAATTATTATCTATGGCTGCAGCAATTGAAGCTGTATCTACTCATCCAATTGCAACAAGCATCGTGTCTGAAGCAAAAAATCAAGGCCTTACAGTGGAACCTTCCGATTTCGTTCAAGAATTAGCTGGCGAAGGTATGGTAGGTATGGCAGATGGTCAACAAGTACTTGTTGGTAACCGTCGTCTTATGGAACGTTATAACGTTCAAGGCTATCCAACAGAAGCTGCTGAATATGGTACAGAAGTACTTGTGGCAGAAGGTAATACATACCTTGGTCGTATCATCATCGCCGATGAAGCTCGTCCAGACTCTGCAGCGGCTATTGCTGATCTTAATGGTCAAGATATTAAAACAGTTATGCTTACCGGTGATGCGGAAGCAAGTGCAAATTACATCGCTAAAGAAACTGGCGTAAGTGCTGTACGTGCTCAGTTATTGCCTCAAGATAAATTGTCCGTTGTACAAGATATTCGCTCTGAATATGGTCCCACTATGTTCGTAGGCGACGGCATCAACGATGCTCCAGTACTTGCAGGTGCTGATGTTGGTGGTGCGATGGGTAGCGGTGCTGATGCGGCTATTGAAGCGGCCGACGTTGTGTTCATGCGTCCTTCCTTAACTGCTATCGCACATATCCTTGACTTGGCTAAAGCGACATTGCGCGTAGCATGGCAAAACGTTGTATTCGCTATTGCTGTAAAAATCCTTATCATGGCACTTGGCCTTATGGGCTACGCATCCATGTGGTGGGCAGTATTCGGTGATACTGGCGTATCCATCCTTTGTATCTTAAACTCTATTCGCATCTTGCGTCGTAATTAGTAAAAGTAGAGTTTATAGAGCCAGAGAGAAATAAAACAAATTACATTCTTCTGATCTGAAAGATTAGGACTACTATAAATAACCTCTAGATTAGTAACTGACTAACTTAGAGGTTATTTTATTGTGTGAATTAAACATTTACGATACTTTTATTCTATACATTTGTACATTATAAATAGACATAAAACTGTATATGTATGTTCTAGATACACAAAACTTTCACAATTGAATTGAATAATAGCTATAAAATAGTATATAATTTATTAGATGATTACTATAAGTTCGTTGGAAGGAGGGATAGCATGATTACGGTGTATAAACACATAGAAGAAGAGTTAGTTTCCGATAGCACTGTATCAGATGCCACAAAAGGTTCTTGGGTAAATTTGGTGAACCCAGACCCCGATGAGTTATCCCTTATCAATATTTTGACGGAAATCCCAACGGACGTTTTAAAGACCGCTCTCGATATGGAAGAACGTTCTCACGTGGAGTTAGAGGATAATTACATCTTTATCGTTATCAATATTCCGGTTATCCGCGGTAACGATATGTATGATACAGTACCGCTTGGTATTTTCTTGACGCCAGACTTCTTTATCACTATCTGCTTAGAAGAGTCTGAAGTGTTGTATCCATTCATTTCTAATCAGATTTCTACGTTCTATACATACAAAAAGACGCGTTTCTTGTTCCAAATCTTGTATCGCACAGCGACGATGTTCTTGCGTTACTTGCAACAAATCAACCGTCGTACAGACGACATCGAAGTTCAATTGCGTCATACTACAAAGAATAAAGACTTCTTCCAATTGTTGGAATTACAGAAATCCATGACATACTTTACCTCTGCATTGCGCACGAATGGTACCGTTATGGAGCGTCTATTGCGCTTGCGTGGTCATAGCTCCTATAAACATCTTCTCAAGATGTATGAAGAGGATGAGGACTTACTAGAGGACGTTATCATCGAGAATAAACAGGCCATTGAGATGGTTGAAATGTACTCTAATATCTTGATGAACATGATGAACGCCTTTACATCCATCATTTCTAATAACCTTAACTTGGTTATGAAAATGTTGGCAACCCTAACGATTGCCATGGCGGTTCCAACCATTGTATTTAGCTTGTGGGGGACAAACGTGCCATTGCCATTCCAAGAGGATCCAAATGGATTCTATGAGGTTATAGGTGTTGCATTAGTATTCTCTATTATTGCCATTATCGGTATGTGGAAAAAAGACTTGTTCTAATGTTGATTATTAGCTGAATACTCAATTTAATAGTAAGTAGTTGAAACATTACTTTAACAACAAATACACATGAAAAAGCTGGCTTATGGCCAGCTTTTTTTCTTGTCCTATATTACGTTGTTGCTTATTATTGGGCCAATCTGATATAATAATACCGTTATGGAGAGGTGTCCGAGTGGTTTAAGGAGCTGGTCTTGAAAACCAGTGACTCCGCAAGGGGCCGTGGGTTCGAATCCCACCCTCTCCGCCACAATTTAGAAAGCCCTTTAGGTTATGCCTAGAGGGCTTTTTATTGTATTTTGTTAATCTTTGAAGTTTGTAAAATACCCTGTATTTATAGTATGATTACTTTATATGTTTTTATTCTGTAGAAAGGAGCTCGTATGAATCGACTTAGTTTCTCACGAACTCAGATTTTAATCCTTGTCAGCGTATGGCTAACATTTTTGATTAGCTTTGTTATGCGCTTATCTTGGGCGTCCTTGATGCCTATTGTTAATGAAGCTTTGAGTTTCACACCACAAATGGGCACGGCCTATTTATCTGCCTTTTATATGGGCTATGCCATCATGGTATTGCCAGGTGGTATCTTGGCGGATCGCATTGGTTACCGTTATACCATTTTGTTTAGCTTGCTTGCGATGGCTGTTATTACAGCCTTGATGAGTACCATCGATAATTACACCTATGGCTGGGTATTGCGCTTCTTATTAGGTATTGTATCTGGTCCTGTACAAGCATCTTGTTTAAGTGCTATTGGGGACTACTTTGGTCCTAATCAACGTGGTGCAGCCGTGGGTATCTTCATGTCCTGCACATCCCTTGGATTGACTACTGTAAACCTTTATGCACCATATGTGGCAACTAATTATGGTTGGCAAAATGCATTTCTTTTAACAGCAGTATTACCAATCCTTGTTTTCATTCTTAGCTACTTTACGGTTCGTAAGCCAAGTGCTGAGATTTTAGCTCAACGAGAAGCAGAGGTGAGTGCTACATCTGCTCATATAGGGGAAAAGACTTCTTTAAAGGAAAACTTGTTACATGTTTTGAAGAATCGCAACATTTGTTGTCTTGCCTTTGCAGGCTTCTTTGCTACCGGTGCTACCTGGGCGGTGGCGCAATGGTCAAACTTGTACATGGTTAAACAGCTCGGCGTTAATGCCATCTATGCAGGTCATGTAATGTCTGCCTTTGGTTTAGCCGCGCTTATTGCGAAACCGACTATCGGTATTTTGTCCGATATATTACCGATTAAGAAGAACCATTTGGTGGCGCTTGTTATGTTCTTATTTGCACCAGCATTAATCCTCTTTGCGAGCACCACAAATCCAGATATGCTCTTTATAACAGGTCCAATTCTTGGTATTGGTGCTTTCATGCATAGTGCTTTAACAAATGCTCTCGTAATTCAATCCGCAGCACCTCATTTACGCGGTACAACTGCAGGCTTCGTAAACTTGTTTAATCAGATCGGCGTTATGTTGGCACCTATGATTTTAGGTAGCATGTTAACAGCTACAGGCAGTTATCAATCTGCATTGATGACCCTTGCCATTGCACCAGTTATCGGTGCTATTGCATTGTTCTTTGTACGTCTTAAATAATGTGAAAGCATCATACAATAGGTTTCTCTGATTGTATGGAAACAAATAAAATATGAAACAAAAGAGACTGAATTAGATCTCCTAAATAGGGGACAGTTCAGTCTCTTTTTATACGTTACGAGTAACTATATTTTTTGATTATGGTTTTTGCGGTGCATGATAATCAGGTTGCGGTCTCCAATCACTCATAGGTGTATTTGGATCAGGCATGTCCTGATTTTGAATGTCGAGAATCCAATCACTAGGTCGAGGCCCTTGAGGCGGTGGTGGTGGAACGGGTCCATATATACCTAATTTAGAAGGAAATAACCGTGGTTGATTAGATGTATAAGGAGATTCTAATTGGTTTAGCGGTTTATAGACACCTTCTGGTGGTTGAACTCCAAATAATGGCCTACCTTCTGTTGGAGCGGGTGTACTTAATGGTTTATATGGACGAGGTGGTACGTATGGGTTCTTAGATGTATAGGTAATACGCTCTAATTCCAATGCATTATGTAAAATAAATTGACCTATTTCAGCTACAGGAGAACCCTTTGTAGCGACGTGAGCACCTGTAGATAGAACAGAACGCTGATTGTTAGCAGTTCCTATAGGTGCGCCATTTACTTGGTAGAATTTCGCCGGTGCTACATGCCAATCCATGAGGTAAATATCTTTAGATGTGTTACCACGATGGTATGTATAATTAGTTGAATAATCAGCAATAATATTCTGCTTTTTATAGAGACTAATTGTACGAGCGTGAAGCGTACTATATGTAGGACCTGACTGTGCTAGGCTAAGTGTACTTAAGTCGATATACACAGTCTCCGAAGGGCTATTATAAGCAACTTGGTATTGAGTAGGCTTGTTCTCTAATTCATATTGTGAAATCGCACTAGCTGATTGTAATGTTGCTAATGCTAGTATTAAAAAGGGATATAGTTTTCTCATCTTTGACCTCTCTTATGTGGAATTAGTATACCATAGTCAAACATGTAATTCTATAAAAAATGCATATAAAAATCCATAGTATGTATATTGTATATAATTGTCATTTTGTTATATGATTAATGCATAGTACAGGAGGTCTAGATATGGAAATTATCTGTTTTGGCGATAGCATTACCCGCGGTTATGATGTGCCTTATGGCCAAGGTTGGGTTGAAATTTGTGATGCATCTATAGAGGGTGTACATTTTACAAATTATGGTGAAGACGGATGCTCCGTTCAGGGCATGATTTATAACATTGAAAAATGGCTACCTACCGCTGTAGTTGATTCCACGCGTCATATCTTCTTAATGTGTGGTACTAATGATATTTTGCAAGGTCGAGATAGTACATATGTGTTCAAGACCTTGGTGAAAGCTATTGAACTAGCGAGCACAAAGGGGAAGGTTATTATTGGTTTAGAAACACAAATCGATAGTGATATGGATGGACTCGACATTGTGGTGAGAGAGGTCAATGAACAACTAAAAGCCTATGCTGCAGAGCATGATTTGAAGGTTATAGACTTTTATACATCATTATACGAAGCGGATCAAATCGGCCAAATTGTCTTTGCCGGTGAAGTACATCCTAATGCAAGAGGCTATCGTTTGATGGCGTATAAAGCGTTAGAAGTATTTACAAGATTATCGTAAAAAATAAATATAAGAATTCAATTGGTAAGATGCATAAAAAAGCCCCGAATGAGATATCTCATTCGGGGCTTTGGTGATTTATATAGTCTTTATGTGTGAAGGCTTGTAGCTTTCACCATTATATTTAATTCGTAACGAATTGTAGTTTGAATTAGCGAGTACGTGCGTTAGATACGCGAGCGGATTGTGCAATTGCGTATGCAGTACCTTTAACTAAATCGTAAGTATCAGCAGTGTTGCCAGATACTGTTACAGCTGCTACAGTGTCGTCAGTTACTGCGAACAATGCAGTTGCGTAAGGGTGTTGTGCACCATTTGGAACTGTTACAGCACCAGATTTAACAACGATGTAACGGTTGCCGTTGTTGAATACGTCGTAATGAGCAGCTTGTTTTACACCATCATAGCTTTCATTGTAAGCGAACAATGCAGCTACTTCACCGCCTGCTACTTGACCAGTTTGTTGCATGGAACGCAATTTAGCAGCTGCTACAGCTGTTGGTTGAGTCATGTTAACAGTGATACGCAAGGAGTTGTTGTTTACAACTGCTTCAGTGATTACGTTTGTAGAGAATACATTTGCAACGCCGTCGCCAGCACGGTTGTAGGAGCTAGCAGTTTTCACTTGGTAGCCGTTAGTGTATGCAGGCAAGTCGTAAGTGTAAGATTTGCCGTTCAACAACAAGTCGAATGCGTTTAATTGGTTAGTTTTATAACGGGAAACATATGCACTGCCGTTACCATTAGCTGTTACGGAAGTTACAGTTTCTTGGTATACAGGTTGGCTGTTAGTAGCGATAGGGTCCATGATTTGAAGACCTACAGCTGTTGTTTCAGGTGCTACGAAGATTGGATCGCCTAATTCTTTAGATACAGGCATTTGTTGAGCCATGTCACCTGCTGTGTAAGGTACCGCTGGTAATGGTTTGTAACCAGGGCGTGGTGCACTTGTTACGTAGCCAGATTGGTAAGCTGGTGTAGCCGCTTGAGGTGCTGCGTAAGTATATTGCTCTGCTGCAGCGCGTTCGTAAGCACGTGCATTAGCATCAACAGATGCTGCGAAAGCAGAGAAAGACATAGTTGTAGCTGCAAATACTGCGAAAGCAGCTGCTAAATGTTTTTTGTTCATAATAGTTCACTCCTAAATACATGATTTTTACAAATAACACAAATACTAATCTGTATTATATATGAAATTCTGTTAATTGTAAATAAAATATAAAATATTTTCTTAATTATAAACAAATTTAATCTAATGAGTCAAATATTGTACAATTTGCCTTTAATTACCCCATAATTAGGCACAGAATATCATATTACTATATAATAATACGTAGTATAGTAATATATTATATCGAAAAATTTAGTTTAAATCTATACCTAAGGAAAAGAAATTTAAAAATAAGATGAAGTTTATGATTTCTATAAATTGAGATGGTGAAAGTTTCACTAGGGAGGTCTCATGAGTATTAGCGTCTATTATGGACGAGCAGGATCTGGTAAGACACGTGCCGTATATGAACGGATACGTCAAGTTATGACCGATTGTCCAGGGGAACCTATAATCTTACTCGTTCCTGAACCAGCTACGTATCGAGTAGAACGGGAGCTTGCTGAGTTTATGCCTGAAAAAGGCTTTACCACAGTTCGTGTTGTGGGCTTTGGTCGTTTGGGGTACCAAGTATATCAATCCATAGGCTCTAAGGGGGCCGGTCAATCAAGCTTATCTAGCTTTGGCCGGTCTATGTTGTTGCGCCTTGTTATGAAACGAAAACAAAAGGAACTAGGCCTCTTAGAACAGGCTACAAAACGTCCTGAGTTTTCTTCTGTATTGCAACAACTCTTTTCTGAGTTTCGTGCATTCCGCGTAGGTCCTAATGACCTAGAACGTGGGGCGGATTCAGTAAAAAATAAAGTATTACAAAAGAAATTGCGCGAACTTGCTATCTGTATGGCTGCCTATGAAGAGGAAATCAGCCGTCATGGGGAGCGTGACATCGATCCTATTATGGAAATCGTCGAGGCCTTGCCTCAATCTCCATTGATGGAGAATAGCCATGTCTTTATTGATGGCTTCCATTGGTTTACGCCTACTCACTACGAGTTGATTTATACCTTATTTGATTTGGCGAAGGAAGCAGTTATAACTATCGACTTACCGATGGCTCCGAAGGCGTTAAATCTCGCTCGTCGAGGGGAACATCTCTTTAGTCGTCCTTTGGAGATTTATGATACCCTAGTGGCTCGTTATGGTTCTAGTATTAATTGGGTTGGCTTTGATGGAAAACGAGGCCCTCAGATTGTACAAGAATTAGAATCTAATTACTTTACTAGCCCTAGCAAGCAAAACTCTACAGATAGTACGATACCGCTCATTAGAGGCTACAACAGAGAACGGGAAGCTGACGCTGTGGCTCGCCGTATTTTAGCCTATGTAGAGTCCTCTCCAGAGGCTCGTTACCGCGATGTATGCATCATGCTCCGCGAGTCCGAAACGTACGGAGATACCTTAGAAAAGGTCTTTACTCGCTACGGTATTCCGCACTTTATCGACCGTCAACGACCTATGAAAAATCATCCGTTGGGGGAATTGTTGACGGCTCTCTTTGATATTGTGCGCCATAGCTATAGCCGAGATAGCATGTTCCTCTTGCTGAAAACGGACTTGATGCCTCTTACTCGTGAGGCCGTAGATGAATTAGAGAACTATGTGCTCGAGTTTGGCATCGACCATTATAAATGGGAACGTGAAAGCTGGCCGTACTTACGAGGCTTCCATGAAGGCCAAAATGAAGAAAACCAGCCTGATGCACCGCGTAGAGCCCGTGTTAATCAAGCAAGACAAACCATTATGGACATATTATCTCCGTGGTTTGACTTTGCTGCCAATACAGATGGACATACAGGGGCAGAATGGGGCGAACAGCTTTATGGTTTATTAGAAACCTTGCAAGTGCCACAGCGCCTCTATGAATGGGCAAAGGACGCAGAAACTGTAGGCGATCAAGAGTCCAAAGCCAGCCATGAACAGATGTACAATGCGGTTATTTCTTTCATAGACGAAATCTCTATGGTCATGAAGGATGAAGTATTGACCTTAGATGAGATGATGCTACTCCTCGAAGAAGGCTTGAGCGACGTAAATTATTCCATGATTCCACCGTCCTTGGACCATGTGGTGATTACTACTATCGAACGTGGTTATAGCCAATGGTGGCCTCAGGTTTTCATCATGGGCCTCAATCAAGGTGTTTTCCCACAAAGCATGGGCGATGAAGGTCTTATTAAGGATAAGGAACGTCAAGAATTGGCCGATGCAGGCATTACCTTGGCTGAAGGGGCTTTGCCGAAGGCTTTCAACGAGAATTTCCTACTATACCTAGCTATGACGCGGGCATCTGATTCGTTGACCTTATCCTATGCAAGTTCTGGTGAAGATGGGACCGGTCTTGAGCCATCCCTAGTAGTGAAGCGATTAGAGTCCCTTGGATACGTAGGTAAGGCTATAGATATTCCCCTATCCATTGAGCCTGATACAGAGGCTGACTATGTGTGGCGTCCGCTTCAAAGTTTGTCCTTATTATCTGAGCGTTGGGGTGCTCTCTTTAGTGGCCATGAGGTCAATCCATTATGGTGGGGCCTCTATAACTGGGCTTGTGAAAGCGATACTTACCGCCCTCGTTTAGGTGAGGTGTCTCGTGGTATTCGAGATAATAACGATGTACCGGTCATTACAAAGGATTTAGTGAATGGATTGTTCTTATCTAAAGGCTACATGTCTGGTTCTGTGACGCGTTTAGAGCGATACCAACAATGTCCGTTCAAGTTCTATGCTCAATATGGTTTGAAGCTAGAGCCACGTCGTGTGCGTTCTTTTGGTGCTCCTGAAATTGGTACATTCTTACATGCTAATTTAGAGCGTTTAGGTAATTATCTACTAGAAAATAATAAACAATGGCGTGATCTCAATGAAGAGGAACAACAAAACTTGTGCCGTACTTTAGCGGAAGAAATTTTACAAGAAAACCACAATGGCGAGGAAACGAGCGATGCCTACCAAAAGGCAATCGAGCAACGTGTACAACGAACATTACATGTGACGGTAGACCGCCTTGTAGAGTGGTCTAAGCGCAGTGATTTTGATACGAAATACTTGGAGCAAGATTTTGGTCGTCAAGGTGGTTGGGATCCAATTCGCGTTCCTCTCGGAGATGACCGTTATTTGCGCCTTATTGGTCAAATTGACCGCATCGATGAATATACTCGAGATGGTCAAACCTATGGCATGGTTATCGATTACAAATCGGGTGGCGCACATGTGACGGCACAAGATGTGTACTATGGACTTAAACTACAACTCATGACATATTTATTGGCCTTAGAATCCGCTTATGGTAACAATCAAGGACAATCTATGGCTCCTGCGGCTGTGGTGTATTCCTATGTGAAGAATCCTAAAATCCCTGCTGGTACGCCTCTATCCTATGAGGATGCAGTAGCTTTAGCTAAGGAAAGCGACGCATGGCATAATAGTGGCTACTTCTCCGATGATATCGAGTTATTGACGCATATAGACAATAAGTTCTTATCCTACGGTTCTAAACGAGGTCCATATGTACCGATTGCTACGAAAAAGGATCAAACGATTTCTAGCAGAGATTTACATAAGGTTAAGAACACCGGCGAGTTTGATGTAATGTGCCGTTATACCAACCACGTCATGGCTGACATCGGTCGCAACATCGGGGATGGTCAATTCCCAATTCAGCCGTACCAGTTAAATAAGAATAGACCTTGTACATACTGTGATTACAACACTGTATGCCGTTTTGACTCTAGCCGTAATCGATACAATTACTTATCTAGATTGTCCGAAGATGATGCACTAGAACGGATGAAAGAGGTTCTAAACGAAGGAGGTGAAAACCATGGGTGTTAAATGGACGCCAGAGCAGGAGTCTGCCATTATAGCGCCTAAGGATTCGTCCTTAGATAATCAAACCTTGCTGGTAGCGGCAGCAGCCGGTTCAGGTAAAACAGCTGTTCTCGTAGAGCGCATCATTACGCGTCTTAAAGATATGGATAATCCTTTATCCGTGCAAGAGCTCATGGTTGTAACCTTTACAAAGGCGGCGGCACAAGAGATGAGTGCTCGTATTGGGCTTGCCTTGGCAAAAGCCATGGAGTCTACTGATGATGAGGCTATGCAGCAGCGTCTTGAACGACAGCTTAATCTCTTACCATCTGCTCATATTTCTACATTGCACTCCTTCTGCCAATGGGTAATTCGTTCTTATTTCTATAAGCTCGATATTAACCCGACGGCTCGCATTGGTAACGAAGCAGAAATGGCACTCTTACAACAAGAGGTATTAGCCGATTTATTGACTAAATCCTATGAAGAGGGCCTTTATAATATCTATGAATTGGCGGACTTTTTCAGCGATGATAAATCTGATGCAGGCTTAACGGCAAAGATTATGTTTTTGTATAACTACGCTATGTCCCTTGCTAATCCTGATGGATGGCTACGTAAAGCATTAGCACCTTATAAAGAGGCAATGGAAATAAACCCAAGCGATACGCTATGGGGCCAATATATGTGGGATCAACATATAGCTGTTATAGACCGCATTCGTGAGCGCTTAGAGCGGATGGAACAAATCTTGCTAGATCCAGTGGGGCCTCATAAATGGCAAAACATATATGATAACCAATTGGCTGCACTAGGCATGCTTTCAAATGCTCAAACCTGGGATGATATGGGCGAAGCGTGTAAGCATATAGACACCTTTATTAAAGATCAGTTCCGCATGGGTTCAAAAGAGGCTCAATCCTATGACCCTATATTAGTAGCTGAGTTTAAATCCTTAGGTGCTCAAAATAAGGATGACCTAAAAGCCATGCAAGCAGCAGTGTTTACCGTGCCAGAAGCTACCTTGCAAGAGCAGTTCAAGGCCCAATATCCAATTATTGAAGGTCTTGTGGAGCTCACCATTGCGTTCCATAAGGCGTATCGGGACATGAAGCAAGAGCAAGGCATCATGGACTTTAGTGACTTGGAGCATTTATGTTTAGCCCTTCTTGTTGAACCTGGTACAGAAGATGATCCTCAGCCGTCTGACGTGGCAAAGGAGTTGCAAGATACTTTCAAAGAAATCATGGTCGACGAATACCAAGATACGAACGGCGTGCAAGAGACGATTATCAACTTGATTTCTCGCGTCGATAACCGGTTCTACGTAGGGGACGTGAAGCAAGCGATTTATAGCTTCCGTATGGCTGACAGTTCTCTGTTTATGGAGAAATACAATACCTACGGCGACACTGATGCGGTAGAACGCCGTATCGACCTAGCAAAGAATTTCCGATCTCACGAAAATATTTTGGCCGCTACGAACTTCTTGTTCTATCAAATCATGACGGAAGAGGCGGCGGAGCTCAATTATACTGAGGCAGAATCCCTCATTCCTGGCCGTATCGTAGAGGATGCGCCTGAGGATTGGGTTGGAGGAGATGTGGAATTGCAGCTCCTCGATGTGAGTAAGGATACCCTCAGTGCTAGTGAAAGCGATGAAGATGAAGGGGATGACCCTGAAAACAACGAGCGTGAGCTAGATTTCATCATTCAAAAGATTAAGGAAATCCACGGTGCTAAGAAGAAGGTGCAAAATCCAGATGGTACATTCCGTCAAATCGAGTGGCGTGACTTTGCTATTTTGCGCAGATCCTTGGCTGGTTGGGGTACTCGTGCTGTAGAGGCCATGCGTCAAGCGGGTATCCCTGCGGTGGTAAACGAACGAGATGGCTACTTTGAAGCACAAGAAATTCAGCTCTTACTAGCGTTGTTATCTATCATAGATAATCCGGAACAAGACTTGCCGATGGCAGCAGTGTTGCACTCTGGTCTCGTAGGTCTTGATGCAAACGAACTAGGTGCACTGCGCCTATCTGGAGAGGGTTCTCTGTGGTCTCTCATGCCAGCCTATGCTGAAGAGGCTCAAGATGAACGCTTATTAGCTTTTATTGACCATATGGAGCGTTGGCGTACCTTGTCGCGCCGTCACGGTGTAACCGATTTACTATGGGATATTTACGAATCTCAAGACTATGTAAACTATGTAGGTGCCATGCCAAATGGTCTCGTGCGCCGCGCGAATGTGCTCGCCTTATACGACCGAGCTAAGGGCTATGAGGCATCTGGCTTCCGTGGACTCTTTAGATTTTTGCGCTTTGTGGAAAGCTTGCGCGATAGTAACCAAGATATGCCCCTTGCCAATGTGGTAAGCGAAGCGGACAATGTAGTGCGCCTCATGACCATCCACAAGAGTAAGGGCCTTGAGTTCCCTGTGGTATTCTTATCTGGCGTTCAAAAACGGTTCAATATGATGGATCTTCGTTCAGAACTCCTCATCGATAAAAATGCAGGACTTGGTCTTAAAGGGTACTTCCCAGATATTCGGGTATCCTTCCCAACTATGCCGTGGTTCTACGTGAAAGACGTCAAAGAAGCAGCCCTCAAAGCAGAGGAACAGCGTATTCTCTATGTGGCGTTAACACGGGCACGAGATAAGCTGTTCATGACGGGCTTTGTAAAGGGCTTTAAAAAGTCTAGTGGAGGGTTGAATACATTAGGTGAACTCATTAAGAATTCTGCCTCTGTAGAGGGTCGACAACTACCTACGGATATTATCACTCAAGCTAATACGTATCTAGAATGGTTAATTATGGGCTTTGCTCGTCATTTGGACGGTGGTAATCCATTGCGCGTAGCCATTGAGTACGAAGGACCGACCTATTTTGACTTACCAGATAAAAAATGTCGCATCAAGGTCGAAGTCCACGATGGTTCTCTCTACGGTGATCTCGATTATAAAGCAGATATCGATGAAACTACCATCAATAAGGTACGCGAGTTGAAAGCAGTTAATGCTGTAGAATTGCCACAGGAAATCGAAGACCGATTCAACTATACCTATCCATACAGCGATGCTACGCGACGCACGGCTAAGATTTCCGTCAGTGAATTGAAACGACGATTCCAAGAACGGGAACTTGAAGCAGGCACTATTGATACCCTAAACGAACCAATTGTAACGGTAGATACAGAGGCTAAACGAGCCGTTTCAGATACAATCTTAGGTCAAGCTATTAAGCTAGATCCAAAATCATCTGCAAATGTTGAGGCGAAGAATACCAATGCTGCTGGTTTACCAATTATGGAGGCTTCAGATGTAACTGTTTCATCCGACGAATTGGCGAATTCCGTATTCGGCCGCAAGCCGCAAGCACTGCAGTCCGAAGAGGATGTGTTGACAGGGGCTCAATGGGGTACCTTGATGCATGAGGCCATGCAATGGCTTCCTCTTGCGCAGTATACTCAAGCTTCTTTAACGAAAGAGCTTGATGCACTCGTAACGAAAGGGACTTTCACAGAGGAAGAACGAAATCTATTAAGCGATACAAGTCTATATAAATTCTTTAGTTCTGACCTTGGGAAGCGTCTTATCAATGCGAAGCGCATAGAACGTGAAATGCCGTTTAGTATGCTTTTTGAAGGGAAACGCGTATATGATACCTTAGAGGACGGCGAAAATCTATTCCTCCAAGGTATTATCGATACTGCCTTTGAAGAAGATGGTGAGTGGGTTCTTGTAGATTACAAGACGGACCGCGTCAAATCTGGGGAAGACCTCATCAAGCGTTATAAAATACAAATGGATCTCTATAAAGAGGCCTTGCAGCGATTGACAGGGATGCCTGTGAAAGCATGTTATATCTATAGCTTCCGTTTGCATGATGCTATCAGCATAGACTAGCCTTGTAAGTCTATGCTTAACTTAGTGCTATGCATGAGAAATATGCAGGGACTAGGTAGGTATTTCCTATAAGGTAATGAACATAAAAAGCTCTCTATTCTTGAATAGAGAGCTTTTGTGTTATAGATTGTTATATAGTTTTGTCCTGTAGATTTCTCTACAATTTATTAAATATGTGGTAGTATAGGCAAATTCAAAGCCTTTTTCTTTTTGTGTTTTGCTGGGGCAAATACTTTTAGAACCCGTGGCAATACTTCGATATCTACTGGCATGGATGGGCCTTGGTCGCCATCCATATTAGTAGGTAAATCACCGATATTAGATAATAACTCAATATGAGCCTTTTTCACGGTTAGTGTTGTTGTATAACGGGAGTTGTAGATGGCACCACTAATGATAAGCGGCAATACGCTTAGTATATCGAGGATGAAGTATTCCTTGAATATTATGATGCGCATATAACCATCATCTACAGATGCTTCCGGCATGAAGCGTTCAAAGCTAGATACTACATTGGTGAGCAATGCAAGAACGAGTGGGGATTTACAGATAAAATCGTCATTCTCTGTTTTGATGCGGTATGTGTAGTCCTTTGTTGTAAATAAGGCTTGCCCTGCGCGTAAGAAGTAGGCTAGAGGGCCTAAGATGCTCTTTTCCTTTGGGGTAACCTCTTCGATTACCTTTGGAATAACACCGGCTGCGATATTATTGCAGAAATATCTGTCGTTACAACGACCGATATCAATGGTACGTGTTTGGTTGATATCAATACGTTTGATCGCCTGTGTTGGATTCTGATGAATACCAAGGGCACGAGACATATCGTTTACAGTACCAACAGGAATGAAACCAAAGGTAGATTTAAAGCCACCTTGGGCAATACCGTTAACGGTTTCATTTACGGTGCCGTCACCGCCCATGCAGAATACAGCATCGAATCCGCGTTCGCAAGCATCCTTTGCGAAACGTGTAGCATCGCCTTCACCAGTAGTGAATTTGACCTCAATCGTTTCAAACAAGGTGCTCAATTTCCATTGTAAATCGAGGGCATAGCGACGTGCCGCACCGCCACCTGATACAGGATTTATGATAACTAAACAACGGCTCATGGTACAACTTCCTTACTTTCAAAAATGAGATATAGCTATTATCTATCGTTAAATTGACAGTCTTAGATGTGAGCTCTATAATTATACTATATGTACTAAATCACATATAACATATTTATTCAAAATACAAAATATATCGTACAATATATTATACTCATTTTAGCCGTTCTTTGAAAGTACGAATGAGTTGAGGGGATATAAGATTAGGGGATATTAATGGGACGACAAGATTCTAAAGATAAATACAAATTGTCCGCTGTGGACTCCATTGAAAGATTACCGCTTAGTGAACAAGTTTATTTAACATTAAAAACAGCTATCTTAACAGGCGAATTGATGCCACAAGAAAAGCTTAACGAAGTAAAAATTGCAGAACAATTGCAAGTAAGTGCTACACCTGTTCGCGAAGCATTCCGTAAATTGGCTAAAGATAATCTCGTAGTTATTGTTCCTTGGAAGGGTGTTACTGTAAAGGCGGATACTCCTGAAGAGATTATTGCATTGTATCAAGTGCGTGAAGTAATGGAAGGTCTTGGGGCGCGACTTTGTGCCCGTCATGCGACTGATGAACAAATTAAAGAGTTGCGTGAAATTTGTAAAGAAATGCATCAAATTGAAGAAGCTACAGAACGCGTTGAAGTAAACAGTCGTTTCCATACTATGATTGCGCATTATTCTGGTAATGAACGCGTTGTAGAATACCTAGCGAGCTTCCGTGAACGCGTTAACCGCGATATGTACATTAGCTCCTTTAACGCAGTGCGTACCCATGATTGCGACGATGAACATGATCATATCGTAGATGCTATTGAGCGTCATGATGAAGTGGCAGCAGAAACTGCTATGCGTCAGCACATTAACAATGCATTTATCTTCAAAAAAGCAAATGCAGAAGTGCAACACAAAAAACTTAATGAAGTATAATGTCTTTTGTTGGGCATGCTATATGAGAGGCTCCGCCGTTGGCGGGGCTTTTTCTGTAGGATCGATTTTAGAGTATTTGATTAATTTAACTTAGTTTTGGCTCGGCTTTAGCTGGTGTACTGTTCCTCGTATGATTTAGAAACTCTAATCGTTTGTAGTGTGATGAAAGATGCGCATTACAGCTTTTATAATCTACGATGCGCAGCCTTACGAGTTGAGCTACGTCAATTTGGAATGCTTCAGCGATTTTAAACAAAATCTCTAAGGACATGCCAGATATGCCCGTGCCACACTCTAGCTTGCTCAAATAACTGCGGCTAATGCCAACCTGATGTGCTAGCTCATATTGAGACATATTTAGAGACATGCGAATATGGGCAATTTTATGGCCTAAACAAACATACTGATGCTGTAAAACCGGATCTTCGTAGGTGTTGATCCGTAGCTCAGTTAGTGGTGTCGATGCAGATTTCATAGGGATTCCTTCCTTTTCCCTACTCTCTAAATATAGTATACTGAGACTGTTGGTGATTGACTAATATAGAAAACTAGATAATTATCGGATATTTCAGATAATTACACGAACTGTGAAAATCGTAGGATGGTACTGTTAATAGAGGAGGCAATATGGAAAAATATATCGCAGTTGCCCTCGGTGGAGCCGTTGGCGCTTTATGCCGTATGGCTCTCGGTGAATGGGTTATGACAAAGGTGAGTTCCTTTCCGTATGGAACGGTTGTAGTAAACCTCATCGGTTGCCTCATTATTGGACTCGTATTAGGGCTATATATGCAAAAGCCAGATTTGCCACAGTGGGCGAGATTTTTCCTCGTTGTAGGTGGACTAGGCGCATTTACAACTTTCTCTACCTTTGCTTTTGAAATGCTACAACTAATGATGTCTGAGTCCTATGTACAAGCTTTATTCTATGGGTTTGTACAAGTTGTAGGGGGCTTAATCCTTTGCTGGATTGGTGTATTACTTGCGCGTATACTCTGTGCGATCTGATCTTGGCCAATAAGGTGACTTGAGTTACAGCATAAATACGTCTATTTTTATATGATTATTTGGTAAGATACATAGAATTGTTAGAATATACATTGTATAGAATTCAGAATTTAAAGTTTGAAGAAAATTTTGAGTATAATACATTACATAGAATTCTAGATTATAAAGGGAGATATTATGAAATCCATTAGAACACAAGATGCCGTGGGGCATGCATTAATACATGATTTAGTACGCATTGTCATAGGAGAGGTGAAAGATACACCATTCCGTCGTGGCCATGTGATTACGGAAGAGGATATTCCGAAATTACTAGACCTTGGTAAAGAGCATATCTTTGTGATGGAGCCTGAGGATGAAGGATTCTTGCACGAAGAGGACGTGGCACGTGCTTTGTACAATATGGCAGGTGGCGAAAATATGCACGATGGACCTATGGCGCAAGGTAAAATCGAAGCTATTGCGGACGTAGACGGTCTCTTTAAAGTTGATGTAGAGCGCTTACATGCTATTAATAGCATTGGCGAGCTTACTATCGTAACGAGATTTAATAATACACCGGTGAAAGTAGGCGATAAATTAGCGGGCATGCGTTGTATTCCATTGTTATTAGAGGAACAACAAGTGGAGGATGCAAAGAAAATTGCTAATGGCAAGCCTTTACTTAATGTAAAACCATTCGTACGCAAAACAATGGGCATTGTTACTACAGGTTCCGAAGTATTTGAAGGCCGTATTAAAGATGCTTTCACCCCAATCATTGAGGAACGTTGTGCAGAGTTTGGTGTAAATAAAGTAGCCCATGAAATCGTAACGGATAATACAGACGATATTGTGGCGGCTATCGACAAGGTAAAAGCAGCTGGTGCTGATATTATTTTTTGTACCGGCGGTATGAGCGTTGACCCTGACGATTTAACACCGGGCGCCATTAAACGCTATGCAGATCGCGTAGTGACATACGGATTACCTGTATTGCCAGGTTCTATGGTTTGTATTGCTTACTGTGCTGATGGTACACCGATTCTTGGCGTTCCAGGTGGCGTATTATTTAGCAAACCAACGGCATTTGATGAAATCTTGCCACGCCTTGTAGCAAATGATGAAATTACTAAAGAAGACTGCATTCGCATGGGACATGGTGGATTCTTAGGCTAATCCTTTTATAGAACATCTAAAAAATGTATAAGCCAATACAAAAAGCGGATAGATTTCATATCTATCCGCTTCTTGTTATTAATGTGCTTTTATAATCTATTTGTTATTAAAATGATTTTTTCCCTAGTGTAGGATGGCTACAACGTTTTAGTGTTAATGTGTCAATCATGTGGACCGCTTCGTCCAATGTGATATCCTCACGCTTTGTCGGTGTTTCAAGGACAGCCAAAGGATGGTCAGTGCCTACCTCACCAGAGGGCAAGTAAATATATTCTTGGTTGATAGTATCACCAAAGATATATCCCGCTTGTAAATGTTCTTTATGAATGCGACTCATGGTCTCTCCTTACATAATTTCTTTCAGTCTAAAGTCTAGGTAATCTGCAGACACTAGCTCTAATTTAGTAGAACCAAATTCCTTTGGAATCCGCTTAAAGGATATTTGATCGTGTAAATGTCCAAAGATACAAGTATCTACATTGTATGTCTCCATGAGTGCTGTAAAGCCTGAAGGATTGTAGGACTCATTGAACGGAGGGTAGTGCAACAATAACAGTTTTGTTACTGGTGTGTTGTGTATGTCTATTGTTGATGGCTCTGTCCTTTCAGAACCGGTTGTATCCTCTTTAGTTTCAGCTGTGATTTCTTCTATTAGTGTTTTCACAGCTGCATCCATTTCTTGCAGTGCTACTTCGGTGCGCATTAGCTCTCTATCGTAAATAGATTGGTCTGTTTCTGGTGTGAAATGGGAGTCTCCAGGGCAGAGGTAGGCCCGTGTTCCACCAAAGGCAATAATGCGAGGGCCTTCTTCTGTTTGAATAAGCTGTGCTGTACCATGGCCTTGTAAAAAGGTGATAGCATCACCCATGAGATTTCTCATCTTGTTAGCGGAGGCCCACCAGTAGTCGTGGTTACCGCGAATCATATACTTTTTGCCGGGCATGGATGCAATTTCTTGTAAATCGCAAGCCGCTTCATCAAGTCGAAGGGCCCAACTCATGTCACCTACGAGAAAGACGATGTCATCATCTGTCACACGGGCCACCCAATCTTCTTTGATGCGGCTCCAGTGATTATCCCAGTGAGGACCAAAAATATCCATCGGCTTTGTGGGAGGATTGCCAGATAGATGGAGGTCGCCGATGGCAAATACTTTCATAAACATCCTTTCAAATATATCAAAATTATTTAGACAAAATTTGTATAATCAAACTATTTAGAGGCGTGGAAGTACGGCGCAATGTCTTGAATGATTTTTGCAGCTCGTTCCTCGTCGCAAGTTTGAGGAATTTTGTAACCTACGTAAAGTGGTGTTGTGACATAACGGGCTACTACCTTGATGTAGTCGTAGCCGTCTTCAAGATTATATACAAAATAGTTATAGGACTGGCTGTAATTGGCAATGCTGCGCAATACATACCGCAATACTTGTTGTAATCTTAGCGCTACGGAGCGTACAGGTGCATCTGGTTTAAAGCGTATATTGTACTCGAAGAAGCCAATGATAGGCTGCGTGGACAAGGTAATGCGTACATCTTGATCCTCGTGTAAGAGCCAGCCTTCCATATTTTGAGCTGTAATATCTTCGTGGTAATCGTAATCTTCAAGGCCTATGATTTGGCTGTGAGGATGACGAATGGAACCACCCGACATATAGCCATGGTTTTTAAAGAATAATACGGATTTGAACTCTTTTTGTTCACGTGTTTCGCGCCATTTATCAAGGCCGAATTGGAGAATACGAGCTGCTTCGTCAGCCGGCAAGGTGGAAAATTCGCCTTCGTCCGTTTCTGTTTCAATAATAACCGTAGGCCATGTTTTATCTAGTACAGGATATTTGTTCATGAGCCATATGATATGACCCGATGTATCTAGGATATCCGTTAATTTTGAACGATCACAGAAGGGGCAGCGCACTTCTTCGTTCCGAATATTAACAGGCTTAGTGCGCCCTAGTGCGATGTTAAATCGTAGTGGTTTATTCATCATGTGCCTCCTTCCTCGTAAGAAAATCTATACTCTTAATCATACCATAATTAGCCCATTCGTACATGAAATAATGGTATAATAATAGGGTATTATATAAATGATTAAGGAGGCTCTATGAAACCGACGACGCTTGTATTTCCTATTGATGAACAAAATCGTATATTGCTAGGTCGTAAAAAACGCGGTTTCGGGGCTGATAAATATAATGGATTCGGTGGTAAACTCGAGGCTGGTGAAAGCTTCCGAGATTGCGCCATCCGTGAGTTGTTTGAGGAATCTGGCCTTCATGGTCGCCCAGAAGATTTAGAATGTGTAGCGGCTTTTGACTTTCAATTTCCTTTTGATGAAAGCTTAACACATGTAGGTTATGTGTATTTTTTGCGTACTTTCACAGGCAATGTAGAGGAAACTGACGAAATGGAGCCTCATTGGCTGACAGTAGACGAAATTCCCTACGAGCACATGTGGGATGGTGACCGCCAATGGTTGCCGATGCTACTAGAAGGTAAGAAATTAAAAGGGCCTATCGTATTTGGCCGAGACAATAGCTCTGTAGATAAAATGGATTTAACCATCGTCGATACCGTTCTTGAAAGTGAACACTTGGCGCGCATTGATCTATATATTAATGGTTAAGAGGTAATATGACTGATAAAAAGAGCCCCAAGTGGGTGCCACAGCTATTAGCGTGGTATGATGTGAATAAGCGGGATTTACCGTGGCGCGATTGTGGAGATCCTTATAAGGTTTGGGTTTCCGAGGTGATGAGCCAACAAACACGCATTGAGGCGATGAAGCCCTATTATGATAATTGGATGCGCCTATTTCCAACCTTAGAGGATTTGGCAAAGGCCAGTGAAGATGAGGTTGTTCACGCTTGGCAAGGTCTTGGCTATTATAGCCGGGCTCGTAATTTGCGCCTTGGCGTGAAGGACGTCGTGGAAAACTACGGTGGTATCGTGCCTCATGACCGCAAGACTATGGAGTCCTTGAAGGGCGTAGGTTCCTATACGGCTGGGGCTGTACTATCTATGGCGTACAACGAACCAGAGGTGGCTGTAGATGGCAATGTACTGCGCATTTATGCTCGTTTATATCGCATCTTTGATGATATTTTGAGTTCGAAAGGTAAGAAGGCCATAACTGCTATTGTAGAGGAAACATTGCCTCACGATCGACCTGGTGACTTTAACCAAGCCTTAATGGACTTTGGGTCTGCCGTGTGCATTCCAAAAACTCCACGCTGTGGAGAATGTCCTATTGTAAACATGTGCGAAGCGTATCAACATAAGGATACTGACAAACTACCTGTACGCATCAAGAAAACGAAGGTAGTAGAGGTGCCTCTATTTGTGGGAATCTTGCAATATGAAGACTATTATTTATTGCACAAACGTCCTAACCGTGGACTGTTACGATCCATGTGGGAATTCCCATCTGTGGAAATGGTATCTGCCTTTGACGAAGGGGAACAAGGTCTTGAGGCTTTAGTAAAGGACCTAGGTTTTGAATTATCCTTGCAACCAGTATTAGTAAAAGAGATAACACATATTTTCTCTCATCGAAAATGGTTCATGAAAGCATTCCGCGGCGATTTGACGTACGTAGGAGATGCTAAGAATATAACGATCGGAGCTATCCAAAAGCAATTGCCAAAGGACTGGATGCTCATCAAGCGCGATGAGTTCGCCGATTATGCTTGGGCAGGTCCTCATGGCAAATTGACGGAGATTGCAAAATAATTTGTAGGAGCAATGAATGAGAATTCTATTTAATATCATTTTTTCTGCTATCCTCGTAATAGGATTGGTAGGATTTTGGGCTCTATTCCTCAACTTGTGGAAGCCTAAAAAGAAATGGCCTGCCTGGGTGGGCTATATAATCATTATTGGTGGGTGGTTCGCTGCTATCCGATACTATATACTTAATCAAGTAGATCTATATGGAACGATGTATTATCCGTTGATGAATATGTTCCGTACTGAAAGCTACGGTTTTCTCTTTGGCTTATTCTTGGCTATTCCTGTATTCATCGTTCTCAGCTTGTTATACTGGGCGGTTAATAAGATTTGGAGCAAAATGCCAGAGGAAAATAGAACAGGCCGTCGTGCTTTCTTTAGAACGGCAGCAACAGTGGTGCCGTTAGCAACAATCGGTGGTTCTAGCTATGCAGCCTATGTAGGTCAACATGAGATTGAGGTCACTCATGAAAGCTTCGGTTATACGAATTTACCGCCTGGGTTAAAGGACTATAAAATCGTTCAACTCAGTGATATCCACGTTGGGCCAAGCATCGATTTAGATGACCTTGATGAAATTTTAAAGCTAGCCCTTGTAGAAAAGCCTAATCGCGTTGTCATCACTGGTGATTTAATCGATAAAATCGCTTGGTTACCACAAGTCTGTGAAAGACTGACAACCTTTGCAAAACAAATCCCAGATGGTGTCGATTTCATCTTGGGCAATCATGAGTACCATCACGATGTGAATAAGGTACTAGACGAATTGAAACACAATACACCGATGAACATCCTTGTGAATAGCAATATTCAAATTATGGGTGGTAAGCAACCTGTATACATTGCTGGTGTTGCATACGACAATGATCGGGAAAAAGAAAAACGTGAAGCTATGATCGATAAGGCTTTATCTGGTATTCCTGACTACGCCTTTGTTATCCTATTGGCACATCACCCTGAATTCTTTGAAGAAGCCATTGAACGTAAAATTCCGTTGACCCTCTCTGGTCATACTCACGGTGGTCAAATCGTCTTTATGGGCATGCCGTTGGTACCAACAGGCACACCATATACAAAAGGTCGCTATGTAGAAGAACAAAGCGTGTGCTACGTTAATAATGGATCAGGACACTGGTTCCCAATCCGTATCAACTGCCCACGAGAAATTACAGTCATTACATTCTTTGACGGAGTAGCTTAGACGTAAAGGTGAGCTCCTTAGAATAAAAGTGAGCTCATTATAGGGATACAATCATGTATAATACATCCTTTATCCATAAAATTCTTATATGTATTATTGTGCTTATGCTATTTGATATCTCTCTCATTCACGCCACGACAGCGGATATATATAAAGGATATCTCAAAATAGCAATACTCGTGGCAATTGGATGCCATTTAGATATATACCTGGAATTCAGTAAGCAAGAAATACTGATAATACAAGCATTCAAGAATGATACATTTAACGAGACCTATGAACTGCTAAATACGAAACAGATGGTTTTTATCATCTCTTTGATCCTGGTAATGACTATAAACCTTGTGAAATATTAGAAAAACATAGGATACAAACAAAAAGAGGTATTGTATATGAAGATACAATACCTCTTTTTATTATATGAACTTATATAATAATTGTGATATATTAGAGTTAAAATTTTATTGTGTTGTGAAAATATAGTTTTTATATGGGAGTAGGTATATGTTTTTAAAAATCTATAATTATTTTGTGAGGGGCGTTGTACTTTTCTTTCTTATAATTATCCCTTTTACTATTGTTACAAATCCTGAAATGATTGAGGATGAAGTCGATTTTTATTTTTTTGTTACTGCATATATTGTAATCTTTTTGACCTATGTGGTATGGAACTATATTTATAACTATTTAAGTCGTAAAAGAGGTTAGCATTTGTGCATATTCATTTACCATTAGTTTTAGAAGCTATCGTTTTTTCTTGGATTACTTTATATTGGCTTATTTATAAAATCTTATTAAGGAAAAAGCTTTCACCATTATTAGTATCTTTAATTGCTAATTCTGATTATGGTTTTATGAAAGTTCTTTCCTGGTCAGCAATTATTACATATCCGTTTATGCTGTTTAGCATGTTTTATTTCTTAGATTACATAGCTGTGCCAATTGTGTTGGTGTGGTTCTTACAGCCTATTTTGGTGTTAGCTGTACTATTAAAACAGCCACCTCGTAGTCGCTATTATGAATGGGCTAGAAAAAAACAGATGTATGTAGTTCTTTTTATTTTTGCTTACATAATGGCTGCTCTAATTTTGTTGAAAGTTAATAAGTTAATATAAGATTAAAGATAGAAAGTCCCGATACTATATCGTATCAGAGCTTAAGATAAATGAGGTAAGATATCATGAATAATATAAGGATTCCAATATATAAAATATTAGCCATATGTTTTTTAGTGGGAATTAGTATAATTTATTTAAATTTTTATGGGACACATACCGAACTAGTAGATTCTTATAGTTTAGGTCGCTATCGAATTGTGTTTGGTGGAATGCTAGAGGATAGCACATATAAAACTAGATTGGAATTTTCTAAAATTTCTCATAAGGTTGTATTTCCATATTTATATGTAAAAGGGGAATCGGGTTATACTAGGATTTTATTAACACCAATAGGTACAGATATTTTAAAGATACCCAATTACTCATTTTATGATACTGTTAGTATAATAGAGGATACTGATAGGATTAATAATTTAAAGCGTATTTATGGTAAATCTATATCTATAAAAGATGATCTGAACCAAATTAGTGAAGAGGATAGAAATATATTCAAATCATTATAATGAATGCGGGTAGCATAAGGTGTCTTTTTGATTAGAATATATTTTATGCTTAAAATGATGCTTTTAAAGGTGCATTATTATAGAATTTCATTAGTTTAAATTAAATATTGCTATAAGACATATAAAACAAAAAGGACGTAATAGTCTATTCTTCAGTAATAAGTATTATTGAAGATTTCAAGACTATTACGTCCTTTTATTTTCCGTTCATTTGAGGTATGAGAGGATGTTATAGATATATCATAGAGATGAGAGAGATTTTATTTCATGCGAACTGCTTCAGCAAATTCGTCTTCAGTCATGAGTTTTTCTTCCAAGATGATTTCTTTGATAGAGCAACCGCGTTTATACGCTTCTTTTACAACCTTAGCACTCTTGTCGTAGCCAATATATGGTGTTAAGGATGTAGCGATCATGAGGGATTGTTCTACGAAGAAGTTGAGTTTTTCAGGCACAAATTCTACGCCGTCGATACAGTGTGTTGTGAACGAGTTCATAGCGTCTGAGAGGAGGCGACAGCTTTCAACAAAATCATAGATCATGATAGGCATGTACACGTTCAATTGGAACGCACCGCTACCTGCACAGAGTGTTATAGTCGTATTATGACCGAATACTTGGGCGCATACCATGGTTAAGGCTTCACATTGTGTAGGATTTACCTTGCCTGGCATGATGGAGGAGCCCGGTTCGTTTTCAGGAAGATGCCATTCGCCGTAACCGCAACGAGGGCCAGAGCCTAAGAAACGAACGTCGTTAGCGATTTTGAATAGTGTAGTCGCTAACGTATTAAGTGCACCGTGAGCCATCATAAAAGCATCTTTCAAAGATAGGCCTTGGAATTTGTTATTCTTAACGCGGAATGGCGCACCTGTTACCTCTGGCAATACAGTTTCCATAACGTCTAGATAGCCTTTAGGTGTGTTTACACCAGTACCAACAGCTGTACCGCCGAGGGCTACGTCGAGTAGGTGGTCAGCGTTTTGTACAAGCATCGTTTTGGCGGTTTTTAGGCCTTCTACAAAGGCACTAATTTCTTGGTCTACCATGATGAAAGTAGCATCTTGTAGGTGTGTACGACCAACTTTTTGCAAGCCTTTGCCTTTATCTTGCAATTTCTCGAAGGATGCGATAAGGCCGTCTAATGCAGGGATGACGCGTTTTGTAATTTCAAAGTATGCGCAGATATGCATTGCCGTAGGGAATGTGTCGTTTGTACTTTGGCCGCGGTTTACATCGTCGTTAGGATGGAGCGGATTGCTTTCATCTAACTGTTTAGCCCGGTGAGCGATTACTTCGTTCACATTCATATTAGTTTGTGTGCCAGAACCTGTTTGGAATACTGTTAATGGGAATTCATCATCCCATTTGCCTTCCACGATCTCATCTACTACTTGAGCGATGAGTTTCGCTTTTTCCTCAGTTACTGCGCCACATTTTACATTGGTTAAAGCACATGCTTTTTTGACAAGCGCAAGCGCTTTGATTTGTTCAATAGGGATGCGGTGGTCACCGATCTTAAAGTTATTGAATGAGCGTTGCGTTTGAGGTCCGTAAATTCGTCTAGCGTCGACTTCGACTGGTCCCATTGAATCATATTCAATTCTTGTTTCCATAATGTTTACAACCTCCTTAAAAGACATGCCGACCTTATCGTCGGTACTTTAATTATATAAAATCCTGTATATTTGTACAGGATAAAAGAGAATGATTTCTATTTTCATATAGAGGGAGGGTGTATATGCGATTTGTGCATATACATCTTTTCCCTTCTCCCAATATATATGCGATGATTTATATTTAATCTGTATACATGTTTCATAGAAGATTGATTTGAGAGGGAAAAGGCGACAGTCCAAAAACGACTTAGCGGCCCCGCGTAGCGGAGTAGGTGGCTTTGGAGGCTTTTGGACTGTTGCCTTTTTCTACATTGTTAATGGTCTAATGAAACATGTATACATTATAAATATCGCATATATATTGAAATCAGCGCTTTAACACGATAAAATGGAAGTAGCTTATTATATTGTTGTAAGCTCTAGTTTCACAGAGGAGGTAAGTACTTATGAAACATGACTTTATGAGCCATGACCTTCATCTGCCGGAACTGACACTACGTGGGATGCTACTTGGTGCATTAATTACTGTTATTTTTACAGCATCTAACGTATACCTCGGTTTGAAGGTTGGTTTGACATTCTCGTCATCCATTCCGGCAGCCATTATTTCAATGGCAATTTTACGTTTCTTCAAGGATTCTAACGTTCTTGAAAACAACATGGTACAAACACAGGCTTCCGCAGCCGGTACTTTGTCCGCAATCATCTTTATCTTGCCAGGTCTACTTATGCTTGGCTATTGGAATGGTTTCCCATTCTGGCAAACATTCTTGCTCTGCGCATGCGGTGGTTCTCTAGGTGTATTATTCACTATTCCATTGCGTCGTGCCATGGTAGTAAATAGTGATCTACCATATCCAGAAGGCCGTGCAGCAGCAGAAATCTTGAAGGTTGGTTCCCACAATGGTGGTCAAGGCCCTCAATCTAGCTCTGGTATGAGTGATATCGTATCCGGTGGTTTTGTAGCTGGTCTTATCAGTCTTTGTGCGAACGGCTTTAAAGTGCTTGGGGACAGCATGAGCTTCTGGCTTCCTGTAGGTAGCAAAGGTATTACTCAAATTCCATTGGGCTTCTCTACAGCATTGTTAGGTGCTGGTTATCTTATCGGTATCGCTTCTGGTATCGCTATCCTAGTTGGTGTACTCATCGCTTGGGCTGGCTTCGTACCTTACTTGACTAACATGCTTGCTCCAGATGGTGGTGCTACAGCTAAATTTGCAATGGCTGTTTGGAAATCTAAAGTTCGTTTCATCGGTGCAGGTGCTATCGGTATCGCAGCGATTTGGACTTTGATTACATTGATCAAACCTATCATCGAAGGTATGAAAATTTCTGTTAAATCCATGAACAGCAGTTCCTCTGAACGTGCGTTACATCGTATGGATACAGATATGAGCACAAAATCTGTTATCATCGTGTTCGGTATCATTCTTTTAGGCTTAGTTCTTACATTCTGGGACTTCGTATCTGCAGTACCTATTAGCGCAGGCTTAATGTGGACACTTGTTATCGTAGGTGTTCTTGTAGCATTGCTAATCGGCTTCTTCGTAGCTGCTGCATGTGGTTACATGGCAGGCCTTATCGGTACATCTGCATCTCCAATCTCTGGTATTGGTATCTTAGCGACTATTATTTCTTCCTTAGTGGTGTACTTCATCGCTTCTGAAAATAACTTGTTCGCTACAGAAGCAGGCGTACAATTCGCTACAGCTATGGCTATCTTCATGACATCCGTAGTTATTGCTATTGCATCTATTTCTAATGATAACTTGCAAGACTTGAAAACAGGTCAACTCGTTGGTGCTACACCTTGGCGCCAACAAATTGCGTTGTTACTTGGCTCTGTAGCTGGTGCAGTTGCAATTGCTCCTGTTCTTAACTTGCTTTACCAAGCATATGGCTTTACAGGTGCGTTACCACGTGCTGAAATGGATCCTAATGCTGCATTATCCGCACCACAAGCAACTTTGATGACTACAATTGCTCAAGGTATCTTCAGCTCCAGCATGGATTGGAACTACATCTTGATCGGCGTTGGTGTTGGCGTAGTAGCAATCATCGTTAACTTGATTCTTAAGAGCACAACAGCTTCTTTAACATTGCCTCCATTGGCAGTTGGTATGGGTATTTACTTACCTCCAACATTGGAAGTACCTCTTATCTTAGGTTCTTTCATTAGCTACTTTGTAGGCCGTTACCTAGTAGCTCGTGCTAAAATGCGTGCTGGCGAACTCGCTGAGTACGATGTTGAACAATCTAACCGCCGTGGCGTTCTCTTCGCTTCTGGTTTGATTGTTGGTGAAAGCTTGATTGGTGTAATCATAGCTGTTATTATTGTATTGTCTGTTACAACTGGTGGTGGTGAATCTCCACTTGAATTAGTAGGCCCTCAATTTGAAAGCACAGCACAATGGTTAGGATTGCTTGCATTCATCTTCGCTGGTTTATACCTTGTTCGTCGCGTTGTAGCACACAAATTCAATAAAGAAGAAGCTTTAGCAATGAAAGCTGAGCAAGAACAACAATAAGAGGTAAACAATGAAATTAAAACAGTCTGTACTCATCATGATGGCTGCTGCGTTGCCAGTGGTATCCTTCGCAGCAAGCGAAATTCCTGTAACTAAAGACACTGCTACAGTACAAGCAGCTCCAGCTGATACGAATAAAGTAAATCGTAACGATTTAACATATCGTATTTCTAGCACTGCTACACCAGAGCAAAACCGTGCGTTACGCTCTGTAGCAACAAAAGTTGATCGCAATGCAGTTGAAGTGGTAGCACCAAATGCGGACCGTTACATGGATCGCAAAGAGGTGGCTGTATCTCCAGTGGAATCCACTACAGATCATCTTGATCTAGTATTCCCAACAGTTAAATCTGTCAGTCCAACTGTAGAAAAAGCAATCAATATGACTATCAAAAAATACGTTGCTAAAGTACAAAACGACGTAGAAAAATTGAATGCCAAAGAAGCTGATAAAACAAATGTAGTTATGTACTATGATGTTAAAACAGATAAAAATGGTATTTTCAGTGTATTGATTCATACGTACACAATGCGTGATCGTGATGCTAATGGCGTCAACTATGTAAAAGGCTTCACATTCAACACTACAACAGGTCGTCAATTATCCTTGTATGACCTTGGTGGTCTTAACAAAAAAGAATTAGTGAATGCTATCGAGAATAATCAAGATGTGAAAAATCAATTGGGCGGCGAAGTAAATATCGATAAAATGCCTACTGAATTCTACACAACTGATGATTATTCTGTTGTAATGGTATTACAACAAGACGTGGATACAATCCATAGTGCAGGTACCGTATATGTACCAGTTGGTAACTTACGTGACCGCCAAAATGATGTGACAAAAAAATAATCGAACTGTGTGAATTCGATTATGTGTGTATAGTAACAGCTGTTTTATTGTGAGAGGAACCGCTCCTTCGGGGGCGGTTCTTTTTTTGTATTATAGCAATTAAAATATAAAGGAAGATTACTATTTAGCTTTACATGAGGATTATCCTATATGCTTAATAATTTGCTTATAAGATATTGGAATAAGGGTAAAACAAAAAGCCGTGTAGGAACACGGCTTTTTATCGTTGCGATTATTTAATTATTTGTTTGTTGTGTCGTAGTAGTTTACGCGTGGAGGCAATGGGAATTGAATTGCTGCATCCGGTTTTACTGTCTCAGGTTGAGGTAATTCTACGACTACATTGTTTTTGAATTTCTTTTTGAAAGCTTTTACAGTGTCCTTTTGAACGGAGTCAGCTGTAATGATAAGAGCGCTTGTGTCGTCGTTAGGACGGATGGAGATGATGTTACCTTTTGGCTCTTTTGCTTTGTATAAATCAATAGCGTCAGATTGGTAATCTTCAAGTTGTGATTGATTTAATTTGCCTTGAGATACAACAAGAGCACTTTCAAGTTGAGGATCTTGTGTTTCAGAGATTGCATGAGCAACAGCCTCTGCTTTTTTCTTATCTGTTAAAGACGCATGTAATTTGCCGCCATCCCAGAAGAGGGCACCGTCTTGACGGAATTTTGTGAAGTCGTTGCCATAGCCTAATGTTTTGTCGATGATAGTAGCTGTTTTATTTTCTACTTGTTGTTTGAACAATGTGTTGTGGAATGCAAGCGCTTGTTCTGTTTGCGTCATGCGATACGCAATTTCAGCAGCTTCAGCACGTGTTACATATTTTTCAGGGTTAAATAATGTACCAGGAGCGTAGTTTGTGAAGCCTAGGTATGCAAGTTCACGAACTGCATCTTGAGCCCAAGGAGCTACGAATTTTTGGTCCCCATAAGCAATACTATCAAGTGCTGTTGGATCCTCTGTTGTGTATCCTAAGTAGTGAATGTAGTTGTCTGCTACTACAGCAAATTCTTGGCGAGACATATATTTTTCAGGTTTATATGTGTTATCGCCATAACCGCTGATGATATTTTTGCGCGCTACAGATTCGATAGCGAGAGCGGACCAACGGTCGGATGTAATATCTTTAAATTTGCTAGATAAGAATGCTGCAGTACCATCATCAGTGATGTTGTTGAAGAGGGCAGCAACTTCTTCACGAGTCATAGGTTGATTAGGTCGGAATGTACCGTCAGAATAACCTTTCATTAGATTTGCTTTTGTTACAGTACTGATAGAATTGGCAGCCCAGAAATCGCTAGGCACATCGGAGAAGATGTGGGCACGGATTTTTTGAATGTCTTGTGGCATACCAATAGATGTATTTACAACTACAGGAGTAGCAGCTTTAGCGGCATCAAATTTATGAGCCTCTGCTTTAGTTGTTGCTACATTAGAAGCATCTGTTTTTGTAGTGCTCGCTTGTGTGGAGGCTACGCTAGGTGCTTTAACCTTTGTGGATGCTGCTGTAGTTGTAGTAGCCTGAGTTGTAGTATTTGCAGAAGCAAAGCCAAGTCCTGTTGTAGCTAATAATGTGCCGAGAACGAGGGCACGTAATGCGTAAGGGGTATTCTTGTACATAAAAATCCTTCCTAATTATGGTAAAGGCTAACGCTAGATAGCCCAGAATATAAACTTTCACTAACAATAAAATCTATATTCATTATATAGCGAATAATAAGGCATGCATAGTGATATAAACAAAGCAGCGTAATACTAAGCGTATACGCTGCCTTGGCTAGTTGAGTGAACGCCGATTAGCGTTTTACTGTCATTTTTACTTTGGAACCGAATAATTTTGAGATTCCTTGTTGAGTTGCTTTAGATGCAGTTGTTACAACAGCGTAAAGTTGGTTGTTTTCTACATCTGGGAATGTAGCTAGAATTGTACCAGCTTTTTCGTTTTTATTGTAATAGTTGCGGAAGTTCGCATCGATTGCATCGTATTCAGTTTGGCTGTATTGGGATGGTTCAACTACAACGTAGTTATTTACAGTGGAATCACCACGTGCTGCAAGGTTTGCTTTAACTGTGGAAATATCGCTATCTGTTTTCAAAGCTACGTGCAATTGATTGTCACGCCAGTACATTACACCGTAATCTTGGAAAGCATCTTCTGTTTTGTATGTTTTATTCAATTCAGCGAATACTTTATCTTCCAAAGCAGCTTGTTGTTTTTGATCAAGTGCTTTTAACGTGCTGCGACGAACAGGACGAACTGTGCGAGTAGGTTCAGTTTTTTGAGCTACTGCGGCATTTTTATTGCCCTTTACGTCTTTTTCAACTTTTTTTGCATCAGCTTTTACGGCTTTGTCAGCTTTAGCTACATCTTTTTTAGCATCTTTGCTTACTTTGGACGCATCTTTTTCTGCTGCTGTATCAGCTTTTTTTACATCTTCTTTTACAGCTGTTTCAGCTTTTGCTTCAGTTGTAGTATGTTTTGGTGTTGCAAGGCCAGCACCATTAAGCATACGGTTCAAGATTGTTGCCGCTTGTGCTCTTGTTACAGGTTGTTTAGGGTTGAAGTTTTCAGTCGCTCCAGATGCTACGATGCCACGTTGTGCCATGTATTGGATGTCTGCCAAGTAAGCAGAGGAGATGCTAGCTTCGTCTTTGAAAGTAACCTTTTCTGTTTTTACAGGTGTAGAAAGGTTTAACTTCTTAGCCAAGCTTGCTGCGGATGCTACGAATTGTTCGCGGTCCATAGTTTTGCTAGGTGTGAAAGCTGTTTTAGATGTGCCTTCCATTACGCCTGCAGCACTTACTAATTTGATAGCGGAGCTGGACCAACGATCTGCTTCTACGTCAGAGTAGGATGTAGAAGATTCTTTTGTTACAATATCAGCTAATTCTTGTTCATTTAAGTTATGTTGTAATACTTTACCGTAAATAGCAGCTGCTTGTTCACGAGTGATTTGAGCGCTAGGTTTGAATGTGTTATCTGCGTAACCAGAAAGGTAACCAGCTTGTGTCATTGCTTGGATAGCATCGCGAGCCCAGTTGTCTTTAGTGTCAGGATATACACCAGCAGGTAAGTTTTCTTTAGCTTTTATAGCTTTTTTACCTTCTACTTTAGCAGCATCTTCTTTAACATCATTTTTTACAGATGTATCAACGCGTTTAGCGTCGTTTTTAACGGATGTATCAACGCGTTTAGCATCGTTTTTAACGGATGTATCAACGCGTTTAGCATCGTTTTTAACGGATGCATCAGCATGTTTAGTATCGTGTTTTACAACTGTAGTTGCATGTTTAGCATCATTTTTAGCAGATGTATCAACATGTTTTGCATCGTGTTTAACGGATGCATCAGCATGCTTAGTATCATGTTTTACAACTGTAGTTGCATGTTTAGCATCATTTTTAGCAGATGTATCAACACGTTTAGCATCGTTTTTAACGGACGTATCAACGCGTTTAGCGTCATTTTTTACAGATGTATCTACACGTTTAACATCAGTTTTAGCTGCAGTATCAGTTTTTGTAGCAACATTAGATACTTCGGCTTTTGCGTGCGCCGCAGTTGTTTCGGCGTGAGCCATGCCGAATGTGGAACCGAGGGCCAATGTAATTGCCAAGGATAAAGATAATTTATTTAGTTTCATTGAAAAGGCTCCTTTCAAACTATACTTATATAAAATAAATTATAACACTTTTTAAATTTATACACTACTATAAGAAAATGTAATATATAAGGATAAAAATTACATGAATTTGAAATTTAAAGCCTATTTATATAAATATTCAATGAATTATAGGTAAATAACGATGTGAGAACCATTGAAGGATACAAAATGATAAACATTCCCAAAATCTAGAGTTTACGGGACTTTCACAAGAATCATTTATAAATAAGTAGGTATATGTGATAAAATGCAATGTTTATTATTACAAAAAGTCATAACGATATGAGAAATAAAAGGGTACATACTAATATAGCAATCCTTTGGACATTTTCTATATGATTAATTTATAATTATATCGATAAAGCTTTTGAATATTTATTTGAAAGCATAAGTAATGTTTCGGGCAGAAAATTATTGAAAAACTTTCACTAGAATTCTTGCCATAACACATACATATCAAAATTTTTTATTAGGTTAAGTACTAGAAAAGACGAGGACGATAATATGAAAATTCATCTTTTCCAACAGTGTTTGATTGACATGTTCTACCCACATGTAGGCATGGCTGGTGTAGAAGTACTTGAAAGATTAGGTTGCGAGCTCGTAGTGCCTAAGAAACAAGTATGTTGTGGCCAAATGTTCACTAACTCTGGTTACAACGAAGCAGCTATGGATGCAATTAAGAATACAATCGAATGCTTCGAGAACGCTGAATATGTAGTCAGCATGTCCGGATCTTGCGCATTTGCAATCCGTGATGAATATCATCATTTCTTGAAAGATCAACCTGAGTGGTTGGCACGTGCAGAAAAATTGAGCGGCAAAATTTACGAGTTCACTCAATTCATTACTGACGTATTAGGTGTAGAAGACGTTGGAGCACGCTTTAACGAATCCGTTACATACCATACTTCTTGCCACGTTACTCGTTTGATGGGCGTTAAAGAACCTCCATTCAAACTCCTTAAAAATGTTAAAGATATCAACTTGATTGAATTACCACGTGCAGACCGTTGCTGTGGTTTCGGCGGTACATTCTCCGTTAAGAACCCTGAAATTAGTGAAGTTATGACACGCGAAAAAGCGTTGGAAATCGCTGGTACAGGTGCCAATGTTATTTCCGGTTCTGACCAAGCGTGCTTGATGAACATCGCTGGTATGCTTGACCGTCTTCACAAAGAAGGCGAAATCGATCGCCGTATCAAAGTAATGCATATTGCTGAAATCTTAAACTGCCGTTAAGGAGGAGACGACATGGCACTTATATATGACAATCGCCCCTATAAAACACGTATAAAAGAATGTTTGGCTGACGATTTCAAGGTTGCAGCTATCAAAAAAGCACAAGACGTGTTTTATGATAAACGTAATACAGTAGTTGCGGACGTTCCTGAATGGTTAGATTTCCGCGCAGAAGCAGCTAAGCTTCGTGATCACGTGCTTAATAATTTGGATTACTATGTAAACCAATTTGCTGAAAACGCTGAAAAAGCTGGTTCTAAAGTTCACTTTGCATTCGACGATAAAGAAGCGACTCAAATCGCTTTAGATATCCTTCGTGAACGCGAAGCTAAAATGATCGTTAAATCCAAAACTATCTTAACTGAAGAAATTGGTTTGAACGAAGTTCTTGAAGAAGCTGGTATCGAAGTAAACGAAACTGACTTGGCTGAATTCATTTTGCAAACAGCAGTGAGCCCACCATCTCATATCGTTGTACCAGGCCTTCACTTTGAACGTAACAAAATCCGCGAAATTTTCGCTGAAAAATTAGGTTACACTGGCACTGAAAACCCTACAGAAATGACTCACTTCGTACGTGGTTATGTACGTGAGCGCTTCTTGAAAGCTGACGTAGGTGTTAATGGTTGTAACTTTGCGGTAGCTGCATCCGGTACATGTACTATCGTTTCCAACGAAGGTAACGGTCGTATGTCTAGCTCCATTCCTAAGACTCAATTGATCTTCTTAGGTACAGAACGTATCGTTCCTGACTTCAAAGCTCTTGACGTTATGATGGAAATGTTGAACCGGTCTGCAGTAGGTTCTAAAATTTCCAACTACTTCTCCATGATGACTGGCCCTGGTCGTGCTGGTGAAGCAGACGGTCCTGAAGAAACTCATATCATCATTATCGATAACGGTCGTTCCGGTATCTTAGGTGGTACATTCCAAGAAATGTTACGTTGTATCCGTTGTGGTGCATGTATGAATATTTGTCCTGTATACCGTCACATCTCTGGTCACGGTTATGGCTCCGTATATCCAGGTCCAATGGGTGCTGTATTGACTCCATTGTTCAAAGGTTACGAAGTAGCAGGCGATCTTCCATATGCGTCTACATTGTGCGGTGCATGTACAGAAAACTGTCCAGTAGCTATTCCATTGCATGAATTATTGATGGAACACCGTCATATTATGGCTGACATCGAAAAAACTCGTCCAAAAGCAGAAGAAGCAATCTTCACTGCAGCAGCTAAGATGTTTGGTAACTCCACATTATTCGACCTTGGCACAAAAGCTGGCGCTATCGGTATGAACTTGATTAGTAACAAAGAAGGCAATATGCCTACATGGACTCAAGCTGTTCCAGTTATGAACGGCTGGACTAAATCCAAAGAAATGGGTACATTGAAGTTCAAAAAATTCCGTGACTTATATGCTGAACATGAAAAGAACAAGAAGAAGGAGAAAAAATAATGGATGAAGCTAAACGTAAACAATTTATTGCACGTTTATCTCGTGCATTAGGCCGTGATCAAGAAATGTGCCCTGCATTCGTAGAGGGTTTTGATTACAGCCATGGTCCTCAAGAAACTATGTTCAAAGATTTGAATAAAGATCAAATTTTGACAATGTTTAAGGAACAATGTCAACGTGTTGGTACAAAATTCGTTGAAACTACACCTGATAAATTAGGTGAAACAATTTTGGCAGCTATTGAAGACTGGGGTAACGGTAAAGTTGTATTCCCAAGTGTTCCAGAAGTAGAAGAATATAAATTAAAAGAATTATTCGAACAAGATGCAGCTAATAATGGCGGCACTCGTACATACTTCCAATGGGATCCAGCTAAAGGTCGTGAAGAATGTATTTCTAATACTGCCAATGCAGATATTGGTATTACATTCCCATACTGCGGTATTGCTGAAACTGCTACTGTAGTACAAGCGTCTGGTGAAGAATCTGGCCGTGCTATCAGCTTGTTGCCTACTACACATATCGCTGTATTGTACACTGATACAATTAACCCGCGTATGACTCAAACAATGGAACATTTGGCTGAACGTTATCACAACGATCCATCCAACTTCCCTACAAATATCTGCTTGATTTCTGGGCCATCCCGTACAGCTGATATTGAGTTGGTTACTGTAGATGGTGCTCATGGTCCTATCCAAGTAACTTACGTTTTAGTTAACAGATAATCCTATAACTAGGTAGTGTTATAACTAAATATATTTAAAGGTGATCTTCCTATGGAAGGTCACCTTTTTATATGCGTAACTTTCTGCTGTGATATAGGGCATCTTGAAAAGGCAGAGGTATCGGTATATCAATGGAGATTAACATATTTATAAAACTTGCAGAATCCGCATAGAAAAACTTATATAATTTAAATTATTTTACTTGTAAATTTTTCGATATATGATATACTGAGTTCATAACCTATTATTGTGATATGAATTAAAAGAGGTGTATTATGAATATTCCATTCTTTACAGATTACCTCATGCTAAGCAATCCATTAAGTATCGGTATTATCGCTGTGTTTGTACTTGCGTTAATCGGTATTTATGCTTTGCAACGCAAGGGCACATCCTTTGGTAATCTCGTTATTATTGGTACTATTGTTGGTGCCGTACTTGGTATTGCTATTCAAATTATTGCAGGCTTCCCAGATGATCCTTCTAAAGTGGTATACATCAAGGAAAGTACGAAGTGGTTCTCTCTAGTAGGGGGCGGCTTTATTGATTTGATCCGCATGCTTGTTATTCCTATTGTATTTATCTCCATTGTACATGTTATCTTGCACATGGAAGCAGGTGCGAATCTTAAGAAATTAGTAGTTGCCATGGTTTCTACAAATCTTGGCATGGTAGCTGTTGCTGCTATCGTTGGCCTTATCTTGGGTAATGCTTTCGGCTTAGGTCAAGGCTTTGATATTGTTGAATCTGGTAAAAAGATTCGTGAAATCAAACCAATGGTTGATACATTCCGTGCATTGATTCCAAGTAACCCAATTCAAGCTGCAGCCGAAACAAATGTTATCGGCATCGTAGTATTTGCTATCATCTTGGGTAGTGTTGCTCGTTTGTTGAAGAAAACAGGCACAAATAGCATGGAAATCTTCACTAAGCTATTTGATGAGCTTCACCAATTAATCTCCTGGGTTGCAGACTTCATTATCGGTCTTATGCCTTACGGCGTAGTTGCTTTATTGGCATCTACATTAGCAACACGTGGTTTGCAAGCTATCTTAGATATGGGCTTATTCGTAGTATTGCTTTACGTTGGCCTTTTGATTATGTTCGTTGTTCAAGCTATCTTGATTGCTAGCTTCGGTTACAACCCGATTACATACTTCAAAAAAGCAAAAGCTCCACTCTTGTTAGCTTTCACATCCCGTTCCTCTATGGGCGTATTGCCATTAACTGTTGAAACTTTGACAAAACGTCTTGGCGTAAATGCTACAACAGCAAATACAGTAGCATCCTTCGGTACTACTGCAGGCATGCAAGGTTGTGCCGGCGTGTTCCCAGCACTTGTTGTTGTGTACATCTCTAACGTGGCGGGTATCCCATTTGATTTGACTATGTATATTATGAGTGTTATCGTTATCGCTATCGGTTCCGTTGGTATCGCAGGCGTTCCTGGTACAGCTACAATGGCTGCATCTGTATCCCTTAGCGGTACAGGTCTTGGTGCATACTTCACATCCATCAGCCCAATCCTTGCTATCGATCCATTGATCGACATGGGTCGTACATGCTTGAACGTATCTGGTTCCTTAACAAATGCTCTCGTAGTAGATAAAATTATGGGCACTATCGATAAAGATGCATATAACAACCCTAATGAAGGTCGAGTATAATTCTCGTACTAAACATTGACGTTATAATATAGTCATTAAAATCAGAACTAATCATATGAAAAGAACAGTCTTCGGACTGTTCTTTTTTATTTTAAAATTTACTCCATACTGATTTGACTCTTATTAAAAGTAATTATTATTACAGATTGTAAAGCATATTATTTGTAATTGATATTAAAATTGTGAGCTTGGCTACTAACATACGTATGCGTGTATGGTATACTAGCCTATGAAAAGTTCTGTATTATGCTTAATAAATATAAGCCAAGAGGGTACTAATATGATTACACAAGAGTTGAAAGATCGATTAATTGCAGATTATCCAAAGTTTGAAGATATGACGCATAAGTTCTATAAGAAAGAAATGTCTATTGCAGACTATAAAGGGCAATCCGGTGCCTATGGTAGTTATGCTGAGCGTGGTGCTAACTCTGGTATGAGCCGTTGGCGCTTCAACGGTGGGCGCATGACACGCGAGCACATGCAGTTTTTAGCGGACTCTATTCGCAAATATAATTTGCAGCACGTACATTTCACTACTGGCCAATGTTTGCAAATGCATGGCCTCGATGGTGATACAATTCTAAATCTATATAAAGAATGTTATGATCACGGTATCTATAACCGCGGTGCTGGTGGGGACAATCCAAATGTAGTGGCGAGTATTTTACGCGGTATTGATCCGCGTGAAACATTAGATATTACGCCGTATGCAACGGCTATTAGCGAGTTCCTTCTAGAGCAAATGTTCTATATCAAAATTCCTCGCAAATTTAAAATGGGCATCGACAATGGCTTTGATAGTACGCCTCATGCTACATTCAAGGACCTTGGTTTCAATTTAACAAAACACAATACCTTTGATGTATACGCTTGTGGTGGTATTGGCCCAAATCCTCGTATTGGTATTCCTGTGGCCCATGATGTGGCGCCTGAGGATGTTTTATACCATGTGAAAGCTATGCTTATGGTCTTTGCTAACCATGGAAATTTCAAAAACCGTGGCAAGGCTCGTACTCGCTATATGCCTGCGGAAATGGGTGGAGCTGAAGCTTTCATCAAGACCTATGAAGAAACATTGGCGATGGTGAAAGAAGTGGAACAATTAACCATTAATCCAGCTGACTATGCTTATGAAATTACAAAAACTGGTAAGCGTGATAAGTCTGTGGAAAACGATCGTATTCACCGTCAAAAACAAGAAGGTTTATACTACGTAGAATACCATCCGGCAGGTGGCGATGCTAATGTAGAACACCTATTGGCTGCTCTTGATTATGCTGTAACACTTGATCAAGTAGAAGCGCGTATTGCGCCAGACCAAGCATTGTTCTTCATCAACCTTACTGCTGATGAGGCTCGTAAAATCGCAGAGTTAACAGACGACAGTGCGGGAAATGATTTCCGTCGTTCCGTATCCTGCGTAGGCTCCACAGTATGTCAAATTGGTATGCAAGACTCCAATGGCCTATTGAAAGATATCTTCGGACACCTTGAAGAAAAAGGTGTAGATACAAGTAAACTCCCTCGTTTACACATCTCGGGCTGTCCACACTCCTGTGGTACACACCAAATCGGTGAAATTGGTTTCCACGGAGCTGTAAAATTAGTAGACAAGAAACCTACCGTAGCCTTTATCCTCGTAGACGGTGGTTCCGAACACATGGGCTCCGAAAACTTCGGTAAAATGGCAGGTAATATCGTAGCCACAAAAATCCCAGAATTCCTAGAAGCCTTGGCAAACATCCTAAACCAATCCCCAGAACCAGACTTTGGTACCTGGAGAATGACACACAAAGCGCAATACATGGAACTTATAAAAGCATTTGAGTAAAATCCTTTCCGCTTGTGATGGGGCCCCAGCAATTGAGTAGATATTATGTCGTTTGCTATGGGGCCCCGTTTCACTACGACAACTTAATTAAAAATAAAACTAGGTATCTCCTTGCTCCGTCCTTCGTAAAGTCGCTGCAGAAATACCTAGTTTTATTTTTATAACATCTGCCATGAATTAGTCCCATAGCAAACAACATCTACTGCTTAATATACAGAAATCCCCATCACAAGCTACATTTGATCTTTACTCAATATGCTTTTGTATGATAGGGAAAGGGAGAGACTAGCCGTAGGCTAGTCCTTCCCCTACGGTGGGCATGGCACCACTACTATAAAGCCTAGTTGCAGGCTATTTTTTCACACATGGTGGGCGTGGCGCCATTAGTCTAAAGTCTTTTTATATAGATCAATCAGGTTATCTAGGTATTATGTGTTTTATGTGTGTAGTTCTATTTTGATGGGACGCCTTTATGAATATAGTTATAAAAAAGTACAAATATACTTGTGCAGCGACTTTGCGAAGGACGGAGCAAGCAAGTATATTTGTACTTTTTTAACTAGGTTGTAGAAATGAAATAGGGCCCCATCAAAATAGGGAGAATAACCTTGAAAAGCATATGTTGCCTAGATAACCCTTGATTGATTGTGTTATAATAGGCTTTATAGTAGTGTTTGGAGGATTTATCAGATGTTATTTACCGTCAATACAGAAGTCTGTACACGATGCGGCCTTTGCGTAGCTGACTGTCCAACAGGCTTGCTAGTGATGTCCGAAAATGGGCCTGTAACTGGCAAGGGAGGTTGTATCTCCTGTGGGCATTGTATTTCCGTATGCCCAACGCTTGCTCTTGATAGTGATATGACCCCACGTAAAGAGCAAATCGATATCACAAAAGAACAAAAATTAACGCCAGAGCAAGCTGAGTTATTCTTGCGCAGCCGTCGCTCTATTCGTAATTATCAAAATAAACCAGTTCCTGCTGAGCTTATTCGCAAGGTCTTAAACGTTGCAAGAATGGCTCCAACAGCAACAAATACACAAGGTATTTCCTATATTGTTATTCGGGACAAACAAAAGTTGCGTCGCATTGCAGATCTCGTTCTTGAGTGGATGCATTTGGCTGCGAAAACTGTGCCGATTATGCGTCTTTATGCTCGTGCAGCACAAGCTGAGGTCGATAGGGGTAAGGAATACATCTTGCGCGATGCGCCTGCGTTAGTAGTGGCCATCGGTTCTAAAAAAGATATTCACCGTACTCACGATAGCGGGCATTCCTGCTTGTCTTATGCAGAGTTGTATGCACCAACATTAGGTTTAGGCACTTGTTGGGCTGGCTTCTTTGAACATGCAGGCGAAGCAGAGTATAAACCACTATTGGAACTATTAGGTGTACCAGAGGATAAAATCATTGCTGGTGGTATCTTGATGGGCTATCCAAAGGTTCGTTACCGTAACATCGTGGAACGCCAACCATTGGACGTAACATTCGATACTGAAGAATAGTAGTGATTGATTACTAATAATAGTGATTGATACTAAAGAATAAAATAAAAGCGATACTCTAAACAGTTAGGGTATCGCTTTTTGGCATTATACATATTTTGCTGTAGTTACTACATTTGTTATGGTGATAGTCGTATTTATAGATCTATAAAAGATTGTTTATCAAAAAGACCGGCCTCGTATTGAGGTCGGTCTTTTGGTTAGTTTGCAGATGTAATGCTACCTTTGAAAGTATCGTTGATGAATTGTTTAATTGCATCAGATTTGTAAATGTCTGCAATTTTTTTGTAAGTTTCGTTGTCTTTGTCTTCACTACGTACCGCAAGTACGATGACTGTTAGTGGTTCATCTTTTGATTCGAAGAAGAAGCCTTGTTTTTCTACACTAAGGCCAGCACTTTGTACATAATTCATTGGAATAACTGCAATTGTTACATCATCTAGACTACGAGGTAATTGAGCTGCTTCTAATTCTTGAATCTTTATATTTTTCGGGTTAGATGTGATATCTGCAACAGTTGCTTTGAAGCCGACACCATCTTTTAACGTAATTAATCCAGCTTTAGCTAATAATACTAATGCACGACCACCATTAGTAGGGTCATTTGGAATAGAAACCGTAGCGCCTTCAGGTACATCTTGTACGCTATGTACACTATTACTATATAATCCCATACGCACTAAAAGGGTTTTACCGATTGCTACTAAGTTGGAACCATTTTGTTTGTTAAAGTTTTCCATAAATGGCACGTGTTGGTACGCATTCAATTGAATGTCGCCATCAGCAAGAGCTTTATCTGGTGTTACATAATCGGAGAACTCTACAACTTTAAGGTCGATACCTTGTTTTTTAGCTTCTTTTGCAACTGCTTCAGCTACTTGAGCGTGAGGACCTGCAGTAGCACCGATTTTAATTTCTTTTGGTGCTTGGCTAGATTGATTTGTATCTGTGCCGCAACCTGCGATGGCGAATGCTAGAACGCCAACGAGAAGAGGGGCAATAAATTTTTTTAATTTCATGTGAACATCCCTTTCTATATACATATAATGTATATATCCTATCATGTGAATGGGATTTTGTATATAGAGCAAAAGATATCGGTTAGCTATAGATTAAAGCTATGGCTTTTATGAGCTCGCTAATGATAAGGGGTGTAGCATATCTAAGAATATCGAAAAAATGATATAATAGATATAAATTTCGTACAATTAGACTTATAGGTTTTATATGATATACATAGGAGGTCACTATGTTTAACTTTGATTTTTATAACCCTACACATATTGTATTCGGTAAAGATCGCTTGAGCGAATTAAATGCATTAGTACCAAAGGATGCAAAGGTGCTTATTACATATGGTGGTGGCTCTGCTGTGCGCAGTGGTCTTATTGACCGTATTGTGGCAGCTCTTGGCGACCGCAAGGTTGAGCAATTCGGCGGCATTGAACCAAACCCATCTCTTGAAACATGTGAACATGCCGTTGCTTTCATTAAAGAACATGGCGTAGATTTCGTCCTTGCAGTAGGTGGTGGTTCTGTAGTAGATGCTACAAAGCTCATCGTTATGGGTGCTACTTATGATGGCCCTGTTATTGATGTTATGAAAGCTGGCCTACCAGAGGTTCCAGTGGAAATGGTACCAAATCCATTACCATTTGGTACAGTTATGACACTTCCTGCCACAGGTTCTGAAATGAACAATGGCGCTGTTATTACCTATGGTGATGGAAAGTTCCCTGTGTTTAGTAGCTTAGTATTCCCTAAGTTCTCTATGCTCGATCCAACATTGACTTTCACATTGCCAGAAAAACAAGTTAAGAATGGTGTTATTGATACATTCGTGCATACCACAGAGCAATATTTAACATACCCTGTAGAAGGTCGTATTCAAGATCGTTTCAGTGAAGGTATCTTGAAAACTATGATTGAAATCGGCAAAGAAACAGTAGAAAATCCAGAAAACTACGACATTCGCGCGAACCACGTGTGGGCCTCTACCTTGGCGTTAAATGGATTGATCGGTGCCGGCGTGCCGCAAGATTGGGCAACACATCTTATCGGTCATGAGTTAACGGCGGCTTACCATCTTGACCACGGCATTACATTGGCTATTGTATTGCCTGCGTTGTTAGAGGTGAAAAAAGCCGACAAGCTCGATAAATTGGCACAATATGCTACACGTGTATGGCATATTACGGAAGGTACAAAAGAGGAAAAAGCGGATAAGGCTATCGCCAAAACTCGTGAATTCTTCGAGTCCCTTGGCGTATCTACTCATTTGAAAGATTATGGCCTTGGCGCTGAAGCAGTTGATAAAATTGTGAAACAATTAGAAGATCATGGTATGACACGACTTGGTGAAAAAGGTGACGTAACACCAGAAGTAGCTCGCGAAATTTTAACGCGTGCTTTATAATAAATGACGTTAACACTTTAAATGTATGTGATTTGGAAGGAAGGCGAGCCCTATGAATGAAATAAAACATCGAAGTGCATTTTCCTTTGCATTTCCTATTATGGTTCCTATGGGCATCAGCTTCTTTTTCATAGGTTTAGGATTTGGTTTATATGCAACGAGCCAAGGCTTCCCTTGGTGGACGGCGCCAGTTTTAGCGGCTACCATTTTTGCAGGATCCATGGAGTTTGTGACGATTGGCATGTTGATGGCCGAATTTGATCCGATTAATGCGTTTATACTGACCATGTTCGTTAATGGACGCCATTTCTTTTATGGACTATCTGCACTACAACGGTATGTACATATGGGCTGGAAATGGTTTCCTACGGTTGCTTGGATGTGTGATGAAAGTTTTGCCATCAATATGGCTACTAAGTTACCGGATGATGTGGATGAAAAGTGGTTTTACTTCCACGTGTCTTGGCTTAACTATGTGTTCTGGGTATTTAGTACCTTTGTAGGCGGTCTGTTTGGCAATCTCTTGGCCACCGTAGATTTACGGGGCATCGATTTTGTATTACCAGGTCTATTCATTGTGGTATTCCTTGAAATGCTGCTCAACGCAAAAAATAACAAGATAAGAGCCTTTGGCGTAGCTGGTGCCGCTATGGCGATAGTTATGCTCTTATTGGTAGGCAAATCGCTCTTTATGCTTTTATCCATGAGCTGTATGCTAGTAGCCTGCTATATTGCGTATAAGTGGGGAGGTGTACATCTTGACTAGTACAGAAATGGTCATCACCGTTGCTATTGTTGTAGCCGGTACATTACTCACTCGTTTTGGTGCCTTCCTTGTATTTCCACCAGGAAAAAAGGCACCAGATTTTGTACTCTTTTTAGGTAAGGCTTTGCCGGCTGCCGTTATGGGCATGCTCGTTGTATATACCTTTAAGGAGACCGTCATTTTAGCATATCCGTATGGTATCCCTGAGCTCATAGCATTAGTTGTTACGGTAGGGTTACATTTATGGAAACGTAACATGCTCATATCGATTGCTGCCGGTACAGTGATTTATATGATACTCGTACAAGCCGTATTTAATGTGCCGAAATAAAATAAACCACTTGTATCTATTCTTAGAGGAGTAGATATAAGTGGTTTTGTTTTTATATTTATTTAAGTTGTAAAAGTCTTTCAAGACCTGGTGCAGTATGGTGATCTTCCAAGAAGTCTTGTTGGTCTAATAGTTCCATAACATCCATGTCGATGTTTGTTAGTTTGAAATCGAATACATCGAAGTTGGCTTCCATGTGACTTACATTATTTGCTTTTGGCAATGGAATGATGCCACGTTGGATGTGCCAACGCAAGATAATTTGATGTTTAGACACGCCGTATTTTTCAGCCAAGCTTTTGATGATAGGATGGTCAAAAATAGGTTGGCGGTCACGAGTAAATGGAGACCATGCCATGCCTACTACTTGATGTTTACGCATTAATTGTAATAAGGATTGACGTTGGTTAAACGGGTGACACTCAATTTGGTTCACCACAGGTTTTACATTACAGTGATACAACAAGTCTATAAGGCGATCTTCGTAGAAGTTAGAGAGACCTAGACCACGCAATACGTTTTGGTCGTATAACTCCTCCATAGCGCGCCAAGAGCCGTAGTAATCGCCTAAAGGTTGGTGAACGAGCATGATGTCGATATAATTAGTGTCTAATTTCTTTAGAGAGCTTTCAACAGCGCGCATCGTATTATCATAGCCTGCATCGGTGTGCCAAATTTTTGTAGTAATAATGATATCTGTACGATTAATGCCAGATGCTTTGATACCTTTGCCAACGGCCTCTTCGTTGCCGTAGTACGCGGCTGTATCGAGCAATCGGTAACCTACACTAAGTGCATTAGCAACGGCTTGCTCCGTTTCTCCTTCGGTGCCTGTTTTATAAGTGCCATAACCGATAGAGGGAATGAAGCTGCCGTTATTTAATATTCTAAAGTCCATCCGTTCTTCCATAAGAACCTCCGTTATATCCATAAATTAAAGGAATTAGCTTTCATACAATTCTAATTGATTTTATGATATACTAAGGTATTGATAAAAATCAATATGACAGGAAGTGACAGAATGAAATTAAAACGAATTTATTCTGTAGTTGCTATGCTTGGTGTTGTGATGATGGCCTTAGCCATTGCTGGTTGCGGTACAAAGACCGTATCCGTTGCTGATGTAACATACAAGGATATGCCGCTACAGATCCATAATGATGCCAATGTAACAGCCCTTAACAAGGCGACGGTAACGCCGACGTTGACAGGGCAGGTCGCGTATGCTGTGAAAGTAGGCGACCAAGTACAACAAGGTCAAGTCTTGGCCACTGTAGATACATCGGCTTTACAGCAACAGCTAGCATCCTTACAAGGCCAGTTAGCGCAAGCGCAAGCTCAATCCTATGCGACATCCGTTACAACTACGACGGCAGCCTCTGTAGATAGTGGTCAATTAGCACAGGCACAGAAAATGCGTGAAGCAGGTATGATTACACAAAAAGAATATGATCGCATTGTAGAACGGTCTCAGCCACAAACTACGACGGTAACAACTGGTGGTGGCGGTGGTGGGGTTAATACAGCAGCCATTCAAGCTCAAATTGCTCAAGTATCTGCACAAATGGCAGCATCTACAATCGTAGCACCTATAGCTGGTACAGTGACTGCTATTTATAATGAAGACCGTCAAATGGCCATTGCAGATCGTCCGTTCATGATGATTCAACAATCTACACCAATGGTAGCATCTCTCAGCATCCCGCGTGATGCGGCGATGAAACTGGGTACACCAGATGCTAAAAAGGGTATTAAGGTACTCCTCAAGGTAGGTGACCAAGAGTTACCAGGTGAATTGACATATGTAGATGTGACTCAGCCAGAAAATGTGCCAAGCGTTCTTGTGAAAGCTACTTTCAACAATGACAAAGGCCTTATCAAGGCTGGCGAGTTCTATACGCTTATCATCGAGTCAGATATAAAAGCGAAGATGCTCACTGTACCAAGCAAAGCGGTTCGCGAAAACCAAGACGGCAAATACGTATATGTATTGACTGAAAATAATACGGTTGACGTACGTGTCGTTGAGGTAGGTATGACAGAAGACGATGATGTAGCAATTATTTCAGGCCTAAACGAAGGTGATAAGGTAATTACAACCGACGGAAACTTTGAATTAGGTGAATCTGTTAAATTATAATGAACAACCATGTGGTTCTAGGTACTCATGGTTAATACCTCGACCGAGGAATCTGATAGGAGGGATTATTATTTTAGAATTTAAACGTTTTGAACTAAGAGACAAACCATTAATCGATAAATATTTTGAACAACATCATTATGAAGCATCTGACAACTGTTTCACTACATTGTTCATGTGGCAAGATCCGTACGGTATCCGCTGGGCTGAGGAAAACGGCGTATTGTACATCCAAGGTGGCGGTAAACGTGAACCATTCCTATTGCCTCCGTTTGCTGGTAAAGATGCAAAGTTCCTTGATGGTTTGTTACGCGCTAAAGAATGGTTCGTAGAAAATAATTTGCCATTCCGTTTCAAAGGTGTTAGCAAAGTTGTAAAAGAGCGTATGGAAGAGTTATGTCCTGGTCGTTATGAATTTACACCTGACCGCGACAACTACGAATACATTTACAAATCTGAAGATCTTATCAACTTATCTGGTAAGAAGTTCCGTCAAAAGAAAAACCATTTGAACCAATTCCGTATGCAATATTCTAACTATGAATATATGCCAATTACAGAAGATATCATTCCATTGTGCCGCGAAACAGCAGCATCTTGGGTAGAAACTCATCATGAAGAAGGTATCGAAGATGAATTGGTTGCTATTAACTTATTATTCGATAATTGGGAAACACTAGGCCTTAAAGGTGGCGCCATCAAATTGTTTGGCCGCGTTGAAGCTTTCAGTATTGGTGAATTATTGAATGATAAAATGGCGTTGATTCACATTGAAAAAGCAAATCCAGATATCCGTGGTTTGTATCAAGCAATCAATAATGAATTCATTCGTCATGAATTTAGCGAAGTAGAATTCATCAACCGTGAAGAAGACATGGGCTTGCCTGGTCTTCGCCAAGCAAAAGAATCTTACAATCCAGATCACTTTGCTGAAAAATATGACGCAGTATATGCTAATGAAGCAGATAATGCGACAGGCGGTAAATAAAAATCTGAGCTATGAGGCCGATGTGCTTCATAGCTCATTTTTGTTATAATAGAAGTGTTAGCCTATCTATTTGACTGTACATTATATATCATCATGGCGATGCGATGCGATGCGATGCGATGCGATGCGATGCGATGCGATGCGATGCGATGTAAGCGATAGAGAGCGTTTTTTATACTAAACGAGGATATACTTATGGAATATAGAATTGCAACAGCCCAAGACACGCCACATGTGGAAAATCTATGGGCATACTGCTTTGAACCAAAGGAAGATCCATTCTTCCAATATTACTTTACAAATTGCTATGAACCAGAAAATACAATGGTTGGTCTTGAACAAGATCAATTATTGAGTACCGTTCATTTGCGTCAATATAATATCAATGTTCGTGGTGCTGTATTGTCTACAAGCTATATGGTTGGCGTAGCCACACATCCAGCAGCTCGTCGTGGTGGCGTAGGTGGTGCGTTGTTAAAGGCTTCTCTTGAAGAACTTCGCAACCGAGGTCAAGCATTGACGATTTTGATGCCTTCCAAGGCTGCATTCTACCAACAATATGGGTGGGAACTCTATGCACATCAATGGGTGAACACTATGTCTCTTGAAGACTTGCGCCCTATGACTGATAAATCCTTGAGCTTTGGTTTACTTAATAGCGTTGACCAATGGACATTGCTTGATCCTGTATATAAAACATATACAGCCCGTCTTTCTGGTTATGCAGAGCGGGGTGAAAAGGAATGGAAACGCTTGCTCGGCAGCTTCTTTGCAGAAGGCGTGAATATCGCTGTAGTGCGCAATGATGAAGGAAGTATCGAAGGCTATGCAGTGTATCGCTTAGGTCAACCAGAAATTCCTGTATCCGAATTAGTTTATACTACACGTCGTGCACAACGAGCATTGTTGAACTACTTCTATAATCACCGCTCTCAAGGCACTACTATTCGTTGGAATGAGGGCCTTCACGATACATACTATCGCTTCTATCCAGATGGTAAAAGCGGACATTCTACCATGCCGTACATGATGAGCCGTATTGTGGATGTGAAAGCTGCCTTTGAGTCGATTCCTGTGAACCCAGAGGCTTTGATGATGCCTATTACAATGATCTTTGGTGTGAAAGATAGTCTTTGTGAGTGGAATGAAGGTCGCTATGAAGTTCAATATGGCGGCGCATTGACACCAACTGTTAAAAAGGTGTCTGACACATTGGATGGGGACGTAGATATTACTGTTGAAGTCGGTGCTTTGAGCCAACTCTTAATGGGCACATTAACCGCTCGTGATCTTGCGTTTGAAGGTAAACTTTCAGCTAATGAGGAATGGTTAGAATTCTTCGATATTCTCTATCCTGAACAAAAAACATATATTAACGAATGGTGGTAATATGAGCTGGAAAACGTATACAGTGAAAGAACCAACAGAATTGACGGTCTCTAAATATGTAAAGGAACGCTTTTCATTATCCTCTCGAGATATTCAAATGATGTTCCGCAAGAAACGGGTGAAAGTAAATAGCCGTGTAGCCCATTCCCAGCGCTCTCTCAAAAAGGGTGATGTATTAACTTTGGAATTACCACAGGATAAGGACTATGGCGTCGATGTAGAAAAAGGTCCTATTACAGTTCTCTACGAAGATGCTCATACCTTGGTGGTTGATAAAGCTCCATTCATGCTTGTTCATCCAGCGGGACAAACTAAATCTGGTACATTGAGTAACTATGTGGCTGGGTATTATGCGAAAAAAGGTGTAGTTCACAAGGTGCGCCCTGTACATCGTCTTGACCGAGACACATCTGGTTGTATTCTCTTTGGTAAAACAAAGGAAGCTCAACAATATTACACTGATGAATTACAAGCTGGTCGTATCGACCGTATCTACACAGGCTTAGTAGAAGGCTGTATTAACGAAGATGGCGTAGTTGATGAACCTATTGGTGTTGATCCAGTATTTGAGAATCGCCGTGTCATCGATGAATTTGGTCAACCGGCTCAAACGGAATATACCGTTCTTGGTCATGACGGCGAATATACGTTATTGAAGTTCAAATTATTAACCGGCAGAACACATCAAATCCGCGTGCACATGGAACACATTGGTCATCCTATTGTGGGAGATGCCATGTATGGGACACGCAATAAACCCTATACACGTCAATGCTTACATGCGTCAGAACTCACCTTTGTACCCTATGGTAAGGACGAGGCTATGACGGTAACCTGTGAAGTAGGGGACGACTTTGGTCGTGAGAAGTAGTGATTGTGCATTTGTGTATACAAAAAACAATAGTGATAAAAATGCATAGTCTATGACTTAAAGTCATAGACTATGTTTTTTTTATATTTTCAATTCACAGTGGACAGGAGTATACTATGTATAGACAAAAATTCTATAGAATTTAAAACTTAGATGAGGTTATGGACGGTCACAGCCGATAATATCACTACAGAATGGATTCTTTAGAGGTAGTTTATAGTTTATACTTTCACCAAGCCCGAACGGAACGATGCCGCTGCGCTTGGGATGATCAAGTGATATGAAGGAGTGCACGTTATGGATATGAATCAGAGCACAATCGAGCAACAACGTCTAGATCAAGCTAGACTAGAAGCTAATGGTATGTACAGCAGCCAATTTGAAAAGGATGCGTGCGGCATGGGCTTTGTCGTTAATATTAAGGGTAAAAAATCCCACGATATTATCGATGATGGTTTGCGTATTTTAGAGCGTCTTGAGCACCGCGGTGGTGCAGGTGCCGATAAGGACACAGGGGATGGTGCCGGTATTTTAGTACAAATTCCACATGAGTTCTTTAAACGCGAATGCGAAGTGCTTGGTATTAACTTGCCTGCAGCTGGTGAGTACGGCGTAGGTATGGTGTTTGCCCATAAATATGAAAGCCTCCGTAACGAGCAAAAACGCATTTTCGAAGAGGTTGTACGCGAAGAGGGTCAAGTTGTTCTAGGTTGGCGCGAAGTGCCAGTTGATGGTACAAAGGTTGGTCAAGAAGCAGCTGCAATTCGCCCTTGGATGATTCAAATCCTCATCGGTAAAGGCCCAGATGTAACGAATAATAGAGAATTTGAACGTAAATTATATATTATTCGTAAATTAGCAGAAAAACGCATTGTTCCATTGAGCAAGGAATTATCTAGTGATTTCTATATTGCATCCTTGTCCTCTAAAACAATCGTATATAAAGGTATGTTAACACCTGGTCAATTGCGTGACTTCTACCTTGATTTGAGCGACCTTGACTTTACATCTGCATTGGCTATGGTTCACTCTCGTTTCAGTACGAATACATTCCCAAGCTGGGCTCGGGCGCATCCTAACCGTTTCTTAGTGCATAATGGTGAAATCAACACAATCCGTGGTAACGTAAACTGGATTAATGCTCGTGAAGGTAAAGCGGAATCTCCATTATTCCCAGATATTAAAAAAGTATTCCCTGTAGTAGATGATAGCGGTTCTGACTCCGCTATGTTCGATAACACATTGGAATTCTTGCACATGACAGGTCGTTCCTTGCCTCATGCGATTATGATGATGATTCCTGAACCTTGGGAACGCAATAATCTCATGAGCCAAGAAAAACATGACTTCTATGAGTTCAATAGCTTCATGATGGAACCATGGGATGGTCCTGCCGCTATGGGCTTCACTGATGGTACTGTTATCGGTGGCGTACTTGACCGTAATGGTTTGCGTCCTGCTCGTTACTATGTAACAACTGATGATCGCGTTATCATGGCGTCCGAAGTGGGTGTAGTAAACGAAAACGCTGAAAATATTCGCGCTAAAGGTCGTTTGGAACCAGGTAAAATGCTTCTCATCGATACAGAGGAACAACGCATTATTTCCGACGAAGAAATCAAACAACGCGTTGCTACTGAATTGCCATATGATGAATGGGTAAAAGAGCACGTTATCCACTTGTCTGAAATTACGCAAGCTGATGAAAGCGATATTCCAAAAGTAGAAGATTTGTTCAAAAAGCAACAAGCCTTTGGTTATACTCAAGAAGATCTTGTACGTATGATCGTACCTATGGCAAAAGATGGTAAAGATCCTGTAGGTGCAATGGGTGCCGATGCTCCACTTGCTATCTTGTCCGATAAACCACAATTGTTATACAGCTACTTCAAGCAAATGTTCGCGCAAGTAACAAATCCTCCAATCGACTCCATTCGTGAGGAAATGGTTACATCTACACGCGTTATGCTTGGTAACTCTGGTAACTTAACAGATCCTAATAAAGCTGGTACCTATGCATTGTCCATGCGTACACCAATTCTTACTAACCAAGAATTGGCGTCCATTAAGGCTCTTGATTGCCGTCGCATGAAATCTGTTACATTGCCAATCCTCTTCGACCCAACTAAGGGTGCGGATGGCTTGCGTGATGCGTTGAATGAATTGTGCGAAAAAGCAGAAGAAGCAGCACGTACAGAGCAAAATGTATTGATTTTATCCGACCGTGGAGTCGATGAAAATCATGCACCAATTCCAGCGTTGTTAGCTGTAGCAGCTGTTCATAATCACTTAATTAGAAAAGTATTGCGCACAGAAATTGGTCTTATCCTCGAATCTGGTGAGCCTCGCGAAGTACATCATTTCTGTACATTGATCGGTTATGGTGTAACAGCTATCAATCCTTACTTGGCCCTTGAAACTGTACGCGATTTACAAGCTCGTAAACGCCTTGGTGATATTACACCTGAACAAGCAGAAAAGAACTACATTAAAGCAGCTGTAGGCGGCATTATGAAGGTTATGTCCAAAATGGGCATTTCCACAGTTCGTTCCTACCATGGTGCACAAATCTTCGAAGCTTTGGGCTTGAACACCAACTTTATTAATAAGTTCTTTGTAAATACACCAACTCGTATTGGCGGTATTGGTCTTGTAGGCGTTGCCAATGAAGCATTGGCTCGTTATGACCGTGCTTTCAAATCCGACGAATCTGTGCTTGAACCAGGTGGTTGGTATGGTCCTGTAAAAGATGGGGAAGAGCATTTGTTCAACCCTAAAACAATTGATCTTTTACAAGAATCCCTTATCAACGGTGATTACGCAAAATATAAAGAATACTCTAAAGCGATTCGCAACGATTATCATGTAACATTGCGTTCCTTAATGGAATTGAACTACCCAGTAGGCGGCGGTATTCCTATCGAAGAGGTTGAACCTGAAGAATCCATCGTAAAACGCTTTAAAGCGGGTGCTATGAGTTATGGTGCCATCAGTAAAGAGGCTCATGAAACGATTGCTATCGCTATGAACCGTCTTGGTTCCACATCTAACTCTGGTGAAGGTGGCGAAGATGTAGCTCGCTTCAAACCATTGCCAAATGGCGACAGCATGAACTCCGAAGTAAAACAGATCGCCTCTGGTCGTTTCGGTGTAACTGCGAACTACCTCATCCACGCAAAAGAATTGCAAATTAAATGTGCTCAAGGTGCTAAACCAGGCGAAGGTGGTCAATTACCAGGTAAAAAAGTATATCCTGAAATCGGGAAAGCTCGTCACTCCACTCCAGGCGTTGAGCTCGTATCTCCGCCACCACATCATGATATTTACTCCATCGAAGACTTGGCTGAGTTGATTTACGATTTGAAATGCGTTAACAAAGATGCTCGTATTTCCGTTAAATTAACATCTGAAGCTGGCGTTGGTACTATCGCTGCTGGTGTGGCAAAAGCAAAAGCAGACAATATCTTAATCTCTGGTTACGATGGTGGTACAGGTGCGGCAGGCCGTACATCTGTAAAACACGCTGGTGTGCCTTGGGAATTAGGCTTGTCTGAAACACATCAAACATTGATGCTCAACAGATTGCGTGACCGCGTTAAATTGGAAGTAGACTCCAAATTGATGACTGGTTTTGACGTAGCCGTTGCGGCTATGCTTGGCGCTGAGTTATTCGGCTTCGGTACATTACCACTCGTTGCTGTAGGCTGTAAAATGGCTCGTGTATGTAACCTCAACACATGCCCTTATGGCGTAGCGACACAAGATGAAAAATTGCGTGCTCGTTTCACAGGTAAACCTGAGTATGTAGAAAACTTGATGATTTTCATCGCTCGTGAATTGCGTGAAATCATGGCTCGCTTAGGAATTCGCTCCGTAGCTGAACTTGTAGGCCGTATCGACCTTGTTCGTCAAAAATCTCAAGACGATAACTTCAAATTGTCTCGCGTTGACCTTAAACGCGTATTATTCCACCCATACATCGATGCATCTGTAGGTCATATGCACATGATTGACCAAGATCATGAATTGGAACGCACCTTGGATATGTCCAAGCTCTTGCGTATGTGCCGTCCTGCTATTGAGGACCAAAAACCAATTCGCGCTAAATTGGCTATCAACAACATTAACCGTGTTGTAGGTACCTTGGTTGGTTCTGAGGTGACACGTCGTTATGGTGAAAGCGGCTTGCCAGATAACACAATCAAGTTGAACTTTGAAGGCTCTGCAGGCCAATCCTTCGGTGCTTTCATTCCTAAAGGTATGACATTAGAACTTGAAGGTGATGCGAACGATTACCTCGGTAAAGGCTTGTCCGGTGGTACAATCACTGTATATCCACCTAAGAAATCTATCTTCGAAGCGGACGAAAACATCCTTATCGGTAACGTTGCCTTCTATGGTGCTACATCTGGTACAGCCTACATTAATGGTGTTGCTGGTGAACGTTTCGCTGTTCGTAACAGTGGTATAACTGCTGTTGTAGAAGGCTTAGGCGACCATGGTTGTGAATACATGACTGGTGGCGAAGTTCTTGTACTCGGTAAAATCGGACGTAACTTTGCAGCAGGCATGTCCGGTGGCTATGCATACATCCTTGATTGCGATGAACGCTATGTAAATACAGGCCTCGTAGAATTACGTCCTGCTAATAATGATGACCTTAAACGCATTAAAGAATTAGTAGAACAACATGTATTGCACACTAATTCCGCTAAAGGCCGTCACATCCTTGAAAACTGGAATAACTTTGTAAACAGATTTACAAAAGTTGTACCTGTAGCATACGAAGAAATGCACGCTGCTATTGAACGCTATAAAGAACAAGGTTTATCCTTGGAAGAAGCACAATTAGCTGCATTCAAAGAAAAATATGCAAAATAATTTCTAATCTAACTGAATATCCTTTAGATAAGACATATGAAATGCCTCTATAGCTTTGACTATAGAGGCATTTTCATGTATAATATTTGTATTGCAATATTGGATCATGGCAGTTCTCGGGCCTGTGCAATGGGGGCCTGTGAATCGTGTCAGGACTGAGAGGTAGCAGCACTAAGCGGTAACCTTCATGTGCCACGGGGAACCCGGGGGCTGTCGTGATCGAATATTGCAAGGCGGCCTATGGGGCCGCTTTTTTTATGCCTAATATAGAATGCATGATATTTGATTCTGGACTATACGATGTTTTATTGTGAATCATATGATGAAATTTTGACTAGGCAATATCAGCATTATTTATAAGTAAATATATTACTTTCGCATTGGAGAAAGAACTTTATTAAGGAAGTCAGAATTTCATGAATATGGTATAATAAAGTATTGTAATTTTCGGAAAAGGGGGTGTTCCAATGGCATATATTGCGTTATATCGTAAGTACCGTCCGCAGACGTTTACCGATGTGGTTGGTCAGCATCAGGTGTCTGATACGTTGATGCGTGCTATCCGTGAGGATAAGGTAGCTCATGCGTATTTGTTTGCCGGCCCGCGAGGGACTGGTAAGACGAGTATGGCCAAGATTTTCGCGCGCGCTATCAACTGCGAGCATGGGCCAACGGATCATCCTTGTAACGAGTGTAGTGCTTGTAAATCGATTTTGAGCGGTCAGTCCATGGACGTTCTTGAAATCGATGCTGCCTCTAATCGTGGTATCGATGAGGTCCGCGCCCTTCGTGAAAGCGTCAAATTCATGCCTGTTGAGGGGCGTAAAAAGGTGTTCATCATCGACGAAGCCCACATGCTCACAACTGAGGCGTGGAACGCGCTTTTAAAAACTATCGAAGAGCCACCGGCTCACGTTATGTTTATCTTTGCTACTACAGAAATTGAGAAATTGCCTGTTACTATTGTGTCTCGTTGTCAGCGCTATACCTTCAGACGAATTACGTCTGATGATATCGCCCAGCGTTTATCCTATGTAGCGGAAAAGGAAGGCTTTGGCCTAGATACGGCAGCAGCACAGCTCATCGCGGTCCATGCAGACGGCGGTTTGCGCGATGCCTTGAGTATCTTAGACCAATGTGCAGGAATGGCGACTGGTTCTATTACGCCGCAAGTAGTAGAAGAACTCATCGGTCTTGTTAGCAAAGAATGGATTATTCACTTCCTAGATGCGTTGCGCAACGGGGATGGTCCTAAATTGTTGTCCTATATCCACGATGCCTTAGCAGAAGGTCGTGATGCGACGCAGATTATGGAAGCCCTCATTCAGCACGTGCGGGCCTTACTAGTTGGTAAGGTCGCACCTGATGCGGACGAGCTCAAGGTATATGATGCCTTTAAGGATGAGTTTTTAGCTCAAGCTGAAAGCATCGATTTTAATGAGCTTAATCAATATGTGCGCAGTGCTCAATCCATCATGAATGATGCAAAACAGGTGGATAATCCACGAACCATCATCGAAATGGGCTTACTCGTTTTATGTGCTAAATTAGGTTCTGTTGATGAAAGCCTAGAAGACCGTGTGTATGCATTAGAGTCTTCAGAACGATCTGAACGAAACGATTTATTGAACCGCATGGCTCAATTAGAACAACGAGGCCCAGCTGTGGCAACTACACCTGCTTATGGTGCTAATTCCTTTGGACCACCAAGTGGTTATGCCAATAGCTTTGTTCCTGTAGATAATGCTGCTGTACAGCATGCTTCCATGAGTGGTACCCAAAATAGTACTGTTGGTACTGTGCCGCCTCCAAGTGGAGTGGGGATGACACCACCGCCTACTAATGTAGGAATGACACCTCCGCCTACTAATGTAGGCATAACGCCTCCACCGCTGGGAGCTCCTGGTAGCACACCTCCTCCTATGAATGGAGTGGGCATGGCTCCGCCTCCAATGGGTGGTGTTGGTATGGCGCCACCACCAAATACGGGAGGTGGACCACAACGACCTACGAGAAAACAAGCTACAGGACGTGGGAAAAAAGGTATTAGCACACAGGCTATCATTAGTGATCAAATCTTGTCTGCTCAAGAGTATCGCAATGTACAGTCTAATGTCATTAAATACTTGAAGGACAGCAATCGCAATATGACCTCTACCGTAATTGGCCAAGGTCAACTTGTATACGTAGACCAAAGTAAGGCTGTTATGGCCTTTAAAAATACATTGCACCTCAATGTAATGACCAACGAAGTAAACTTGGCAGAAGCGGCAGATGCTTTCACCTATACGCTAGGCTATCCAGTACATGTAGAAATCGTTGATGCCCTTACACAAGTTTACAAAGACTATAAAAAGGCCTCTGGCAGTACGACGCAGCACCAAGTAAAAGCGCCGCAACGTCCACCAGAACCAATGGTTGATGTGCAGAAGACCTCTGGAGGTCAACCAACGCAAATGGATTTAACAAATCCATCAGCACCACAAGGCACTAATAATGCTTCAGTGGGAAATAGCTCAGCAGGAGCTAATAGAGCTCAAGCTAGTAGCGCGTCACAAGCTCAACAACCTACCGCACAGGTTGGAGGTCCTACATCTGAAGAGACGGCTAGTAAGCCTGACTCCGCAGCGGTAGATGCGGCAAAAGCTGCAGCGTTAGCATTCTTGGCGAAGAAGACGGGCGGTGCTGCTGTAAGTGCCACAACTGGTGCTGATACGAGTGAGGTCGGAGCAGAAACCTTACCATCTGATGGAGATGTGCCGATTACATCCTTTGATGGCAGTCCATCTACTCAGGTGCCTGATGGGGAGATTCCTATCGAGTCACTAGCAGGTTCCGTTGAAGGCGATGATATTCCAGTTCATTCCTTTGACGATGTACCTGTAGACGATATGGAGGAAGCTTACGTATCATCTTTGGATGATATGCCACCACATCCATTAGATAGTGTCACTGTTATTAGCGATGATGGGGAAGTCTTAGAACGCCCTATGGATAGCGGTGCACATATTGAGGTGGAAGCTGTCCCAAAGTCTAATGGGGGCGAACAGCAACAGGGAACCCCTTATCAAAGTGATGAACATGCAATGCTTTCACAAGCACCTATTGAGGTCGCACCTATCGATAGTGTGACGGTGGCTCGTGAATATGCATGGGACCCAGAGCATATGACGGAAGAGGAGCGAAACAATCCTCTCTTGGCAGAAACATTAGAAAAACTATCTGAAGATCACGACATCATCGTCGAGGTCATCGAAGAATAAACGTTTATAAATCTATATCATTGAGTCATATCCTTTGGCCGAAAGGCATTTGGATGACAATACAAGTTATGGATCTATGTGGCATACTTTCATAGTGTTAAACATAGAATAGTAGTAAGGACGCAGGTCCTAAAGGAGGAATTACAATGTTTGGTAAAGGTATGGGCAATATGGCTGGCATGATGAAAAAAGTTCAAAAAATGCAAGCAGATATGAAGAAAATGCAAGAAGAATTAAAAACTCGTACAGTAGAGGCTTCCGTTGGTGGCGGTGCTGTAACAGTTGTGATGAACGGCGAAAAAATCATCGAGTCTTTGAAATTGAACCCATCTGCAGTGGATCCTGAAGATGTAGAAATGTTAGAAGACTTAGTGATGGCTGCTGTAAACGAAGCTAGCAAAAAAGTAGACGATCTCTTGGCTCAAGAAATGGGCAAAGTAACTGGTGGTCTTAACTTGCCAACAGGTTTATTCTAAATGACAAATGCTTTAGAACGGCTCGTAGAGCAGTTGCGCCGCTTGCCAGGTATCGGCTCCAAGTCGGCTAGACGCTTGGCCTATCATTTGGTAGAAATGCCGAAGGAAGAGGTAGACCGTCTCGTGGAAACCATCGTAGAAGCGAAGGGGGCTACGCGTCACTGTTCTATTTGCTTTAACTTATCAGCTCAAGACCCTTGTGAATTCTGTAGCAATCCGAACCGCGATCAAACGACGATTATGGTCGTTGAAACATCTCGCGATGTCATTGCTATCGAGCGCAGTGGTGACTATAAGGGCTTATATCACGTATTGGAAGGTGCCTTGTCCCCTATGGAGGGCATCGGTGCTGACGATATTCGCGTAAAAGAATTGATTGCCCGCCTTCGGGATGGTGTCGTACAAGAGGTTATCCTCGCTACTGACCCAGATGTAGAAGGGGAGGCGACAGCTCTCTATTTGGCGCGTTTATTAAGTCCAAGTGGCATTAAGGTAACGCGCATTGCCCGCGGTGTTCCTGTAGGTGGCGATATCGAATATGCCGATGAATTAACATTAGGCGGTGCTGTAGTGAACCGCCAAGAAATGAAAGGATAATATGGGAGCTTTATTAGCATCACCGATTATTTCGGCGGTTGTATCCGTTGCTGTAGCCTACATTGCTTTCAAAGTAGCATTTTTCACCATTAAACGAGTGGCTATGAATGCAGTAACTGGTATTTTGACGTATTTAGTATGCGTTCATATCCTCAATATTCCTATGGATATTGGTTTGGGCGTATGGGCTTTAACAGCAATTCTAGGCCCTATTCCAATGCTCATTGCAGCCGGATGGTACGGCTTTTTAAAATAGGAGGACCTCATGCTTATCAATCGTGAACAACAACGCGTTATTGATGAAGTTGAACAGAATATCCTCTTGTTAGCGTCCGCTGGGACGGGAAAAACGAATACACTTGCTTATCGAGTGGCTCACCTCATCGAGGGCGGCTATGCGAAAGCGGAGAATATCTTGTGCATGACCTTTACGAATAAGGCGGCAAATGAGATGAAAGACCGCATTCAATCGCTCGTAGGCAGTCCTGCAAAGGCTGTGGAGGTTAGTACATTCCACAGCTTTTGCTTTTTCGTGCTCCAACAAGAGGGGAAGCGCAATGAAACCTTATATACGGATGTAACTATCTTTGATGAAGAGGATTGTAAGGAATTGTCTGAACCGTATCGTCCAGGTAAGTTGCGAGAAATGTCCTTTGCCAACATCATCGGCATGGTAAAAGAATATCGCTCTCTATATGGGTTCTATTCTGATAATCTCGTAGGCGATTATAAACGAACTATTGATCGTTTGCAAAAGGAACAGCGTCCTGCTATTGAGCAACAGTTTTCTAGTTTTGGTAATGTTCTTTATAGTGAACTTCATGATTTCTTGAACCATGGTCACGAATGGATTGCTGCCTATGATGAAAGCTTAGCCTCTGTACATGGTCTAGATTTCACAGATCTCATTTGCGGTGTTCATCGCCTGTTCCAAGATCCTGTAGTTCGGGAGCGTTGGCGTAGCCGTTATAGTTATATCTCTGTAGATGAAATGCAAGATACAGGCATTCTAGAGTACAAGGTACTTGAAATGCTTTGGGAAGGTAATCACGTCCTATTATGTGGGGACTATTTCCAAACAATATACGAATGGCGTGGGTCCGATCCATTCCGTTTACTCAAGCAATTTGATGCGGACTTTAAGCCTTTAAAAATCATTTTCTATGAAAATTACCGCTCTAACTGGACGCTCTTTACGATGGCTTTCAAAACATTGCAGAATATGTTCCCTGATCTGGTAGGTTCTATCTATACTGAATTGCCTCGCGCCAATAGTGAAAGAAAGGGTAAGCCTGTTCTCATAAAAGGCTGTAAAAATAGCTATCTTGAGGGCAGATATATCTATGAAGCTATCTGCGCCTTGCCAAAGGATGCCAATATTGGCGTTTTAGTGCGGGACAATAAAAAGGCCCAACGGCTGAGTGATTCCTTTGAACGCCTTAATAATGAAAGGCCTGAAGACGAACGTCGTCACTTTATGATTATTGACGAGTTTAAATTCTTTAGACGTCAAGAAATCAAAGACGTTATGGCTTACTTTAAACTGCTTATGAACCCGAATGACTCCGTCAGCGCTAAGCGCATTATTAAACGCTATGTTGCGGGTATTGGTGACGCTCGTATCGCCGCTATTGAAAGCCCTGAGACGCGTCAAGTAGGCTTAAAATTGACGGACTTTATGGATATGCCTATTTTTGAAGCAGAGCCTTATGCCAAGCTCGTTAGTGGCTTAGAGAATCATGAGGTTGTAGTATACGATGTGGAAAGTACGGGCACTGATACATCTCAAGACCGCATTATTCAAATTGCAGCTATTCGCATCGACGAAAATGGACAAGTGTTAGAAACCTTTGAACGTTTTATCAATCCAGGCGTACCTGTGGGACAATCCGAAGAGGTACACGGCTTCTCCGATGCGTATTTACAAGAACACGGCGAAGAACCAGCTATAGTGCTACAAGCCTTTAAGGAGTTCTCCAAGGATGCCATCATCGTAGGCCACAATGTAAACTACGATGTGACCATTTTTACTAATGAATTGGCACGCCATAATTTAGGTAATCCAGAATTTAAGGCTATCTACGATACACTCGATATTTATCGTCGTTTCTATCCTAATTTGCCAAATCATAAATTGGGCTTCCTAGCTTCTGAGTTTCCTATCCATCATGAGCCTACGCACAATGCGATGGACGATATCTTGGCCACTGCACAGCTTTTAATCTATGCTGTAAAAGAAAATATTGTGCCTACAACGACTGGTCGTATGGTGGCAATCAATAAGTATAAGGCTGCTTTCACCAATATTGCATCCCAAATGGCAACGTTACGTAGAAAGGCCTATACGGAATTGCCAACGAAGTTATTGGCGTACATAATGAACCAAATGGGGGTTCTAGAATACTATAAATCTCATGGGGAAGCAGCAAAGGTAGAGCATATACGGGATCTATATCGCATCATGGAAAAACTAGATGCAGCCTATGAAGGGCCGGCTGGTTTAGCTCGATTAAATCAAATCTTGCAGATGGCGGCCCTTACCGCAGGTGAGCCCGCTCAACAGGTACGAAATGAAGATCGCATTCCTATCATTACCATCCACCAAGCAAAGGGGAGCGAGTTTGACCATGTATTCCTAGCAGGACTCAACGAAGGTACCTTCCCAAGCCCGTTTGCCATTGCAGAAGGGCGTGAAGACGAAGAAAAGCGCTTGTTCTATGTGGCCATAACGCGCCCTAAGCAAGAGCTGACTATTACCTTTGAACAAACCAATATACGTGGCCGAGCGGTTCAACCAAGCTCGCTACTAAACTATATGCCACGAGACAATGAGCTCGTAGAAAGGAGATACTAATGGCGAGAAAAACACATCGTCCTGACGATATTTTGTGGACTGTCAATGCCGCAGATATAGAGGCTGCACGTAGTGAAAAAACTGAGGTTACACTTGGTGCAGTACTAGATACTCGATATCCTCGTAAGTCCTTAGTTAAGCTATTTGAGGAAAAACTAATCCACATCAACGGCCATAAGGCGACGCCAAAGGATATTATCTCCGAAGGTGATGAGATTTGGATTGCTATGGCGAAGGAAAAAATCGATTACGAACCAATTGAAATGGATCTACATATCTTATATGAAGATGATGATCTCCTCATTGTGGATAAGCCAGCTGGTGTGACAGTAAACTCTAAAGACCAAGTATCCCTTGCTAATGGGGTAGCATACTACTTCAAAGAGAATGGTATTAAGCGGAAGGTTCGTTTCTTGAACCGCTTAGATAGAGATACAACGGGGTGTATCGTAATTGCTAAAAGCGGTTTAGCCCAAAGTCTTTATCAACAGCAAATGGATGATAATACCTTTGAGAAGTGGTACATGGCTGCTGTAGAGGGTATTGTAGAGGTGGATGCTGATTCTTTAGTATTACCTATGGATCGCAGTACTGATGGTATTCATTATGAAGTCAATCCAAAGGGAAAAGAAACGCGCACAGATTATTCCGTCCTATGTAGACATCCTTCACAACCTGTGGATAACTCTGTGCATAAGTTGGTAAATTCTGTGGATATAGCTCAAGAAAATGTGGATATAGAATTACAAAATGTGGATAAACATGGTGCAAATGTGGACAAATCTGTGCATAACTCCCAAAAATGTGGATATACAGAGGTTTTAGTTCGTTTGTACACAGGGAAAACACATCAAATTCGTGTGGCTTTTAGTCATATCGGTCACCCTCTTGTAGGGGATACATTATACGGTGCACAACCAACGGGGCAGCCGTTCCAATTGCGGGCTCAGAAGGTAGTATTTACACATATGCGCACAGGGGAGCGCATTACGGTTACCGCGTAATTTGATCTGATTACATTATTGTTAACAATAGATTTGTACTATAAATTGTGAAGTCACAATACATCAAATATTCTAATTGAGAATTGAGAATTATTGATAATTCAGTAATTACAATGATTTTATAAAAACTTTTCAAAAAATATGATGACAAATGATAATCAATAAGCTATAATAAGAACATAAATAAATCGATAGGCTTCGATTTATAGCTTAGTTAAATGAATGTAAGAGGTGTAGTATGATTTTGCAAGAAAATAGTGCAGCACGTAATCGGGGGATTACGCTTGCCAGTATAAAAGGTATTATTGGTAATGTCGTTCTCGTTATCTTTAAAATGATTGTAGGTCTTGCGTCTAACTCCATCGCCATCATCCTTGATGCGGTGAACAACTTAACGGACGTATTGTCCTCTGTATTGACCATTGTTGGTACAAAATTAGCAGCCAAAGGTGCCGATAAAGAGCATCCATTTGGTCATGGTCGCATAGAATATATGACCACCATGGCGATTGCCTTCATCATCCTTGGTGCAGGTATTGGCTCTCTTAAGGAATCGATTGATAAAATTCTTCACCCTGAGGTATCTACCTTTGATATTCCAAGCCTCGTTATCATCGCCGTTGCTATTGTGGTGAAAGTTGTGATGGGCCGCTATATCAAGGCTCAAGGTGAAAAATATAAATCTGATGCGCTTGTAGCGTCTGGTATCGATGCGTTATTTGATGCGGTGATTACTTTTGCCACATTGGTATCTGCAGGCTTAGTATTCTTCTTTAACTTTGACATTCAAGGCTATGTAGGCGCAGCAATCTCTGTTTTGATTTTGAAAGCTGCTTATGACATTTTAAAAGAAATGTATAATCACTTGCTTGGTGTTCGTGCAGATGATAACTTAATCCGCGATATTAAAGAAACTATCGCACAACATCCAAATGTAGGTGGTGTATATGACTTGGTTTTGAATAGCTATGGTCCAGGAGAAACAATTGGTTCCGTCCATGTTTCCGTACCAGATACGATGACTATGGCTGATATCCATCCATTAACAAAAGGTATTGCTGTTCATCTTTATAAAAAATTTGGCATTAATATGACCGTTGGCGTGTATGCTGAAAACCAACCAAGTGTGGAAGTGCTTGAAATTAGACAAGCTCTTGACCAAGTTGTAAGCTTATATACACATGTTGTACAAGTACATGCCTTTTACGTACACGAAGAGAAGAAAGTTATCTACTATGATATAATCTTTGACTTTGACGAAGAAGATCCACATGGTACATTAGAAAAAATTAAAGCAGAAATGCAAAAACGCTGCCCTGACTATGTACAATTTGCTATTGTAGATACAGACTTTAGTAACTAATAGAATATAAATAAAGGCTTCAACCAATCATCGACGAAAATATTTCGCTAAGAAATGGTTGAAGCCTTTTCTTTTACTAGTTGATAGATTTAGCTATACTATAAGTAAGAGAGAGGGTGATTCTATGTTACGGTGGAATCAGGTAATTAAGAATACAAGTTCTACAAAGTTAGACTAACTTGAAATTTATGCACTAAGTGCATATAATATATTGTGTAAAATATAATTTGTTTAGGGAATCCTATATGAGGAGAGATAGAATGAAGAAATTTGCTCTTACAACACTAGCTGTAATGGCGGCCGTTGGTGTGTTGGCGGTTCAGCCTGCAGATGCGAAGAAGGTACAACAAGATTCTGCGGTGGCACCTATTGAAATGCCTATGAATGATGAAATTCAACAGGCTAATGGTGTATCCAAGTCTACCAATAAAGAGACACAACGTTTATCCAATAAGTTAGCTGATGCTACGAGAGTGATGATTAAGAAGAATTGGAAGACCATCTATATTAAAGCCGTGCCTACAGGAGATAAAGCGGCTGTACGTTTCTATTACACAGATAAAAATGGTCAAGTATATAATGGCCAAGTCATTAGAAATACAGGTCTATCAAAAGGCAAATATATGACTGGTTCTTTACGACAAGTTGAATCGTTACAAGAATTGGTAAACCATTTACAACAGAATGGCCAAGAGGTACCATCCTCTATCGATCTCATTATTACTCAAGGTGGATACCGTACTAAGACGATCTTCAACTATGGTGAAGACACAAGAAATCTACCAGCCTATCAACAACAATATGAACAACAAAACTTCCCTACCATGAAGTAACAAAAAGCCCGTGCATAGCACGGGCATTTTTGTTAGATTATGTAATCATCAGAATCATCTTTTTTAGGTTTTTTGTAAATTTCTTTTACCCCAGCCATTTCGATAAGTTCTTCGCTAAGAGCATCTTCATCGTCCGTATTAAGCATGGAGTAGAAGGCCCAGAGGATAACGAACCAAATAGGTGTAAACAAGAGGGCAATTCGAGTGTCTTCGTTTAAGGCGAGAATACCTAGAATGAAGACAAAGAAGGCAAGGATGATGTAGTTCATCACAGGGAATAGAGGCATTTTAAATTTAGATTGTGCCGCTAATTCAGGGTTTTTCTTGCGGTATTTGAGGTGGCAAATTACCATCATAGCCCAAATAAAGATGAAGCAGAATGTAGAGATAGATGTAATCATAACGAAAACTGCTTCTGGCATTACATAGTTGAGTACAACCGTAATCAATAGTACAGCAGCAGAGAAGATTGTTGCTTGATATGGTACGCTGCTGTGTGTTAGGCGACGCATAGAGCTTGGTGCATGACCGCGTTTAGCAAGGGCATAAATCATACGGCCTGTACTAAAGATACCAGAGTTTGTAGCAGAGGCAGCAGATGTAAGAACTACAAAGTTTACGATGCCTGCAGCGGCTGCAATGCCAACTGCGGTAAATACGGCCACGAATGGGCTAGCAGATGGGTTAACGGCTGTCCAAGGGTAAATACTCATGATGATGGCCAAAGAGCCCACATAGAACAAAATAATGCGTAATGGGATGTTGTTAATCGCCATAGGAATAACCTTTTCCGGATCTTCTGTTTCACCAGCTGTCAAACCTACGAGCTCGATACCTGTGAAAGCGAACACAACCATTTGGAATGATAAGATAAAGCCCATCGTTCCGTTCGGGAACCAGCCCCCATAATTCCACATATTACTAAAGGCGGCAACGCCAGCATCTGTAGTAAAGCCTGTGACAATCATGATAATACCGATGATGATGAGGGAAATAATGGCGATTACCTTGATTAAGGCAAACCAGAACTCCATTTCACCGAAGTATTTTACAGCTGTTAGGTTCATTAATAGCAATGCGACCAAGACGACAAGGGCCGGTATCCATTGAGGCAGCCACGGTATCCAGAACTGCATATAGAGGCCTACGGCTGTTAAATCGGCCATGGCTAGTGAAAGCCAACAGAACCAGTATGTCCATCCTGTGATAAAGGCTGCTCGATCACCTAAATACTCTTCTACGAAATCAATAAATGAGTGGTGATTCAAGTTAGACAATAACAATTCGCCTAATGCTCTCATGATAAAGAAGCATATAATACCTGTAATTAGGTAAGCAAAAATGATGGATGGACCTGCCAAGTGAATGGCTCGGCCGGAGCCTAAGAATAAGCCTGTACCGATAGCACCGCCAATGGCGAGTAACTGTACGTGCCGGTTCTTAAGACCCCGTTTTAACTGATGCGTATCAGACATAGTAAAGACCTCTTTTCTACAAACCATCTACAAATATAAAAAGCCATGGATGACCATAGCTTTTATAATCTATAGAATCTATAAAACTATTTTCTTATCATACAGTATCTATTGTAAAAAGTCAAATGTATTTATACAGTAGACAAAACAGTAGAAACAGTATTATTAATATACAAATAAAAGAGAATTTATTCATATTTTGAAATAATACTATGCCTAAAAAGTTTTTTAGAATTTGCTATAATGATATAAAGATTATCTTTTACGTATAACCGTGGAGGCTATTATGAGACGACAAGATCGTAAGGTTACAGATATAGATGAAATTAAGGGCATTTTAAATAGTACTCGTATCATTCACCTAGGTATGATGGATGGTGATTACCCTTACGTAGTACCCCTACATTTTGGATACGAATTTATAGATGAGGTGCTTTATATCTATGTACATGGGCATCATGTAGGAAAGAAGTTTGACTTGATTAAAGAAAATCCTCATGTATTTATCGAAATTGATGGCAGTGATGAGGCCCTTGTTTCAGGTGGAGATATTCCTTGCAAATATAGTTCAGTTTATTCCAGTGTGATGGGACGAGGAGAGGCTGCTTTGTTAAAGACTACTGATGAAAAATCTCATGGATTACAAGTGTTATTGAAACATCAGACGAGTCGAGAATTTGCTTTTACGGAAGCCATGGTAAGCTCTGTGGAAGTAGTCCAAATAAAAGTGGTAGACTATACTGCAAAACGACGAAGACAACTTGAACAAGATATTATTATGCCTCCATTAACTAAATAATGATACAACATCCTATTGAGTTCTTTTAAGATATAGCGCTCAGTAGGATGTTTTATTATGTGTCGAACTAGTAAGCATTAAGGCTGTTATTAGTTAATAACTAGACTTTCACAGTAGAAAAAATAAAAGTTTTATGAAGTAGCTAGGGCAACAGAATCGGAGTTATGTTTTTGATATAAATAAGAAAATATATCATTATATGTGTGAAGTATATTATAAATTTTTATACGAGGAGAGAGTATGAGCAAAACAATATATAAGTCCATTTTAGCTGTTATAGCAATGGGGCTATTATCTGTAAGCTACGTATCAGCAGATACTGTTGATCAGTCTGTATCTACGAATCATTCTGGGGCCCTATCTAATTCTAAAAATGTTACACCAAACATGGCTAATGCTTCTGTAATTATTCAACTACCAAGAACGCAATTAGTAGGTTGGCCTTTGATGACTCAAGACAGTGCTCGTAACTTTAAGGGCGTAGTAGAGGCTACTCAGAAATTACCGTATGAGGCTGAGGTACCTAGTTATATACCTTATGGATATCAGCTGTATACAGCGCGTCACGATCGAAATAATGTACTAGAGGTTGTATATTACAAAAGAAATGCACCTATCTATCAGGATGGGAGAAAATTCATTACTAATGCTATGGCCTATCGAATGGGATACTCATTGGATACCGTAAGAGATACAGCGTATATTCCTGCAGAGTATAAGGACTATGAATGGTCTGAACAAGGTGAATCTGGCAAGGTGTATTACACAGGTAATCCAGGAAAACAATTGATTCGTAGCATTACGTGGACGGAAGGTGGAATGGCATATTCCTTATTCTTCTTAGAACCTGTGAAAGCAGCTGATGCAGAATTCTATAAGGAACATATCGTGCCTGTTAAAACTATAGATAGCTCACGTTATGAACTATTAGGAAACTATCCGATTACGAAGACTTTTACTAAAACAAAAGAACGAATAATTCCTTAGGAGATAAACGGGATGTAATACAAGCCGTATGTAATACACACCGTATCTAGAACAATATATTGTGTAATAGCGGTGAAATATGTAATCGCTTAACGAGGAAAGAAGATGAATAAAACTATATATAAGTCCATCTTAGCTACTATAGCTGTTGGGTTACTATCTGTAGGAAGTGTAACAGCAGATACTGTAGACACTGCTATATCTACAGATAATTCTGTATCCACTAAAACGCTTAAGTTAGGACATAATTTTAAAAATGTCGAGCCTAGAATGGATGGTTTACAGTGGCACTTTCATGATTGGCCTATAGAGAATACACAAAAGGCTCATACATTTAAGGGAAACCTAAAAGAGGCAGCGAAGAAGCTTCCATATGAGGTTAAGGCCCCTAGTTATATCCCTTATGGCTATGAAATTTATACAGTACGTCAAGACAAAAATGATGTATTAGAGGTTGTATATTTTATAAAAAATTCCCAAACATATCGAGTTGGGAAGAGAAACTCTGGTAGTATTTTCGTTTATAGAATGGGCTATTCCGTGAACGATGTAAAAGATGTACCGTATGTTCCCGGTGAGTATAAGGATTTTGAATGGTCTGAACAAGGTGAATCTGGCGAAGTCTTTTACACCGGTGATCCAGCAGCACAACTAATACGTAGCATTACGTGGACAAAGGATGGCATGGCGTACTCCTTATTGTTCTTAGAACCTGTGAAGTCAGTTGATGCTGAATTCTATAAGGAGCATGTGGAGCCTGTGAAAATATAGATGCTCACGTAGTAAATTATTTGGAACAAAGCGGTAACGTATGTAACCGCTTAAAGAGGAGAGAATATGAAGAAAATAATAACATCTGCTGTTTTATGTGCCGCTATGGCTACGGCAGTAAGCACCTTTGGCGTACAGCCAGTTAATGCTACATACCCGTTAATAGATAAAAATGGGAACACTGTTCCTGTTGAACGAGATGTAGATAATAAAAAGCTTATCGATGATAATGAAAAACTCGCTGATCGCTATCGCTGGTATGATCAAGTTGGTGATAATGATTTAGTCGAACCTAATATAGAGAGTGTTGCGCAGGAATTTGGCTATCCTATACAAGTTCCGTCTTATATGCCTAAAGACTATGCAGTACGCGATGTAACGGCCAAGGACCATGATGTATTAGAAATCGTTTATACAGAAACAGGCCATGATGGTGAATATGGTCCGAAATTAACCTTCTCTAATACAGATATTGTATATCGCATGGGTTGGGCTATCGATACAGTAGTAAAGCCTATATTAGAAAAGACAAATTACAATGCTAAGGATGCAGTTACATTTACTACGCCTAATGGAATCTCTGTACATATCTTAGGCCCTAGCAAAGATGCTATTCAAATCGCCTACTGGGAAAAAGATAATAAAGTGCATATGCTCTACTTTGCTTCTTTAAGAAACCAAAACTATGTCAACAAAATTGTAGACTCTGTAGGCCCGCTCACTAACGTAGCCGCTGATGATACTCGATTACGTGGTGTCCGCAATGATGAGCAACATGTTGAAGAAAACGATGCAAAAAAGGTTAAACAAAATGACGAGCCTGAATGGCCTCCTTATGAATCGATTGGGCTGCCATTACGTACACATACAAATTTTGTGTGGCCTATACTTACCAGCAAAACTATTGGTCTACCTAGCGGTGTAATCGATGCATCTCATAAGATGTCCTATGACGTATCTGTACCAAGTTACTTGCCTCTTGGCTATACATACTATGCTACGCATTATTATGATAATGATGTATTAGAAACAGTATATTGGAAGCAAGGTCAAGAGTATCAAGAGCGCAGTGGCCGTTGGGTAAATCATACTATGGTCTTCCGCATGAGCTACTCTATGGATACTGTATGGCCTGAAGAATATATTCCAATGGAGTATTATGACGTACAATGGAGTGACTCTACTCCAATAGGGGAGGTTCAGTATACAGGTGATGTAGATAAGGGCTTAGTACGCAGTGTTACGTGGTACAAGGATAATATGGCGTATTTCTTGTTCTTCCAAGTACCTGTGAAAGCATCCGAAGCAGACTTTTATAGAGATCATGTAGTTCCGTTAAAGGATATCGATCCAAGTCGTACCGATTTAATCGGTGTAAAAACAATTCGTTAGTACTGAATTGTAATAAGATTTTAGAGCATGATTTACCGATGATATACGGTATTAGTGTTTAGTATAAAACTGTACATAAAAAAGTACATAATAAAAAGAACCTATCTCTTAGATATTTTACTAATATCTTTAGAGATAGGTTCTTTTAGGTATTAATTAGAAGAATACGTAGCGGATGATAACGAGTACCGCCAATACGTACATAATCCAGTTAACTTCTTTTGCACGGCCTGCAATGATTTTGAGTAGAGGATATGCAATAAGACCTGCAGAGATACCGTTAGCGATGCTGTATGTGAATGGCATCAAAACGATAACGAGGAATGCAGGGAAGCCTTCTGTCCAATCATCGAAGTCGATATTGCGGATAGCGCCTAACATAAGGGCACCAACGATGATAAGAACAGGAGATGTGGCTGCATTTGGCACCAAGGATACGATTGGAGCTAAGAACAAGCAGATTAAGAACAATACGCCTGTTGTAACAGCTGTTAAGCCTGTACGGCCACCAGCACCTACACCTGCGGCGCTTTCAACGAAAGCTGTAATCGTAGAAGTACCGAGCAACGCACCAGCACTAACGCCGATAGCATCGACAGTCATCGCTTTGCCAAGACCTGGGAATTTACCAGATTTAGGATCTGCAATTTTTGCCTCTGTAGCAGTACCGATTAAAGTACCCATGGAGTCGAACAATTCTACGAAGGTGAAGGAGAAGATAATCGTGATTAAGCCCATGTGGAGCGCACCAGGAATATCTAATTGAAGGAATGCTGCTTTAGAGAAATCAGGCACTGCCAATACAGTGAAGTTCTCAGGCATTGTGGAAAGGCCAGTAGCATAGGATACAATTGTTGTTACTACCACACCAATCAAGAGGGAACCTTGAATTTTACGAGCCATCAATAGAGCTGTAAAGATGAGAGAGAATAGAGCCAACAATGTTTCACCACTGTGCAAATTACCGAGCGTCAAGAGCGCTTCGGATGCTGGAGGTACTAAATTACCATGTGTTTGCACAACTTGGCCTAAGGAGTTTGGAGACAAACTAATAGAAATTGCCATCAAGCCGGATAATTTCAAGCCGATGATAGCGATGAAGAGGCCAATACCAACAGTAATGGCAACCTTCATAGAGGCTGGGATGCCTTCAACGATCATTTGACGTATCGACGTAAGTGTTAATACGAGGAATACAAGACCGGAGATAAATACAGCACCCAATGCTGTTTGCCAAGTTACGCCCATACCGAGAACTACGGTAAAGGAGTAAAAGGCTAAGAGGCCAACCCCTGGAGCGAGGGCGATAGGATAGTTTACGAATAAACCCATAGCAATCGTTACAAGGCCACCACCTAAGGCTGTAGCGATGAGGACTGCGTCTTTATCCATCCCTGCAAGACTAAGAATGTTAGGCGCTAAGAATAGGATGTACGCCATCGTGATAAACGTAGTAATACCTGCTAAAATTTCAGTTTTAACAGTGGTACCACGCTCACTGAGTTGAAATAGTTTATCTAACATTAGATAACATCCTCCTATATGAAATTAAAAAATACCCAAATAAAAATATTTCGATATATGTATAGTGTATCATATTTCCCACCATTTTTTGTATGAATTTGTGATATACTATAAATATATTATGAATGATTTAGAGGTTAACTTATGAAAATATCTACTAAAGGGCGTTATGCTCTACGGATATTGGCTGATATTGCAGAGCACGGGGTAGAAAAAAATGTACCAATTCGTGAAATTGCTGAACGCCAAGGATTTTCCGATAAATACTTAGAGGGGATTGTATCTCGCTTATCCTCCGCTGGCCTCGTTAAAAGTGGCCGTGGTAAATACGGTGGATATCGCTTGGTGAAATCGCCTGCTGAATACAATGTATATGAAATTTTATATGCTGCAGAGGACTCCATTGCTCTCGTATCTTGTTTAGAAGATGATGTTGAGCCATGTCCTATGTTTAATGATTGCTTGACTGCTCCATTGTGGCAGTATTTGCAAGATGAATTCCGTCACGTTATGGAACGCGTATCCTTACAGGATGTAATGGATCACAAATTTCCAACGGAATAAATAAAAGAGTCGCGTTTTATATGCGGCTCTTATTTATATAGAATGTGAAAGTATAGAAATATTTTTACATTACATATGAAAGGAGGCAAAGGATGAGCACAACTGCATATGATGCTCGTGGTGGCATGCGCAATGTATGGATTATTACAGCTGCCATGACGGTACTGGCTATATGTTACACCATGATCATTCCATTTTTGCCTATCTATCTTTTAGAATTAGGGGTACCAAAGGCTGATGTAGCACTTTGGTCAGGCCTCGTTTTCGGCATTACCTTCCTCATTGCGGGCATTATGGCTCCTATATGGGGTAAGATTGCGGATAACAAAGGTAAAAAACGGATGGCCCTGCGCGCCGGCTTTGCTATCGCATTCTGTTATGTATTAATTGGTTTAGTTACCGACCAATATCAACTACTCATGGGGCGGGCCCTCGTTGGTTTTGCCAATGGGTTCTATCCAGCGGCGATGACCATGGTATCCCTCAGTGTTGATGAGAAACAGGTTGGTAGGGCTTTAGGCATCTTCCAAACGGGGCTTATCTTGGGTAATGTCATCGGTCCATTTTTAGGTGGCGCCGTTGAAAGTGTGGTAGGCATGCGCCCTGTGTTTTATGTATCTGGTATCGCTGTATTTATTGCGACTTTGGCCGTATTGTTCTTTGTGAAAGAACCAAAATTACATGCTAAAGGTGCTGATGGAAAGGAACAGCCGGCTGAACCTACTAAATCTACATCCTTACGTGAAGACTTTAAAGCTGTTCAACAACAGCCAGTATTAGTACGATTACTTTGGATTTTCTTCTTCATGCAATGTGCTATCATGATGTTGCAACCTATCTTGGCTCTTTATGTAGGAGATATGCAAGGTACCATGGAAGGGGCGGCTATGATCTCTGGTACAATCCTTAGTATCGGCGGCTTAGCAGGATCTTTAACGACTAACCTATGGGTTCGTCTTGGCGAACGTCGTGGCTACTTTAAGACCATATCCTACTGTATGATTGGTAGTGGTATTGTTCTATTGCTTCAAAGCTTACCCGTAGGCATTTGGTGGTTTGGCGTATTACAAGTCTTAATTGGGTCATGTATTGTAGGTATTAATCCATCCTTAAGTGCAGCGGTAACACTTAATACAGATCCAAGCTTTAGAGGTCGCATGTTTGGTATGACAACAACAGCCCAACAATTTGGGTCTATGGTTGGCCCTGTATTTGCCAGTATTGTATCCACTTATATAGGTATATCCTATGTATTTAGTATTACAGGCCTGTTATTGTTATATATGGCATTCCAATCTAGAAAACTATCTGCCAAGCACGAATAATACCATAAAAGAAAGCTCCACACGATTATGTGTGGAGTTTTTATTTAGACAGATTAGATATACTCATCAGGATTGAATAATATGACCAATTTTAATAAGACCGAGAGAATAGGATATAACAAAAAATTATGTTAATCGTTAATCTAAGAATATGGTTTTAGTGCATAATAACCGGCTTTCATACGGTTTTTGTGAATAGCAATCCAATATAGTCAGATTGATTGCTTTTACCAAAATATTGGTATATAGTTAGTTTAAGGTAAGTCATTTGTCTCACCCTGTGGGACGGAAAGGAGTTATTATGGTCCGTATCGGTCATACTGTACTCGGCGAAAAGGGTACAAAGATATGTGTGCCTATTGTGGGCACAACAATGAAAGAAATTTTAGATGCCACTGCGGTTGCATGTAATACACCGTGTCATGTAGTGGAGCTACGCATTGACTATTACGATCGGGCCCACTCCATTGACGCTATTATTGAACTGTTAATGCTCATCAAGCCTCAATTAAAAGGTCGTGCCTTGTTATTTACATGGCGCACAAAGGGCGAAGGTGGGGAGAAATCTATTTCTACACAAGACTACTTCACAATGTTAGAGCGTATTATTCCTACAGGTTTAGTAGATGCTATCGACATTGAACTCTTCTTTGATCAAGATAGAATGCTCAAAACCATTGAGTTTGCTAAGGTACATGGTATTACGATTATCATGAGTAACCATGATTTCCATGGTACACCAAGTCATGAGGTCATTGTAAATCGTCTCATTCAAATGAAAGAATTTTTGGCGGACGTGCCAAAGATGGCCGTTATGCCACATACGACTGGAGATGTGTTGAACCTTCTCGAAGCAACGGCAGAAGTAAAAGCCTTATATCCATCAGATCCAATCATTACGATGGCCATGGGCCCACTAGGTGCTGTTACACGAGCTGCAGGCGCTCTATTCGGCAATGCTATGACCTTTGCCTCTGCAGGCAAAGCATCTGCACCAGGCCAAATCGATGTGCATGAACTAAAACGCATTCTTGATACTATCGACGTAGATGGCGTATTCGATGAACAACAACATAAACGCGTAAAAGTACATTGAAAAAGTCGGCGAGAGCCGACTTTTTTATATGTTCATACCTTGTGCTAGTATTTTATTAATTATTACAGTTTTATTTTTTATAGAGTATAAGATAATATAATGTTTTGTGACCATTTTTCGTAAATTTTTCTTATTATATTTTCCGTGATATAAAGGATACCTTTCAGGAAAAATATCAAGGGAGAATGCATTATCAATGATTTCTGACTGATGTTGAAGAATAAGGTTTAAATCTTCTGTTTTTTCCTTTAAAGATAATAGTATATTTCGTAGGTCTTTCTTAGCGATTTTAGATAGTACAATCTTATGTATCATAAGAGAAGACCCTCTTTCTTTAATTCAGAAATAACATCTTCTAAAGGCGTTAGATTACCTTGTTCTATATCTATATATGACAACTCCAGTAGTTGATCGATTTCTTCGTCAGTAAGAAAGTCTGCATTCATAGAGTCACAAGCGATAGGCTTGTTTACAGTCTTAGGAATTGCTTTTGAAAATTGTATTTGTTTGGAGATTAGTGTAATCAATAATGATATAGTTAATCCCATTTCTTTTAAGATAGCTGTTGTTAGTGTCTTAACTTTAGGGTTTATACGGATATTGAGTATGCCTGTTTTATCAATTTTATCAAAGGATATTTCTATTTCGTTTTCTGTTGATGTTCCATACGTATTTATAGTATCTGAGGCCTTTAATGTTCTTCGAGGTTGTTCGTAGGTGCCGTCATTCTTGAGTGTACTAGGCGTTGGTGTTTTTTCGGTAGGAGTTGTTGGTAAAGCAATGGCAAATGGGATACGACGTTCTTTTATAATTTGACGAAATAGTGCGTCTAGCATAGAGGTGTAGGATAGGCCCTGTGCCTTTAATATGCTAGATACTTCCTGTTTTAGATCTTCGTTGATGCGGACTTGTAGGTTTACGGTTTTCATAGTATCTCTCCTAGTATTTTTTTGGCTTGTGACTGTAATTCATTGGTCATATTATTGGTTTTATATTAAAAGGTATTTACGTTAATCAATTCTGTTTGTAATTACATTGTAATTGCAAATGTGGTTTTCTACAAATATATATAATACATAGGGGAAATAAAAAAGCAGTAGTTATCCATAGGATAGCTACTGCTTTTCAGTTTATATCATAGGTATTATGATATGCGTTTTAGTTTTATCTAAAAATACAGATATAGATTATTTGTGAAGTGTTTTACAAATAGGCTATACAAACGATTATAATAGGTTTGCTTCGAAGTCTTCTAGGATAGTCGCTACTGTTTCTGGAGCATTGCGGTTATGTTCTACGATACATTGAGCGAAGCTTTCATACATTGGTGTACGAATTTCTTCGAGCTCGCGTAAACGGTCTAGACCACCGCTAGAGAGTACGCGACCAGTAGTAGATAGGTTTTCTATCGGTTGTGTTAATTGGTAAATGCGACCGTTTTGGCGTAAGTGTGCGAAGTTTTTAGGCACTGTTACACAGCCGCCGCCAGTGGAAATAATAAGACCTGTTTGAGTACCGAATTTTGCAATCATTTCCGCTTCTTTTTCACGGAATGCTGGTTCCCCTTGTTCTGTAATGTATGTGGAAATGTCTCCAATTTCTTTTTCTAACTCATGATCCACATCAACGCAAGTACGGCCCATTTCTTCACCGAGCGCTTTACCGACTGTAGTTTTTCCTACGCCAGGCATGCCGATGAGGATGATGTTTTCCTTTTCACGGCGCATATCTCGTAAGACTTGCTCAATTTCCTTTGTGCCAAAGCTTTCACCTTGGAAATGGTTAGCTGCCTCAACGCCTTGTGCCACAAGGAATGGCAAGCCATCACAATGAGGAATTTCCATCATTTCTGCTTGTAACAGTAAAATCGTACGGCGTGGATTGTAGATGAGGTCTACAACGCCTTCCAATTTAGAAAACTGCGTAATATCGATGAGATTGGCTGGATTATGAGGGTACATGCCGATAGGGGTGCAGTTAATAATAATCTGCGCTGTTTCATAATAGTTTGGCGCATCACCATAGAATGGAGCCGTTTTGCGAGATAAATGGACGATATTTTTAGCGCCTAAATCTTCGAGGGCTACGTGAACAGTAGCAGAGGAAGCACCATCGCCAAGAATGATACATTCCTTGCCAGATACATCGATGCCAGCATGTTGTAGGGTAAACACAAAACCATCATAGTCTGTATTGTAGCCGTGCCATTTGCTATCCTTGCGAACCATAGTATTTACACAACCGATGCGTTCGGCACGAGGATCTACAACATCACAAGCTTCAAGGGCATTTACCTTGTAAGGAATTGTAATGTTAATGCCTTGTAATTCTGGATCGGCGAAGAATTCTTGTAATTGGCTAGGTTCTCTTTCAAATAATTCATAATTTGTATTCCCTAACGCACTATGAATGCGAGGGGAAAAGCTATGGCCCAACGTACGGCCAAGTAAACCAAATTTCATAGGACCTCCTAGGTCAATATACATAGAATGGCTAATAGGCTGGTACCTATTAGCCATTGGAATTTTATAACTATATTCATTGTACTATATACGGCCTTATCGGTACTAGTACGGATAAATATATTAGTTTTCTGGATAATTACCGAGCAAGCGGAATTTATCTTGGGATGTATGAAGCTCTGCCAGTACAGACAACACCTTTGGATCTGCTAAGGATGCTTCTAAATCGAGGTAGAACAAGAACTCGAAGTTGTGGCCTACGATAGGGCGAGACTCAAGTTTTGTAAGGTTCACGCCGATGTTAGCGAACTTGGTAAGCAATGTACCAAGACCACCTGGAGCGTGACTTGCTGTGGTTACTACAGAGATTTTGTTAGCCCCTGGATACACATGGAAGTCTTTGCTAATGCAGATAAAGCGTGTATAGTTGTTATCGCTATTTTGGATGTTGCGCATCAGTGGAGATAAATTATATAAGTCGGCACATTGAGGTGCTGCGATAGCGGCCACACCTGGATCGTCACTAGCCGCTACGAGCTGTGCAGCACGAGCTGTATTATCAAAAGAGCGCAATTCTACGCCTTCTAATTTCTCTAGGAAGTGGCTACATTGGCCCAATGCTTGTGGGTGAGAGATGATAGTATGAATATCCTCTAGTTTTGTACCTTTTTTTACGAGTAGGTCATGAGAAATCCATAGGCGTGTACCGCGCACGATATAGCACTTGCGATCTTCTAGAAGGTCATATACTTCTTTTACAGAACCATTGGAGCTGTTTTCGATAGGTAATACACCGAATTGACATTCACCAGACTCAACGGCATCGAATACGGCACGGAAGCCTGTTACGTAGTGAATTTGGCTAAGTGGTAATAATTTATCACATGCCACTTGTGCATTGCTGCCGAATACGCCAGCACAAGCTACGCTGCCTCGTTGAGGAGGTAAGGTAGGGGATTGCTCAATGGCTTTTTTCATTTTTACAGTGAACTCATTATCTTGGAATAACTGTTCAGATTGGTACGTACGGCTCAAGCTGAATAATGCTTCGAAGAAACGGCGTGCGTATAGATCGAGGTCAGGGCCTGCATCTCTCGTTACTTTGTCGAGAATATCTCGTTCCCGTTTAGCATCGTAAATGGCCTTATTCATTTCTTTCTTTGCCGCGGCAACATCTTTGGAGAGTTCCATGCGCTCTTTGAATAATTCGAGCATCTGATCGTTTATGTCGTTAATTTTAACGCGTACTTCATCTAAGTTCATGGTCAATATCTCCTAAGAAATCAAGAATAACGAGGGCTGTTACAGCTTCGATAACAGGTACTGCACGAAGCGCTACACATGGGTCATGACGACCTTGAATGGTGAGCAATGTGTCCTCTTTTTGTGAAAGTGATACAGAATGTTGTTCTTTATAAATGGATGGTGTTGGCTTGATGCCTACTTGCATAACGAGCGGCAAACCATTGGTAATACCGCCTTGGATACCACCGCTATTATTGGTAGATGTTGTAATCTTGTCACCGTCCATGGTGAAAGCATCATTCACTTCGGAACCAAGCTTAGCACACATATCGAAACCACCGCCGAAGGATATGCCCTTAATAGCAGGTACACCAAAGATAACGCGAGCTAGTCGGTTTTCAATGCCGTCAAAGTTTGGATTGCCAAGGCCAATTGGTAGCCCTGTAGCAACGACTTCAACGATACCACCGGTAGAGTCACCATCTTTTTTGAGCTTCATGACCAAGTTTTCTACTTCGCTACGTTTTTCTGGATCAACCATAGCAATCGGCTCTGTAGCAATGCTAGCTAATGCTTTCATATCTGGGTGAACCATGTTGATAGGAGCATCTTGGATTGTTCCCACTTGTTTTAAATGGCCGTGAATTTCGATGCATTTTTCGCGTAATAGTTGGATAGCAATGCCACCGGCTACGCATAGAGGTGCTGTAAGGCGTGCCGAGAAGTGGCCGCCGCCTCGCATATCTACCTTGTCACCGTAGCGCATACGAGCTGTAAAGTCTGCATGAGATGGGCGAGGAATGTCGCGTAAGTTGTTATAATCGCTAGAGTGTTGCGATGTGTTGCGGATCATAAATGCCAATGGAGAACCACTGAGCATGCCGTCCACCAAACCTGCTAAAAATTCAGGTGTATCAGCTTCCTTACGCTGTGTTGTTAATTGATTTTGCCCTGGCGCACGGCGCTTTAAAAAGGCTTTTAACTCATCGATATCGATGGTATGTCCACAAGGTAGACCTTCAACAATACCGCCGATAGCGTATCCATGAGAGGCGCCAAAGGTAGATACCTGTATGGTTTTACCGAAATTAGATGCCATTATATTAACTCCTACTATATAGTACGTACTATTTCTATTATCTGTTAGATTACACCAGATAGGATTAGAAATCTAAACTGGTTGTGCATTACCGCCCAGTAAGTTCCAGTCCTCAAAGAAGTCTGGATAGGATTTTGTGATAGCTTCGCTATCTTTTAAGGTAACAGGATTTTCACTGATGAGAGCCATTAATGTGCCAGCCATAACGAGGCGATGGTCATTTACGCAATCACCTTGGCCACCTTTAAGTATACCACTTCCGATGATATATAGGTCATCACCATCTTCACGAACTGTGCCGCCTAAGTCTCTTACAAGATTAGCAACGGCTACGAGACGATCCGATTCTTTTAAGCGTAGGCGAGCACCCTTAACAAAGGCGCTTTCACCAGAAATAGAGCAAGCGAGGGCCGCCATAACAGGTAACATATCAGGCATTTGCTCAAGATCTGCATGAATCGGTTTAGAAGCACGACCTGTGACCGTTACATTCATTCCATCCCAGACAACATCACAACCAGCATCAATCATAACTTGCATGATGCGGCGATCCGCTTGTACAGAGTTTTTGTTCATGCCTGTAATCGTAATTGGTTTGCCCGTCATACCGGCTGCCACCATCCAGATCGCTGCATTAGACCAGTCGCCTTCGATTTGATAATTATCACGACCGATGAAGGATGCACCAAATGGGACTGTGAAAGCCTCATTAATATCGGTATCTGGTAAGGTGTGTTCTACTTCTACACCAAAATCGCGCATAGTTTCAGTTGTTAATGTTACATAATCGCTAGATTGTAGTGGCGTAGTAGAGGTAATAGTAGACAAGCCGATTTGAGGAGCAGCCAACAATAAACCAGAGAAGAATTGGCTACTCACATCACCCACCATAGCGAAATTGCCGCCTTGGAGACGACCTGTCATAGTGAATGGCGGTTTATCTTGGGAAAATGTTACGCCGTGCGCCTTCATTTCCCCTAGCATAGGTTCTAGCGGACGATCTGGTAAACGACCTTTAGCATCTACATCTACATCATTACAGATGGATGCTGCTACAGGTAATAAAAGGCGTAACGTAGTGCCTGATTCGTGAGGTACTACATTGCCCTTTGCAGGAACTGGGCCAGGAGTAACGGTAACAACTTTATTTTCATATACTACGTGAGCCCCTAAGCCTCGTAAGGAGTCCATCGTTGCATCGATATCCTTAGAGGTACGACTCAGTAATATAGTAGATGGAGAGGTAGCAAGGGCTGCACAAATCAATGCGCGGTGTGCATGTGCCTTTGCTGGGATGGACGCAATCGTTCCTGTAGGAATGGCGTTCGTTACAGAATACATATAAATCTCCTTTAAATATTAGGTAAACCTTATATTACAAATAACAATTATGCAGGTTGTAAGTGCTAGAAACCTTAGATAACTTAATCGTAATAGATAAGTTATCTTAATCAAGATAGGTTGCTAACTCCTCGTGGGTGACAACCTTGAGTTCGCTATGACCATAATTAGTAGGGATAACGATTTTTATAGTAGCACCTTCGCTTTTTTTATCATGTTTAGCAGCTGCTAGGATTTCTTCTTTTGGTATGGTCGTAGTGGTTGGCAAATCGTGTGCTTCGATGAGGACCTTTAATTTGTCTAACGCCTCTGCATCTAATTCTCCATGTTTGACAGCACCTTGCGCCATGAGGACCATGCCAATGGCAACGGCGTAGCCATGGTGGACTTCAAAGTGGCTCGCTTTTTCAATACCATGACCAAAGGTATGACCGAGGTTTAAGAGGGCACGAACACCAGATTCACGTTCGTCTTGCTCCACGATATCCGCCTTTGCTTGAACACAACGAGCGATAACTGTACTAACGCTATCACGATGCTTTATTAATGGCTTATGCTCGAGTTGGGTTAATAACCCTGGTACATCGAGGAAACCATATTTAATAATTTCTCCGCATCCATTTTTCCACTCCATGTCTGGCAAAGTGTTAAGTGTTGTAGGATCACAGAGGACTAGGATAGGTTGTTTGAAAGCACCCCACAAGTTTTTACCCGCTTCGAGATTGACTGCTGTTTTACCGCCTACAGAGGAGTCTACTGCGGCTAATAGGGAGGTAGGAACCTGTACATAATCTATACCACGCAAGTATGTAGCTGCTGCAAAGCCAGCCATATCGCCTACAACACCACCGCCAAGGGCGATGAGAAGATCTTTACGCGTTAACGATTGGGCTGCCATGTACTCTATTAAATCGATGAGTTGATGAGCGTTTTTGGAGCTTTCACCTGCAGGGAACACATAATCACAAACAGTATAACCAGCACGTTCCATATTAGCTTTCACAGAGTCCAAATAGTGCGGTGCCACATTGCTGTCGCTGACGATGATAACACGGCAATTTGGTTTTAACGGTTTAATATAATCGGTGATGCGTTGTAAAGCGCCTTCCTCGATGACAACGTCATACGGTGTGGACGCGTTAATATGAATGCGAGTCATAACAGTTCCTTTCATAAAAGAATAAGCTAGTACCTATTATAACGGATACTAGCTTATTTGTGTGCTATTTAAGATTATTTAGTGCATTCTACCAATGCTTGGCGCAATGCGATAATTTCTTTCATAAGGCTAGTGAATTGGTCTGGACGTAATGCTTGTGGGCCGTCGCATAATGCTTTGGATGGATCATTGTGAACTTCGATCATAAGGCCGTCTGCACCGCCGCCTATGGATGCAAGGGAAAGTGGACGAACCATGCGGCTCATACCTGCAGCGTGGCTAGGGTCCATGATGATTGGCAAGTGAGATAATTCGTGCATCATAGGAATTGCTGTTACGTCTAATGTATTACGAGTTTTAGTTTCGAATGTGCGGATACCACGTTCGCATAATACAACTTGTTCATTGCCTTCGGATATGATGTATTCAGCAGCCATCAACCATTCTTCGTATGTAGCAGATAAACCGCGTTTTAAAAGAACTGGTTTGTTTAATTTGCCTACTTCTTTTAAAAGTGTGAAGTTTTGCATATTACGAGCGCCGATTTGAAGCATATCTACATTATCGAAGTATTGTAATTGAGAAATATCCATAACTTCGGAAACGATAGGAAGGCCAGTTTCTTTTTTAGCAAGCTCTAACAATTCCAAACCTTCTGGACCCATACCTTGGAAGGAGTATGGAGAAGTACGTGGTTTGAAAGCACCACCACGAAGAATTGTAGCACCTGCTGCTTTACAAGCTTTTGCTGTTTCTAATACTTGTTCAGGCGTTTCTACGGAGCAAGGGCCTGCCATTACTGCGAAGTGACCGCCACCGATCAATGCACCACCTACGTTGATTACAGAATCATCTGGATGGAATTTACGGTTTGCTTTTTTGTATGGTTCTTGGATGCGAGTTACTTTATCTACAAAATCAAGGGATTCAATTTGACGAGCATCAAGAGATGCAGTATCACCGATAAGACCTAAAATATTATAGCGTGCACCTTCTACTGGGTGGATAATGAAGCCTTTTTCCTCTAATTCACTGCGTAAACGAGATACCTCTGTTTCTGCTGCGTTTTGTTTCAATGTAATAATCATGATAATTCCTCCTTATAACTACAGTGAATAGTAGGGCTTACCATACGGGATAGCAAACAAAAAAGGGCTACCCGTAGTTTAATACGGGTAGCCCTTTTACTATTCTAAGCAACTAATAATGACTCAATCTTAATTAGCGTACCACAAATAGTTCCTTACCCGTACGTTGGATAAAGAACCAATAAAAGTATTGTTTTGTAGCTAGGCTAATTTGGTTAGTCATCTTTGGTTGCTCCTTTCTAAAAATTATGGGTATAGTATAAACCCAAATGATAAAATTATGCAACACCTAAAAATGAATTTCATATAAGTTTTAAAATATTTTTGCTGTAGGAATTAATGGAAACCTAGAAATTTTATGGAATTAAGCGTGTTTTTGATATAATAAAAATAAGAAGTTTTTCGATCGGCATAGAGTATTTTGGAATACAACTAAATCGATTCTTATAAATATACTTATAATTAGAAAGGGGCACCCATGATTGTTCAAGTTCTAGATCATATTACTGATGAAATAAAACAAATTCGTATCGATGTGTTTATGAAAGAACAAGGCTTTGAAGACGAGTTTGATGAAATCGATGATATAGCAAAGTTTGTACTCTTATCTATAGATGGCAAAGCTGCTGGTACGTGTCGTTATTTTCCAAGTGATGTAGCTGGAGATGCACATATTGGACGTATGGCGGTACGTAAGCTATACCGTGGACAACATTTAGGTACCAAGATTATGATGGCTGCAGAGAACGGCATTCGCCGTGACGGATTTAAAACCTGCTCCTTGTCGGCTCAAGTACAGGCAAAACCATTCTACGAATCCCTTGGGTATAAAGCTGAAGGAGAGGAATACCTTGATGAAGGATGCCCACATATCTTGATGCGGAAGGTTTTATAAGGCTTTATACTATAAAAACAAGTAGATACTTCTATAAAATCAATTCCTATATGATACGTAATAGTTAATAGGTAAGTTGATATATTGTTTGTTGTGAGGTGAAAAATTATGAAATTAGCAGAGGCATTACAAGAACGAGCTGATTTAAATAAGAAAATTAGTGATTTGCGAGGTCGTTTAAATCAAAATAGTTTAGTACAAGAAGGGGAAATACCTAATGAAGACCCTAAAGTATTGATGCAAGAATTAGAAGCGGCAATTGCAAGATTTCAACAACTCATTAAAGATATTAATCTCACTAACTGTACAACTATTGTTGAAGGCCGCTCTTTAACGCAAATTATAGCGGAAAAAGAAGGTGCTATTATGCGGCTTTCTGCATATCGTGCGTTAGCAGATAGTGCGAGTGCTATCAATTATAGGGCTCGTGGATCAGAAATTAAAATGATAGCAACTGTAAATGTTAGTGAATTACAAAAAACAGCAGATAAAATATCTAAGGAGATTCGCACATTAGATAACTTATTACAATCCACTAACTGGACTGTTGATTTAATAGAGTACTAATTACAAGTTGGTAATCAAGATAGGGTGGATACAAAGCCACGATTGCTTAATTCGTAAAAAGATGACATTACATGTACGGGGCGTTGATGATATGTATCGTGTAGGCCCTTATCGGGTATAAATGTATGGTTATTTTTTATAATGTATTACCATGTGTCAACTATTTTGATGAGGGTGGCGTTGGGGACTAAAAAAGGATGCTTTCACAGTTTTCTGTGAAAGCATCCTTTTTTTATTCTAAGTCATCGAAATCAAATGCTGCTGCTTTTGTATAGTTTGTAACTTTGGCTTCGAAGAAGTCAGTTTTTGTGCTATTCAAATTGGAGAAGCTTTCGATCCATTCCATAGGATTTTCCTTGATTTCAGGATATAAATGAGGTAAGCCGATTGCTTCTAAGCGGATGTTTGCAAGGTATTTGATATAGCGTTCGATAAGAACGTTGTTAAGGCCGAGGATTTTATCATCAGTGATATATTGACCCCAAGCGATTTCATTCTCCGCACCTTGGCGAATCATGTCAGTAATTTTCGCTTCTAGTTCAGGTGTGAACAAGTCAGGGCGTTCACGGCGTAACTCGCGGATGATGTTTTGGAACAATACAAGATGAGTTACTTCGTCGCGGTTGATGTATTTGAAGATTGTGGATGTAGCTGTCATTTTACCTTGGCGTGCCAATGTGTAGAAGAAGCTAAAGCCAGAGTAGAAATAAATACCTTCTAGGATATAGTTCGCAATGATTGTATGAATAAGGTTTGCTTCGCTAGAATCGTCGCTGAAACGTTGGTATGCATCGGCGATGAAACGGTTACGTTCAAGCAATGTTTTATCTGTACGCCATTCGTCATAAATTTTGTCACGTGTAATAGGGTTTGTTACAGTGTCCAAAATGTAAGAATAACTTTGAGCGTGAATTTCTTCTTGGAATGCTTGGATATTCAATAAGGATGCCACTTCAGATGCTGTAATATAGCGGCTCAAGTTAGGCAAGTTTTCAGATTGAATGGAATCAAGGAAGTTCAAGAACGCAATGATTTTGTCAAATGCACGGCGTTCGTAATCTGTTAAGTATGGGAATTGCTTAACGTCTTCGTTCAAGGAAATTTCTTCAGGAATCCAGAAGTTGTTGAGCATTGTACGGTACATTTGGTTAGCCCAGTCGTACTTGATACGGTTCCATTCGCGAAGGTTTGTAGTATTGCCACCAATCATAGATTGCGTGCCACGTTCACCATGTTCGTTAAAGATCAGTTTTTTATCCATAGTAGGACTCCTTTATACAACGATGCGACCTATACTGCTATAGGTCGTCATCAGATTTATAATATTGGTGAAAGTATCTTTCACATGTTTAGTGCTCTCTACTTATAGTGTATAGTTTTTATAAAATATAGCAATGATATTTTTAACTTTTACCATGACCTACATTTTATTATATAAGGTAGAGTATATCTGCCTCGGATTAGGAGGAGCAGCTAGTGCACTCATCCATTTCAAGGGATTGGTTACGGATGTAGTAGATTGTTTTAATACCTTGTTTGTACGCCTCAATATAAAGGTCGAGAATTTCTTTCGCTTTCATTTGAGGTGTAATGTACAAGTTGAAAGATTGTGCTTGGTCAATATGACGTTGACGGACGCCACAAGCTTTGATGGACCATTGTTGGTCGATTGTATGCGCCTCTTTGTAGAGCCAGAATGTTTTGTTGTTCAAATCTGGTGCAGTTTTTGGTGTGAAAGAACCTTTCTTTTCTTCGATGAAGAATTTTTTGAAGATAGGGTCGATACCAGCTGTTGTATTTGCAATGTTGGAAGTAGAACCAGTTGGAGCTACGGCCATCAAGTAACCATTACGGATACCGTATTTAGCAACATCTGCAGCTAATTGTTTCCAACGATCGGATATGTAGCCACGGCGTGTGAAGTATTCACCAGTTTCCCATTCGGAACCTTTGAATGCAGGGTATGCACCTTTTTCTTTCGCCAATTCCATGGAGGCTTTGATGGCATAGTAAGCGATGTTTTCGAACAATTTGTCCGCTACTTCGATATGCTCATCGGATTCCCATTGGATATCGTGATTTACGAGGTAGTGGTGGTAACCAGACGTACCAAGACCAATAGCACGGTATTTATCAGAAGTCATGCGAGATTCTGGAACTGGTGCTTGGTTGATAGAAATAACATTGTCTAACATGCGGATTTGAAGAGCGATATTTTCTTCCAATTCTTCGTCAGAAATACGGCCAAGGCTGATGGAGTTCAAGTTACATGTAACCATGTCGCCTGTATTTGTTTTTGTAGTGATAGTGCCGTCTTCGTTGATGATTTCTTCAGCAAGGTTTGTGAAGCCAACGTTTTGTGCAATTTCGTGGCACAAGTTGGACGCGTAAATCATACCTGCATGTTTGTTAGGGTTTGCAGCGTTTACAGTGTCGCGGAAGAAGATGAATGGTGTACCAGTTTCAACAGCAGAGCGCATGATTTTTTTCATCATGTCTAGTGCTGGCACTTCGATGCCGTGTAAGTTCGGATCTTGTTCACATTCAAGGTAACGTTTTGTGAACTCTTTGTTATCGTCTGTGTCGTAGAAGTCCTCTAGAGCATAGCCTTTTACAGCCAAGATTTCATGAGGATCAAAGAGGGTGAAGTTTTCACGGCCGATCATGCGTTCCATGAAGATGTTTGGAACAGAGATAGCAGGGAAGATATCGTGTGCTTTACGACGGTCGTCACCATTGTTAGTGCGAAGCTCTACGAATTCGTAGAAGTCTTTGTGCCAAATATCGAGTGTTACTGTAGCACCGCCTTTGCGTTTACCCAATTGGTCTACTGCAACCGCTGTATCGTTGTATAAACGGATCCAAGGAATAACGCCACCAGAGGAGTTTTTGAAACCGCGGATATCGGAGTTCAATGCACGAACTTTACCAAGGTAGATACCAAGAGCACCACCGTGTTTAGATACGCGGGAGAATTTGCTGTTTACATCGTAAATGGACCATAAGTTATCATCTACACCAGAGATAAAGCAAGAGGACAACTGATGGAATGGTGTACCAGCGTTTGCCAATGTAGGTGTAGCTGTTGTCATTTTTAACTGGCTCATCAAATCGTAGAATTTCTTAGCGTATTCTACTTTGTTTTCACCCTCTACCAATGCCAAGTGCATTGCTATAGCCATGAAGCGTTCTTGTGGCAATTCGTAGATTTCTTTGTTGAAGCCTTTTACCAAGTAACGGTCAGCCAATAATTTAAGACCTTCATAGTTGAAGAGGTAGTCGCGCTTAGGTTTGATGTAATCGCCTAACTCTTGCAATTCATCAGGTGTATATTCTGTAACGAAGAAGTCAGCGTATTTTTTCTCTTCTACAAGCATGTGTACAAGATTTGGGAAGTTGCCATAACCGAATGCTTTATAACGACGAGTGATAGCGGCTTCTTTATAGAGATCGAACAAGAAGAGGCGAGCTGCTACAAACTGCCAATCTTGGTTCATTTTATTAACTTGGTTGCCGAAACCGTCGTCTTTTTTAGAGATAACCTTTTCGATAGCAGTTTGTACTAAAGTTTTTTGAATCTCTTTAGTAGTCATGCCATCAACGAATTGTAACTTCGCATCTAACTCCAATTCTAGTGGATCACAAGAATCTAACCCCAAACATGCGAAGGCAATCATACGTTTCGTTTTTTCAACGGATAAAGGCTCGAAATGGCCATCCCGTTTCTTGATCATAATCTCCATTACTGTTCCCCTTGAGTCTTAAAAGTAATAAAACTGTTAATCTAAGCATATATAAGATTAGACTGAAAAGTATAAAATATCTTTAAGTTAAATCTAATCAGAAAAATAAGAAAACTACTATATGTTGTAGTTTTCCTATTAAGCTTATACATTATGTTACGATTATAGCGAAAAAAATCTATACATTCAATATTGACATTTAGAAATTTATAAATATAGTATGCTTAAATTTATCGATATAGTTATAAATACTAGAAAATACTATATGGGATGCATATATGATGATTTTGAATGCTATATCTCTTTTGAGAATAGTAAAATAGTACGTGGCAGTATATAAAATTCCGTTCTATATCGTTCTGTATACTATTGTGATTTATTTTATTAAAAGCATGTCATACATGTCCTATAATAGATATATAGTAAATAGGAGGTAAGACATGAAGTCTATTGTTATATATTCATCCCTTACGGGAAATACTAAACAAGTGGCAGAGGCTATTACTAGCGTATTGCCTGCAGGTACACCATGTGTATCTATGAAAGAAGTGCCGTCCGATTTATCATCTTACGATCTTGTATTTGCAGGATTCTGGGTGGATAAAGGGACAGCTAATAAAGAGGCCCGTGATGTACTAGGCATATTACATAACCCTCATATTGCTCTGTTTGCTACAGCTGGCGTACCACCGCAAATGGCACATGCTAAGGAGAGCTTAATCAATGCAGCAAATTGTTTACCCGATGGCATAGAGCCTGTAGGAACATTCATTTGCCAAGGTAAGGTAGATCCTAAGGTTATCGAAATGATGTACAAGATGTTCCCGAAAGGGCATAGCCACGGTCAATCTGCTGATCGCGATGCACGTCACAAACAAGCTGCAGTACATCCAAATGAAGACGATTTTAAAGCGGCCCAAGATTTTGCCCAACATATTCTAGTCAAGTTAGATCGATGAATAAAAGCAGTACCCTGTGGGGTACTGCTTTTGTCATATTATATATGATGTTGTAATTATTACTATTTTGTATTATATGCTTAATTATAAAGTACGTTAAATTTAAGTTTACGTGTATCGAATTGGTTTATGAAGTACGACGTAATCAATAGCTTATATCCATTGCCTTCTATAATGACAGGATCGATAGCTGTTTTATCGACTGTAAGGAACTTATCATAAATATGATGCACCTCTGTTATTCCATTTGGTAGAGACACCTCTAAATCAAGGCCGTTGTTGAGGAACTTGAAGGAGATGGAGTCGAAGTTGGCAGACTCTACTTGGTATTCTTTAAGATCTTGTTCGTATACAATTAACTCGATGTTTTCAATGTATTTATCGTATCCTGCAATAGAGATAACCTTTGGTGCAGACAAAGCATCAAAATTGATATACTCGACGCGTCTGCCGTTTGTTGGATTTGTATCTGGCAGTTTTAAATCATCTACAGGTACATATGGTGTGCCGTAGTCTGTGAAGTTAGAATCAAAGGTAGCAGCTATTGGTAGGCTTGCATGCCATTCGCCATCGACTTTAGTATAGGTCACAAATTCACGATACGTTGTATAGCCTATGAATGGCGTCAAGAGAACAGCACCTAAGGCAAGAGCCATAACTGTTGTGTGTACAGAAGGTTTTAAACCCTTCACAAGAGAATATACATTGTGTACTAAGAAGATTAAATTGAATGCACTCACGTAAATCGTATTGAGCCAGAGAACTGGTTCATTAATCACACGTTTACCGATAAGAACTAAGCACAGTGTAGTTAGTGTAATGAACAAGAAGCATAGGATTTGCTGTGTTCTGCTACTTTCACTGGATCTAAAGCTAGCCAAGTAGAATAGGTAGAAAATGGCTACATACGGATAGTAGGTATAGAAGAAACGCGTATCTTCTCGAAGCCCTAACAGAATCAAGACTAAATAGATATTAGCTAGAATGCCTGTAATAATCGACGCCTTAGGCAAGATGATGCCGAATACAACAGTAAAAAATGAGTTTGGCGCTGGAGGACCTGCGGGATCCTCTTTGTAAGAACATACCATAGATAGACAAATGAATATATTAATGGATGCGAGTACCTTAAAAATGGTTTCTTCAAAGTTGAATGGTTGGTCCACGATGATGAAGAAGAACCATAAACTCATGATGATAACAATGTTATATAGCGTAGACGTAACAAGGGTGATGCCAATCCGTTTGATGCGGTTAATGATTTCACCGATGTAGTGTTCACCAGGCGATGTGAAATACAAGGCAATCATGGAGTACAGCCATAGGTACGATATGTTTTCCGTAGCTAGTTCAATACCCCGCACATAGCCGTAGCTTTCGTGAATCATATAAAGGCCAACGCCGATTCCGATACTTACTAAGGTATATAAAATGGAAAACTTTCGGGTTCTTGTTATATAGCTTTGTAATATAACGATAAAGAAATACAGTGAGTATAGCTTAATGTCGATTTCGGCAAACCAATCTTGTTCAATATACAACGGTGTACATGAAAATATGGCAATTAATGCCAGTAATATAGGCGACTGCGTTGCTAGGTCCCGCAGCGAAGACCATAAATGTTTAATGGCAAATTTCATAGATGTTCTCTCCCTCTATAAATATAAATATAAATATAAATACCTCTCTTATTATTAGTATACCTGTTTTCTGGTGAAAGCCCTATGAGGTTTTACATGCTTTTAAATATCCTTTACAATAACACTAAGAACTAGTTTTCAAAGAAAAGAGGTTATCACATGGAATTCTCTTATTTTTTACCTGTAAACATCCAATTCGGTTGGAATAAAGTAGATAATGTTGCTGATTTTGCTGCACCGTATGGCAAGAAAGCACTTATTGTAACTGGTCGTACTAGTGCTAAAAAATCTGGTTTATATGACCGGGTGGTAGCAAAGCTTGATGCAGCTCATATCGGTCATGTATTGTTTGATCAAGTAGATGCCAATCCATTGACCACGACAGCCTTAGACGGCGCTGCATTAGCTAAATCTGAAAGCTGTGATATGGTTATTGCTATCGGCGGTGGTTCCATCATGGACTGTGCCAAAGGAATTGCCTTTATGGCGGTGAATGAAGGCGATATTAACGACTATATTTTCAACCGTAAAGTTAGTGATAATGCATTGCCTCTTATTGTTATTCCAACGACTTGTGGTACCGGCTCTGAAGGCAACGGGTTTGGTGTTCTTACTAATCCTGAAACAGGTGATAAGAAATCCTTACGCTGCAATGCTATTGTGCCAAAGGTTTCTATTGTAGACCCTGCTGTAATGGGTACAATGCCACCTCATGTATTGGCATCTGTAGGCTTTGATGCACTATGCCACAACATCGAGGCCTATACCTCTAAAACGTCACAACCTTTCACCGATGCGTTAGCTCATTATGCAGTGACATTATTAGCACAATATCTTGTACCACTATATAAACATGTGAAAGCAACGGCGGAAGGCAAATCAGCTGTTCTCAACGAAATTCAGCTTACAAAAGCTTGGGAGTCCGTTACATTAGCTAGCACAATTGGGGGCATGGTTATTAACACAGCTGGTGTAACATTAGCACATGGTATGGAACATCCAGCCAGTGGCCTTAAAGATATTACCCATGGTGTAGGCCTTGCTATTATTGAACCTGTTGCAGTGGAATATACATGGAGTGCAAACCCTGATAAATTTAGTGCCTTAGCTCGGATATTTAACCACGGAGATGGTTCCGAACTAGGAGAAGCATTACGCCTAATCGTACATGACCTAGACCTTACTACAAACCTTACAGAATTAGGATTTACGAAAAAAGACATTCCATGGCTCGTAGATAATGTATACGTTGTAGCTACAGGCAATATAGCTAATACAGTAGCTGAAATAAGCCGTGAAGATATTGAAGCGTTGTATAAAAAGATGTTTTAAGTGCTGAAGATGTTTTAAGTGTTGTCATTATAGGAGAGAGTTTTGTTCGAAGGATTTTATGGCTTATTAACGGTTATGCTATGCGTGTTGTTTACAATTGTGGTAGTGCTATTTAATATAGCACCTATTACATATATTGTTTTTGGCATAGCCATAGTATCGAGTATATTTCTACAATATAGGCGCTTTAAGAAACAGTCCATATCTGAAAAAAGGCACACTCAGTTGGCTTGGTGTTTGTATATTGCCTTTACCCTCAGCTTTTCTTGGTTAGTAAGCGATTGGTTTAGGTACGACTTAAAAACAAGCATTGAGCAATTTGATTCCTTCGAGTATAGTACCATGGATTGGACTCAAGGGTGGCCTAATAGTGGAGAACTACCAGAGGGGTTAAAACGACCAGGAAAACTTCCCGACGGTATTTATAGAGCGTCTGCTTTTCGTAGTAGTTTAGCTTGGGCTAATGCATATCCAGAGAGATATACTGTACTTGAGGGGGACCCTAAAGTAATTGCACAATATGAGGCAATAGCAAAGCAAAATGCAGCCTATACAGCGCAAATTGATGCGGATGGTGTATTGCGTGATTTAGATACGGGGGAGAAAAAGCGTTTTATATCTCACCCTAATAGCTATAATATTGTAGAGAGTATAGAAGAAGAATCCCTCAATTTGCCAGAACGGACTTTTATTGAGTGGCTACGCTTTGCACCTCGAAAAGAAACAAAAACAGTAGTCAAGGATACATATAATTCTACCCGAAATCATAGACTATATGTCTTTGTAGACGATGGGAATACTAAAAGACCTCATTTTGTGGAACTTTTGATCAGTAATGATGGGACACGGGCTGTGTTTTATCAATCTAAGTAATTTGAGTAGGTATTGTTGTGGAGATCGTAAATGCAACGGTGTTTAATTTACTTAAAGAAATTGTTTTTTTCTAATCCTTATAGAAAGAGTATATGGTTTTTTATAATTCTTTGGGTATTAACATTTTTCTTCTCAGATTATATCTCGTATTCTGGGGTGTACTATCTGATTTTATTAATCGCCACGATTGTATTATTGCTTGAAAAATGTAGAGTTATTGATAGTGAGAAAACTGTACGTAAAAGATTTTTATCATATTTTTATGTTATCTTTTTTCTGTGTATGCTTCCTACATTAGCTGTTACTTTAGTATTTTCTGCTGTAGGAATATCCCATTATGATACTCAACGGTGGCACTCTACATGGCCTTCATCTAAGGCGGGGTATATTCCGTCTCCATTACAAGCACCTAAGTTTTTACCTGAGAGTTTGAAAGTGATTTCTTCTGCTGAAGTAATTGGAATGGGAGGGAATCAAAGCTGTTTAGTATTAGATGGTGATAAAGCAACGATTTCAAGGTATGAGGAAACTGTTAAATCTAATGCTTGGTATTCGTTTATAAATGGCAGGGATAAAGATACTACAGTTGAAGTACTTAATTCGTTTACATATCCAAAAGATAAAAATGTATTGGTTAGTGACATAAAGAATTATTATGAGATTATCACTATTCAACGACAAAACTGGAAATTATTTCCCTGGTTAATTGATGGCAGCCAGAGTGTCGGTGATGATCCTAATGAAGATTTTTATTATAGCACTCGAGTATCAGCTGAGAAATATGTAGTATATGTTGTTTACCATAACTTTGATCATGACCAGCCAAGAGTGATTTACTTTATGTTTAATCCGGAACGAACGCGAATGATTACTGTAGATATAGATATGTATCATTAGAGTTGGGCAGAGTTTGTATATAAAATTTGGAACAAAGGGGCTGTTTTGTTACAGCCCCTTTGATGATTCTACAAGTATTAAAAGGTACAATACTAGTAGAGATTGAAGTTGATTGTAGTGGTTGTTATAAAGCTAAGGAGTTGTATTGTGAAAAGAATATATTCATACATTGCTGCACTGTTAATGCTAAGTCTTATGGCTTCACAAGTACATGCAAAAGAGCCGGTTACTCAAAGTGATATTTCTGGTAGTGCTAAAGAGAAGTGTGTTAGTAGTGAACAAACTAATGATAAGATTGAAGCTGATTTACAAAGACATTTGGAAAGAATGAAGTCAGAGGACATAGCTAAGGGGTATTTACGTGAAGAAAAAACGTATGCTGAAGAAGTTAGTTTAGTTCGGGGCAGATTGTATCATTCAACGGATAAGCTCATTCATGATGAGAAAAAGACTACTCTTTTATCGTATCCTGTGGAAAGGAAGGTTCCTTGTAAGAAGAGTTTAAAGGATATAGATTCATATACAGACACAATTACTCGTAAAGGCATGACATTCCGCATTCCTAAAGGTGCAGAGTTGAAGATGTTCTATATGTTAGATAACAATATTTTTATAGTGTATGAGATAGGAGATATTTGGTATTCTATTCAGATTATTCCTTTAGATGTAGATCATCCTGATAGTAAAGATATAGAAAATAAGGTGCTTGTAGATAAAGAGTATAATTTTTATCACACATTGCAAGTATATTGGCGTATGTGGGGAATCTTTGATGATTTACAAAATCCTACTTATTCAGCGGTATGGAATAATGGCTTGCCTGGAATGTTAGTGGATTCATACAATCCAGATAAGAAATCTAATTTACTATTTGCTGCATATGATGGACGGTATGCTGTATTTAATCAGCTTGTATATAATCCAAGTACGAGTCCTTTTACTCATGAGCAGTTAAGAAATACAATTGAATATTTTGATTCTAATAACAATCCAGAGTTTAAGGCTAAAAAGCATAGATTATTCCCTGATGAGAGGATAATTCGTATATATGAGTACTAGTACAAACCTTATATTACTAATTATATAATTTGTGTTATACTTCTATATAGAATAATATCGAATTAACAGAAGGCTAGTTGGCATATTCTGTGCAGACTAGAGATTAGAATGAAAGATAAGTCAGTATTACCAATTGAGGAACAATTAAATAGATTTCTTCAACCAAAATGCCTTATCCCTGGTGGCCTAGGCTTGTGGGAGGATTATTTCCGCAAGATTTGTACGGCGTGGGGGGAGATTGATGGTGACATCCGACCGCAGCATATCATATTTTCCGCCGATAATGGTTGTAATATGGAAGGTTATGTAGGTTATAACTATGAGGTAACGCAAAAGCAGTCGCGTAATATGCTCTTGGGTCGTTCGTCGGCTACACAGTTTTGTAACTTTAATAACATTCCTTATGAAGTTGTGGATGTAGGAATTGCCTCAGATGATGGTATCGGAGTGAATCGCAAGGTCGCAAAGGGGACAAAGAATATATTAAATCACCCTGCTATGACTGAGGATGAATTTAATAGTGCCTTTCAATCTGGCTATGAACGAGTTGAACATTATGTAGAGCAAGGGATAAATCTATTTTCCTTTGGTGAAATGGGGCTGGGGAACACAACGACCTCCGCCTGTGTGTTGTCTGCCTTGACTGGAGCTGATCCCACTGAAACGGTAGGTCCTGGATCTTGGCCTGACAAACCAGATTTGATGAAGCGTAAACTTGATTTTGTGCGCGCTGTATTAGATAAGCATAAGGCTAATATTGTTTCTGAAAGTGAGCCTGACCGAGTTCGCAACATTGTGGCTCATGTAGGGGGCTTTGATATTGCGGCTATTCTTGGCGCTATGCTGGCTTGTGTAGAGTTTAAAAAGCCTTTTGTCATAGATGGCTTTATTACGTCTGTAGCGGCAGCTTGCGGGATTCACATGAATGCTCGTGTTAAGGATTATGCATTGCCATCTCATAACTCTCGTGAAAAAGGAACAGAGCTAGCTTTAGCTGAGGTAGGTATTACACAAGACATGGTTCCTATTCAAGCTCAAATGTCGATGGGGGAAGGAACAGGAGCTATCTTGATGGTGCAAATGCTCAAAACTACACAGCATATGTTTGTAAATGTAGGTACTTTTGCAGATTTGATGAAATTATAAGGAGAACGAATGAAAATAAATAAATACTTTGATATACATTTTGAGCGAGCTGATGATGCAACTATCGCTAAAAGACTGATAGGTGGGGCTAAGATTAAGGGACCTGCTTTAGTTATCCTGATCCTTTCCATATTTATTGCCTCTATTGGGTTGAATATGAATAGTACGGCAGTTATTATTGGTGCTATGCTTATATCGCCGTTGATGGGACCTATTTTAGCAACTGCTTATGGCTTCGCTACGCTTAATTTTACAGTTGCAAAAAGTGGTATTTTAAGATTGTCCTTACAGATTACGATTGCTGTTTTGGCATCTGCTTTGTATTTTTATATTTCTCCCATTAATACTGCTACATCTGAACTATTAGCGCGTACAGAACCGAGTATTTATGATGTACTTATTGCTATATTTGGTGGGTTAGCTGGGATTATTGGGCAAACGCGTAAGACCTTAGATAATGTTATCCCAGGGGTTGCGATTGCGACTGCACTTATGCCACCACTATGTACGGCAGGATATGGACTTGCTAATGGAGATTGGCACTATTTCTTTGGGGCTGCCTATTTATTCTTTATAAATACATTCTTCATCTTCTTTGCAACTTTTATTGTTTTAAAGGGTGTATATAGTTTGCCATTCCATAAACAAGACAAAGAGCTTATTCGTCGTAATCAGCTAATATTTCTTGTGATTGGTCTTATTATGGCTATACCAAGTATTTATGCAGGCTATGATATGACTATCAAGTATTCTGAGTCAAATCATTTAGAGCAGTTTATTAAGAATGATGTTAATCAAGCTGGACGTCGACAAGTGATTGATTATTCATTGGATCGAACGAATAAGCTAGTAGACATAGTAGCTATAGGCGCTCCTGTGACTTCGGAGGAACAATCCCAGTTGGAAGGCAAGTTACAGCAGTATAAGTACTTACACTCTTATACACTCCAATTTGTTAATAGCGTAGATGAGAAAAAATCTACTATGGATAAGACAAGTTTGAATAAATCTTCAGAGAACCTTGAAAAATATGAAAACTTGAGTAATCTGTACCAGCCGACTTATCAACTAGTAAGTGAAACGATAAATACTATGAAAAAGACAGATGCTGAAGCAAAGGCGTTATTCCCGTTTGTAAGCAAAGTGGAAGGCATGCCTTTAATAGATAATCTAGAACAGCCTAAAGCGAGTCGCTATATGGTGATTATCCATACTACATCCACTGTATCTGATGCAGATTTGGAACGAATAAAAGCTTGGTTAGAGGCTAAATTATCAGCACCTGTAACTATTTCTGTGGAGCAAACAACGTCAACTCAATAAGTTGATTTTTTGATTTTGATTAGATTGTTTATTATATAGAGCGATATGTATAACGGTACTAAGTTTGATTGAATCTATTAGGTATATTACCTAGTAGTACGGGGAATCAGCTTAGTACCGTTTTTATGTACTTGGTATAGCTAAATGTAATTACTCTTATCTTGCTATAGATTAAAGTTATATTAATGCATATATAAAATCTATTATACGAGTAGGAATTAAATTGATATACTTACTACATCGAAATTATTAAATAATCAAATGTAGATATAAGATAAGAAAAATAAATTTATTATAATATCTACAAATGTTATATACGTATGAGTCCTCGTCCGAGATGTAGGTTTTCATCGTAGATAGGAGGATTACATGAAAAAATGGTTAGCTTTAGCAGCGACGGCCGTACTGGGGGCGTCCTTATTGATTAGTGGTTGTGGCTCTTCCACAAATAACGCGAGCTCTAGTGGCTCTAAAGAGGTATTAAAGGTAGCAGCAAATCCTGTACCTCATGCTGAAATTTTAGAACAAGTTAAACCTATTTTGGCTAAGGAAGGTGTAGACTTACAAATCGTTGAATTTACAGACTACATCCAACCAAATATGGCTCTATCTAGCCATGAAGTAGATGCAAACTTCTTTGCAAACGTACCTTACCAAAATAACTACAATAAAGATCATGGTACAAACTTTGTAAGCTTTGCACCAGTTCACATTGAACCATTGGCTATCTATTCTCAAAAAATTAAAGACTTGAAAGACTTGCCAAATGGTGCAAAAGTAGCTATCCCATCTGACCCAACAAACAGTGCTCGTGCACTTCTCTTATTGCAAAGTGCAGGTCTTGTAACTTTGAAAGATCCAACTGGTTTGACTAACACACCATTTGATGTGACTAGCAACCCTAAAAACATCCAAATTACTGAGTTAGAGGCCGCTCAAATTCCTCGCTCTATCCAAGATTTAGATGCAGCAGTAATCAATGCTAACTATGCGTTGCCAGCTGGTCTTAATCCTACAAAAGATGGCTTATTCGTAGAAAAAGCTGACTCTCCATATGCAAATCTTCTTTCTGTTAACCCTGGCGATGAAAACAAACCAGCTATCCAAAAATTAGCTAAAGCATTACAATCTCCAGAAGTTAAGAAGTTCATCGAAGAACACTACAAGGGAGCTATCATCCCAGCGTTCTAATTGATCGTTAATACTATATGTATCTGATACAATACCTTCTCATGACAAACTCTATAGATACGAAAAAGGCGTAACACCATTGGTGTTACGCCTTTTTTATTATATTATGCATCAATTGGTTTTGCATATTTTTTTCTATATGAATGTGGTGTTTCAGTGGTAGCCATTTTGAAAATTTTACAGAAATAACTAGTTCTGTTATAGCCCAATGTTTTACTGATCTGATTAACTGTTAGTTGGGAATATACTAATAGTTTTTTTGCTTCTTGTATGCGCAATAGTGTTATATATTGCACTACTGAAAGTCCCGTATCATCTTTAAAAATCTTAGAGAAGTAGGACTCACTTAAATGAATATGTTCCGAAATCCTTCTGAGCGACACTCGTTTGCTCAGATTTTTTTCTATATATAACATAGCCTTTCGAATTTCTGGACGATTAATAGGTCGTTCAGACTCCACAAAGCCTGGCAATTGTTCATAAGGCATCTCTTCTGCTATGGCATCGTTAAATGGGAAGTAGTGTTCAACCAAAATCCGTAAAACCTTTGTAGCACTGTAAATTTGTTCGGCTGTCAAAACTGGTAAGGTCCGATATAGAGCACGAAGTTTGGTGTCATCATGCCAATCGGTTTGGGTAGGAAGAATCGGTTTGATCGTCGTATCTTCTGTTTTTGTTTGACCTGCCATAATAAATCCTAAAATGGCTCCATCTTTCATAACCGGAACAGAGAAATCGATGAGGCCCATGTGACAGCGATACGGGCAGGATGATAGTTCTTTTGTAGCATCTAGGCCACCATATAAGTCGCATTGATTGCAGCGCTTGGCATAGATTGGATTGCGCCTTACAACCTTGCAAAAAGGGGAAAAGTTATATTCTTGAGATAACACTTTTCCACGATTATTAACAAAAATAGCCGCAATCTTTGTTATGTTTGTGAAATCGCGCATGATTTCATTAATAAGCTTAGTATCTTCATTCGTACAAATCATGGTAAAACCTCCAATCACAAATGTGTTAAGAGGGCTAGTAAGCACACCGCTAAAATAGCTCTACTTGCTCTCTATCTAAAGGGTAGGCTCTAAACCTGAGAAAAGAGAAAAGTGACATACCACCTAAAATTCATATACCTATAAAATTACGTTATTTCTTGCTTTTATATGTATAAGTATAACAGGATTGTCGTATTTTTGTAATAGAAAAATCGCATTTTACGAATATACATAAAAAAGTTGCATTTAATAATTTTTATAATAAAGGTAGATAAAAGCCTTATAGTACATGTATTTAGAAAGGATTGAGTCCGATGGGTTGTGACTGAATAGCAAGGCATGCTCTATAGTAATATATGGTGTACAGAATTTAAGGTTGCATACATATGAATGATTAAAGAAATGATAAAAAATATAAAATGGTATACCGCAACATAGTTTTCTGTACATAGATACTTTCATTATACGTATGGAGGGTATTATGGCAACAACATGTGGATTAACTGAATTTGTAGGGACTAGTAAAACTGGTGATACTATTGGTCTCGTAATTGCTAACGTAGATCAACAAGTATTAGATGCGATGAAACTAAAGAAAAAATATCGTTCCATCGGTATTTTAGGTGCTCGTACTGGTGCAGGCCCACACATTATGGCTGCTGATGAAGCAGTAAAAGCGACAAATACTGAAATCGTTAGCATTGAATTACCTCGTGATACTAAAGGTGGAGCAGGTCATGGCTCTCTTATCATCTTTGGTGGTGATGATGTATCCGATGTAAAACGCGCTATTGAAGTTGCATTGTCTGAAGTGGAACGTACTTTTGGCGATGTATACGCAAACGATGCGGGACATCTTGAATTGCAATATACAGCACGCGCTAGTCATGCAGTAAATGCAGCATTTGGCGCTCCTGAAGGTAAAGCTTTTGGTCTTATCGTAGGTGCTCCAGCAGCTATTGGCGTAGTTATGGCCGATGTAGCTGTTAAATCTGCGAATGTTGATGTAATCGGTTATGCATCTCCTTCTGCAGGTACAAGTAATTCTAACGAAGTAATTTTACAGATTTCTGGCGATTCTGGAGCTGTACGACAAGCGGTTATTTCTGCTCGTGAAGTAGGTAAACAATTGCTCGGTACGATGGGTGACGAACCAGTGAACGGAGCCCCTTCCTATATCTAATCTGAAAGGATGGTATGCCCTATGAAATCAAAACGTTTCGAAGTCTTAAGTCAACGTCCTGTCAATCAGGATGGTTATGTAAAGGAATGGGTAGAGGAAGGTTTTATAGCCATGGAATCTCCTCAAGATCCAAAGCCTAGCCTCAAAATCGAAGGTGGTCGCATCGTTGAACTCGATGGTAAACGCCGCGAAGATTTTGATCTTATCGATACATTTATTGCAAATTACGGTATCGTTCTCGATGGTGCTCAAGAAGCAATGGCAAAGGATTCAAAAGAGATTGCTAATATGATGCTTACACCATCAGTGCCTCGTGAAGAAATCGTTAAGATTTGTAAATCTATTACTCCAGCGAAAATGTTGGAAGTTGTTTCTACTATGAACGTTGTTGAAATGATGCAATGTATGCAAAAAATGCGTGCTCGTCGTACAATGGCTAACCAAGCCCATGTAACGAACGTAAACGACAATCCAGTGCAAATCGCAGCGGATGCTGCGGAAGGTGCACTTCGTGGGTTCGCAGAAGAAGAAACAACAGTAGCTGTTGCTCGTTACGCACCACTCAATGCGATTAGCTTACTCGTAGGCTCTCAATGTGGTCGTCCAGGTGTATTGACACAATGCTCCTTGGAAGAAGCGACAGAATTGGAACTTGGCATGCGTGGCTTCACAGCCTATGCAGAAACAATTTCCGTATATGGTACAGAAGACGTATTTACCGATGGTGATGATACACCGTGGTCTAAGGGCTTCTTAGCATCTGCTTATGCATCTCGTGGTCTTAAAATGCGCTTTACTTCTGGTACAGGTTCTGAAGTACAAATGGGCCAAGCAGAAGGTAAATCTATGTTGTACCTTGAAACCCGTTGCCTATACATCACAAAAGGTGCTGGCGTACAAGGTATCCAAAATGGTTCTGTAAGCTGTATTGGTATTCCAGCAGCTGTACCTTCTGGTATCCGCGCTGTATTAGCAGAAAACCTTGTAGCAGCTATGCTCGACCTAGAATGTGCATCTAGTAATGACCAAACATTTAGTCATTCTGATTTGCGTAGAACAGCTCGTACATTGATGCAATTTGCACCAGGTACTGACTTTATCTGCTCTGGTTATAGTTCTACACCAAACTATGACAACATGTTCGCTGGTTCCAACTGGGATGCAGAGGACTATGATGACTGGACAGTTATCCAACGTGACCTCAAGGTAAATGGCGGTCTTATTCCTGCTCGCGAAGAAGAAGTTGTAGCAGTTCGTAATAAAGCGGCTCGTGCATTACAAGCGTTGTTCAAAGCTTTAGGCTTGCCTCCAATTACAGATCAAGAGGTAGAGGCTGCTACCTATGCGAATGGCTCTAAAGATATGCCTCCTCGCGATAAGGTTGCAGATATTAAAGCAGCTCAAGATTTGTTAAACCGTGGTGTTACAGGCGTTGACTTCGTAAAAGGTTTAGCTAAAGAAGGTCATCAAGATGTAGCACAAAGTATTTTGAACCTATTAAAACAAAAAATCTCCGGCGATTACTTACAAACATCGGCCATCTTTGACCGTGATTTCAACGTTATCTCCGCGATTAACAATAGAAATGACTATCAAGGTGTTGGCACAGGGTATCGTGTGGAAGGTGAAGATTGGGAACGTATTAAAGATATTCCAAACGCCATTGATCCACGGGATATATAAGGAGGTGTCATGATGGCTGAAATTAACAGAGATGTATTACGCTCTATTATCCTAGACGTTTTACAAGAAATGGGTGGTGTCCATGAGGCACCGCAATTTAAGGCTAATGTTGGTGAAAGTGCAGCACCTAGACATGAAGACCCAACTGGTGACGACAGCTGGCTACAAACTGGTGGCCCTGCACAACCTGGCACTAGCGCAGATGAAGTAGTGATTGCTGTAGGTCCTGCCTTTGGTCGTAGTCAACGACAAACCATCGTTGGTGTACCGCATCAAGAGGTAATTCGTCAATTAGTAGCTGGTATCGAAGAAGAAGGCTTAAAAGCTCGTGTGATTCGCGTATACCGTTCCTCTGACGTAGCAGCTGTAGCCGTTGAAGGTGATTCTATTTCTGGATCCGGTGTATGTATCGGTATTCAATCTAAAGGTACAACCTTAATTCACCAACGGGACTTACAACCACTTTCAAACTTGGAATTATTCCCTCAAGCACCGCTATTAACAGCTGAAACATACCGCGCTATTGGTAAAAATGCTGCTAAATACGCTAAGGGCGAATCCCCAACACCAGTACCAACATTGAACGATCAAATGGCTCGTCCAAAATACCAAGCATTGTCTGCGTTACTTCACATCAAGGAAACTAAGCATGTAGTAAAAGGTAAGCCAGCTGATGAAGTTCGTGTCACTGTATAAGGAGGTTTACTATGGCTAACGAATTAGAAGCCTTAATTCGGCAGATCGTATCTGAAATAGAAGGGGCGAAAGGCAGTGCAACACAGTACTCTACGCCTCATACACCATCTACAACAAATACAGTAGATAGAGTGGTTACAATCGAAGATTATCCGATTGCTAAAAAACATCCAGAATGGATTGATCTTGGTCAAGGCCGTGACTTGAGCCATATTACGATGGATAACGTAATGGCAGGTCACATCACAATGGATGATTTGAAAATTTCTCCATCCATTTTGAAAGCTCAAGGTCAAATTGCTAAGGCTGGGGGCCGTGATCAAATCGAACTCAACTTCTCCCGCGCCGCAGAAATGACGAAAGTTAGCGATAAACGCTTACTTGAAATGTATAATGCACTTCGTCCATATCGTTCTTCTAAACAAGAACTCTTGGATATTGCTAGCGAACTTGATGGTCTAGGTGCTCCAATTTGTGCAAACTTTGTACGAGAAGCTGCTGAAAACTACGAACGCCGTAAAAAACTGAAAGGTGATAATTAACCTATAGGAGATGTCATTATGAAACGAATTGTTGGCATCGATATCGGAAACTCTACAACAGAAGCGGCCTTGGCCGAAATTCATAGCAATGGAGAGGTAAAGTTCTTATCTTCTGCTATTGCTAGCACCACTGGTATTAAAGGAACGCGCGAAAATATCGTAGGTCTCATGGATGCCCTCAAGTCGCTAATTAGGTCTGCTAATCTTACACTACGAGACATTGACTTAGTTCGCATTAATGAGGCTACACCAGTTATCGGCGATGTGGCCATGGAAACGATTACAGAAACCATAATTACGGAATCTACCATGATAGGGCACAACCCTAAAACACCAGGTGGCTTAGGTCTTGGTGTAGGGTATACCGTTCCCATTGAGCAACTAATTGATAAGCCACAAGGTCAGCCATACATCGTGGTAGCTCCAAAGATTATCGATTTTGAATTGATAGCACAGCTGATTAATGCATATTGCAAACGAGGTTATGATATTCGAGCTGCTATCCTTCAAGCCGATGACGGCGTACTCGTTAACAATCGATTGGATCATAAAATTCCTATCGTAGATGAGGTTGCGTATATCGATAAAATCCCAATGGGCATGCTTTCTGCCGTAGAGGTTGTAGAACCGGGGCAAGTGGTATCACAATTATCAAATCCTTATGGGATTGCCACTGTATTTGAGCTTTCACCAGAGGAAACAAAGAATATTGTACCTATCGCTAGAGCTCTTATCGGAAATCGCTCAGCTGTAGTCATCAAAACACCGGCAGGGGACGTTAAGGAGCGGGTAATACCGGCAGGATCCATCATTGTTATGGGGAATGATCGAACTGTATCCGTCGATGTATCTGCTGGGGCAGAGAGAATTATGGAAACCCTCGAATCTGTTCATCCTATCGATGATATCAGTGGTGAAGCAGGTACGAACGTAGGTGGCATGCTTGAAAAGGTTCGCCTTACAATGGCTCAATTGACGAATAAATCCCCGCAAGATGTATTCATCCAAGACTTGCTAGCCGTAGATGTAGCTGTTCCTATCAATGTAAAGGGTGGCCTTGCAGGTGAGTTCTCTATGGAACAAGCCGTAGGCATTGCCTCCATGGTTAAGTCAGATCATCTACAAATGGAAATCATTGCAAAGCAGGTAGAAAAAGAGCTAGGCGTACCAGTTGAAATCGGTGGTGAAGAGGCTGAATCAGCTATCTTAGGCGCTTTGACTACACCGGGGACAGCAAAACCAATGGCCATACTCGATCTAGGGGCAGGCTCAACTGATGCATCCATCATTAACCAAGAAGGAAAAATTAAAGCCATTCATCTTGCAGGAGCAGGAAATATGGTAACTATGCTCATCAATTCTGAACTTGGTTTAGAGGATATGCATATTGCAGAAGCCATCAAACGAGATCCATTGGCTCAAGTACTCAGTGTATATCACATTCGTCACGAAGATGGAACGGTGCAGTTCTTTAATGAACCACTTTCGGCAGCATTGTTTGGACGCGTTGTTATCGTAACGCCAGATGGGCTCGTTCCTGTAGAGCGAGATATCCCTCTAGAAAAGATTAAGCGTGTTCGTCAAACTGCAAAGAAACGGGTATTTGTCACAAACTCACTCCGCGCTTTGGCATCTGTTAGTCCTACTCATAATGTGCGAGATATACCATTCGTAGTTATCGTAGGTGGTTCTGCATTAGACTTTGAAATTCCTCAACTCGTAACCGATGCACTTTCACAATATGCATTAGTAGCGGGGCGAGGCAATATTCGAGGCGTTGAAGGGGCACGAAATGCGGTAGCTACAGGATTGGTATTATCCTATGCACAGAAGGGAGGCCTATGATGGATCAAAGTATCGTCAGTAAGCCAACCATATTGCTGTATGCTACAGAGCATATCAGTGAGGATATACTAAAACCCGTTCTATATGGAATTGAAGAGGAAGGTCTACCTGTTGTCATTGAGTCCCATAGTGGTACGCATATGACATTGGCTGACCTAGCATCTCGTAATTCCGCTTTATCTGTTGGGATAGGCGTTGATGATGAGGCGATTGTGTTGACCTATAAAAACATACCAATGCATCAATTTATTTATCGACTTACGGGTTATGCTCAATATCCAGATAGCTTACGTACCTTAGGTGTCAATGCAGCCCGCCTTGTAAAAGGTAATCCTTTCGTTTCCGATGAACGATTGGAAGTAGCTTTTTAAATCTAACTAACTTTAGAGGTGGTGCATATGGCTATTTATACGAAAACCGGTGATGCAGGTACAACGGCCTTATTTGATGGCACTAGAGTACCTAAAAATTCACTTCGTGTGGACACATATGGAACCTTTGATGAATTAAATGCACAGGTTAGTGTATGTGAGAAATTAGTTGTCTCACCAGACAATAAACATGTGCTTCACACATTACAACATCAGCTATTCCGCTTATGTGCGGAGGTAGCCACGCCTCATGTGGAAAATCTAAGTGAAAGTAGTAATCTAATTTCACAACAAGATATAAGCGAATTGGAATACATGATCGATGACTATACTAATCGATTGCCACAGCAACATAGCTTTATATTAAGCGGAAATTATTTATCTGCTGCAGAGCTACATGTGGCTCGCACAATCTGTCGTCGCGGTGAACGGTTACTTATTAGCTTAGGTTCTGTAGAACCAATTCGCGATGAGGTTCGAAAATTTATAAATCGATTATCTGATGCTCTTTATATCATGGCTCGTATGGAAGACTATGTGCAATTTGTAGAAACAATTGTAGAGCGCGTAGCAGAACGTGTTAAGAACAGTCATGCTGAAGTACTGGCGGAAACGAATCGGAGCTTATGGCATATGGGGCATACTACTGAAAATGGAGTTAGTTATATGGCAACTAGAACAAAGCTAGAAGAAATTATGACGAAACTTTCACAAGCAGCCATGGACTATGCTCAGTCCATAGGTGTACCTATCGTTGTATCTATAGTAGATGCAAACGGTGTATTAATGTATTTCCATCGTATGTCAGATGCATTGCTCATCAGCAACGATATCGCACAGGCAAAGGCGTATACTGCAGTAGCTCTCAAAGCGGCAACTCATGAAGTACATCAAAGTGCACAGCCTGATGGCGATCTATTCAACATTGAATCCATGGTAAATCGTAAAATCTGTACCTTTGGTGGAGGTTATCCGATCATCATCGACGGCGAAATTGTCGGTGGTTTCGGCATTAGCGGTGGCACTGTGGCAGAAGATATGGACATTGCATCTCATGCATTACAATCTTTGTTAACTCGATGAGGTGAAAACAATGGACGTAACGCAAATGTATATTAGTGAGTTTGTTGGTACTGCCGTTCTAATTGCATTTGGTAACAGTACAAATGCATCAATTTTATTAAAGAAAACCATCGTTAGTATTTTTGGAACTAACTGGTTACACATTATCTTTGGATGGGCCTTTGCCGTTTCCTTTGGTGTATACGTAGGTATTACACTTGGTGGCCCTGGTCATTTGAATCCAGCAGTTACCTTTGCCCTTGCTGTAGCTGGTATATTCCCTTGGGATCAAGTTATTCCAATGTCCATAGCGCAAATTGCAGGTGGTTTTACTGGTGCTGCCATTGCTGCACTGTTCTATTATCCACATTTTAAAGTAACAGGTCCTGATGAAGGGAACTGTGTAGGGATTTTTGCAACAGGTCCAGCCATCGATAATAAACCTTTCAATTTGATATCCGAAATTATAGCTACGTTTATGTTTATGTTAGCTATTCTCTGCTTAGGTAAAATGGCTGATGGTTTAGCACCTATGGTCATCGGTATCTTGGTAGCATCCATAGGTATGTCCTTTGGTGCAACTACTGGATATGCGTTAAATCCAGCGCGCGACTTTGGTCCACGGTTAGCATATTTCTTACTACCAATTCCTAATAAGGGAACTGCAAACTGGCAATATGCGTGGGTACCATTTATTGGCCCATTGATCGGCGCAGGCTTAGCCGTATTATTCTTCCAATTAGTGGCACCTTAACTCTAGCTAGAGTATATAAAACAAAAACGAATCATAGTTTATCAGGATAGTTCAAAGAAATTATTTTGAATTAGGAGGAGATTATATGGCCTTTCAAGAGGTAATTGATGCAAAACAGCGCATCATACAAGAATTTGTACCCGGAAAGCAGGTTACGATAGCCCATGTTATTGCCAATCCTAAACCAGACCTATTTAGAAAAATGGGGCTCGAGGAAAAAGGTAGAAATGCCATTGGGATTCTTACTATAACACCTGGCGAAGGGACCATTATTGCAGCCGATATTGCAAGTAAATCCGGTGATATCGAAATCGGTTTCATCGATAGATTTTCGGGGGCACTTCTCATAACTGGTGATGTATCTGCTGTTGAATCTGCATTGCGCAGCGTAATTGAAGGATTGCAACGCATATTAGGATTTTTTCCAACAGATTTAACAAGATCCTAATGAAAGGGTAATTATGAGCACCGAAAAGAAAGAAAAACGCATCCTTCTAGTAGGACGTAGCGGTTGTGGTAAAACTACATTAGCCGATACGATTACCCATGGCTCGGCTACGTATCATAAGACACAAGCCATAACGAGAGTGGGAAACTTCATCGATACCCCTGGAGAATATATGGAAAATCCTAATTACTATCGAGGCATTATCTTGCACGCCTATGATGCGGACTTAGTGATTTTTATGATTCCTGCAGGTGATGAAACAACCATATTTCCACCAAGCTTTGGGAACTCCCTCAATCGCGAAGTTATAGGCGTTGTGTCAAAGGTAGATACGGGCAAAGATGTTGAGGCACCTAGGCGCAATCTCAAACTAGCGGGAGCCACTAAGATTTTTGAAATATCAGTTCACGACGAAGAGTCGTTAAAACAATTATGTAACTACATATATAGTTAGTTGAAAGAAGGTTTTTCCATGGACAAAGTTTTTGAAGAACAACTTAATCAATTTATTTTAAATAAGGCGATCATTCCAAAAAGCTTGGGTCTATGGGAACGATATTTCAAGAAAATGTGTCTTGCTTGGCAGGATATGAAACCTGAGATTCATGCTCAGCATATTATCTTTTCGGCAGATAATGGTATTTCCGTTGATGGTCTAATCGGTTATAACTATGAGATTACCCGTAAACAGTCTCAGAATATGATTGATGGTAAAAGTGCAGTTGCTAATTATTGTATCTTTAACCATATTCCTTACGAAGTGGTAGATGTAGGCATTGCTTGTCCACAAGGTATTGGGGTGAATCGAAAGGTTGCTCAAGGCACAAAGAATATATTAGACGGTGCTGCTATGAGCGCTGAAGAATTTGACCTAGCGTACCAAGCTGGATATAACCGCGTTGTCTACTACGCAGAATCTGGTATCAATCTATTTTCCTTCGGTGAAATGGGTGTTGGTAATACCACAACTTCAGCAGCTGTCTTAAGTGGTCTTACAAAACTAGACCCACGGATAACTGTAGGTCCTGGATCTGGTCCTGATGAAGAGGCGTACATGAATCAAAAACGAGAATTTGTACGTACTGCACTATCTCATCATAAGGGACACTTAAATAGTCCAAAAGAGGTAATCAGCCGCGTAGGTGGCTTTGATATAGCCGCTATTACCGGTGCTATGGTAGCTTGTACGGACTTACATATCCCATTTGTTATCGATGGTTATATAACAGCAGTTGCTATGGCTTGTGCTACTCAAATGAATGGAGACGCTCCATTATATGGCATTCCATCTCATTATTCTCGTGAGGTAGGGATGGCAGCAGCATTAGCCTATGCAAATATTCGTCTTGATGAAGTTCCAATCCATGGGCAAATGGCATTAGGTGAAGGAACTGGTGCCGTATTAATGGTACAACTGCTTAAAACAGCACACTTTGCCTTTATGAATATAGGCACTATGGTGGAACTATTAGAAAAATAAATTTGTAATCTTTGCTCTATGTTTTGTAAAAGGAGAGAAAACAGATGACACAAGAAGCATTAGGTATGGTGGAAACTAAGGGCCTAGTAGGCGCTATTGAAGCAGCAGATGCAATGCTTAAAGCAGCTAATGTAGAACTCGTAGGGAATGAAAAAATTGGCTCTGGTCTCGTTACTGTTATGGTTCGCGGTGATGTAGGTGCTGTAAAAGCTGCTGTAGACGCAGGTGCAGCCGCTGCAGAACGCGTAGGCATTGTTATCTCTACTCATGTAATTCCAAGACCACATAAAGATGTAGAAGGTATTTTACCAACAAAGGGTGAATAATTATGGCCGATACTAAAAGTATGGTAGATGAGATTTTAAAGCGTGTATTGATGCGTATCGATGGTGCTGATTTAAGCAAAATTACAGGCGCAACAGGTAATGCATCATGTGCTTCGTCACCTGTAAGTTCACCTACTACAAATCAATTACAAACTTCAATGATTACTGAACATGTAGGCAGTACTACAACAGGCGATACAATTGGCCTTGTAATTGCCAATGTAGACAGTCAAGTATTGGAAGCTATGAAGCTCACTAAGTCATATCGATCTATCGGTATCTTAGGTTCACGTACAGGTGCAGGGCCGCAAATCATGGCCGCTGATGAAGCTGTAAAAGCAACGAATACTGAGATTGTTAGCATTGAACTTGCCCGTGATATGAAAGGTGGCGCCGGTTCTGGTTCCCTTATCATATTTGGTGGCGATGACGTATCTGATGTAAGACGTTCTGTAGAGGTAGCATTGCGTGAATTAGAACGTACCTTCGGCGAGGTATATATGAACGAAGCTGGTCATGTGGAGGTTCAATATACAGCTCGCGCAGGAGAAGCATTAGTGACTGCCTTTGGGACACCAGAAGGTAAAGCCTTTGGCTTGATCGTTGGGGCCCCAGCAGCTATTGGTGTAGTTATGGCAGATACAGCAGTTAAATCAGCGAATGTAGATGTAGTAGGCTATCGTTCTCCATCGAGTTCAGCTATGAGTAATGAAGTTATTTTACAAATCAGTGGTGATTCTGGCGCTGTTAAACAAGCTGTAAAAGCAGCACGTGATGTAGGATTAGCTTTACTAGAAACTATGGGAGACAGACCTAAGAATAAAGGTAATGCTTACATTATTTAATGAATATTATTTCAAAGAGTCAAATATTCATTACATATCATTATCACGTCGCAATAGATGATACTTTCACAATGTGAATAGGAGGATTCATAATGGCAGAACTAAATGAACAAATGTTACGGGCTATCATTATGGACATAATAGATGAAGTAGGTATGCTCAAGGATGAGCCTGTTCAGGCGACACCGAAAGAAGAACCTAAAACAGAATCTCAAGAACCAGAATTAAAAGATTTGATTCGTCAAATGTTAGTAGATATGCAACGTAGCTAACGTTATAGGAATGCATGAATCCTGTTGCGAATCATCAACAGAAATAGACGTCGGGAGGTGGCATAGTGAAAGATTCACTAGGGTTACTAGAAGTAGCTGGTTTACTGGGGGCTATCACCGCATCAGATGCAATGGTTAAAGCTGCAAATGTACGGTTGATAGGCATAGAAAAGGCGAGAGGCCTTGGCTGGATGACAGTAAAGGTTGCCGGTGATGTAGCAGCTGTGGAAGCGGCTATTCAGACTGGTGTAGCTCTTACAAAAGGAATGAACCTGTATGTAGCTCATAAGGTAATTCCACGGCCTGCAGAAGGCTTAGTAGAATCCTTTAATGATGACTTTACAGATAAGCCAGCTAAAGTATTTGATGATACACAGTTAACTAAGGCGAGTGCTAGTGTTCAAGAAACTAAAGAAATTATAGAAACTGAACCAGTCAAAGCTGAAGTTATAACTTCTAAAACAGAGAAACCCAAAATAGATGAAAAGGTTGTTGAAGTATTAGATGAAATTGTATCTACCATCATAGAACCGAAAAGTTCTAAGTCCACAGGTACAAAGAAAACAACACCAAAGAAAAACTCTAAAAAGAAATAAAGTAGTAAATAATAAAGGAGATTATCATGAATAACGCATTAGGCATGGTAGAAACAAAAGGTTTAGTAGGCGCAATTGAAGCAGCTGACGCAATGGTAAAAGCAGCTAACGTTACATTAGAAGGTACTGAAAAAATTGGTTCCGGTCTTGTAACTGTAATGGTTCGCGGTGATGTAGGCGCTGTAAAAGCAGCGGTTGATGCAGGCTGTGCAGCAGCACAAAAAGTAGGCGAAGTAGTATCTACTCATGTAATTCCACGCCCTCATAGCGACGTAGAATTAATCTTACCTAAGAAAGGATAATAGCTTATGGATCGGGAACAGATTCGTGCTATCGTACGAGAAGTGATCGAAGCCATGTTCGAATCGTCCATTCCCGTAGGTGTGAGCAATAGACATGTCCATCTATGTCAGGCGGACTGGGATGTATTATTCCCGAATCAGGCTATTACTAAGAAAAGTGACTTAAAACAAACTGGAGAGTTTGCTTCAGAACAAACTGTTACTTTAGTGGGGCCTAAAGGGGTCATTCAAAATGTCCGCGTACTAGGTCCTCTTAGAAAGCAGTCACAAGTGGAGGTATCGTTGACCGATGCTCGTGCATTGGGTATAAAACCTCCTATTGTGCTATCTGGTCATTTAGAATCAGCCGTAGAGATTACTCTATGTACTGAAAACGGGGAAATAACAAAACCTATTTGTATCGTTGCAAAGCGACATATTCATATGTCGCCTGATGATGCAAAACGGCTTAATGTAAACGATGGCGATAGCGTTAATGTTGAACTTCAAACGCCAGAACGCACCACTGTATTTGGTGATGTCATCGTTCGGGCCGTGCCTGGTTTTGTCCTAGAACTCCATATTGACACAGATGAGGCAAATGCTGCCAATGTACAAGGTACAGTGATGGCGAGAATTGTACAGTAAAGTAGGTGATATGATGAAGGGTTTGAAAAAGGCAAATAATACATTGCAAGAGTTCTCTGATCTTGTAGAGTCCAAACAAGTGAGCTCTCATAATCAAAAGAATTTGCGCGTAGGTATTGACCTTGGTACATCATCTATTGTCCTATCCGTAGTTAACGACAAAGGTAAACCTATATATGGCGCTTTTGAATACAACGAATCTATTCGAGATGGCCTTGTAGTTGACTATGTGGGAGCTGTTACGATTACGAGAGCTTTAAAGGCTAAGGCGGAAACTGCCTTAGGCACAGAGCTTGTATATGCCGCAGCAGCTGTTCCACCTGGAACGATAGGCAAGAATAAAGAGGTAGTAGGTCATGTTCTTGAAAGTGCCGGTTTTGAAGTAACCTGCATTTTAGACGAGCCTACCGCTGCTGCTAATGTGCTAGGAATCACCGATGGCGCTGTTATTGACGTCGGTGGTGGTACTACGGGCATAAGCATTTTAAAAGATGGCCAAGTTGTATATACCGTAGATGAGCCTACAGGAGGCACTCATATGAACCTCGTGATTAGCGGGGCCTATGGGATTTCCATCCCTGAAGCAGAGGCTTATAAGCGCAATGAAGCGAATAAACGTGATGTATATGCAACCATACGGCCTGTGGTTGAAAAAATGGCAGCTATTTCTAAGCGTGCGTTACATGAGGGTGGCTATGAAAAGGGGACTCCTATTGTTGTTGTGGGCGGTGCTTCTAATTTTGAGGAGTTCACAAAGACTTTCAGTCAATATATAGGTTTACCTGTTCATAAGCCACTGTATCCAGAATTTGTAACGCCCTTAGGGATTGCCATGGGAAGTGAGCATTAATATGGATGCATTAGTTAAACTGGTGCTAGAACGCCTAGAAAAGCGCATGACATCCACTGCTACTTTTATGGTCACAGAGTGCAATAGCTATGATGAGCATATATTGTTGCAGAACCAACTCATTTCTTTCGCTGGTATAGATTATGGTCATATACGAGAGTTAATGCGCGATACATTGGTGCCTTGGGTTGCCTATTTACATCGTGCATTAGCGTATGACTGTGAGGTGACGATACACCTAGCAGTTCCTGTAACCTCGTTGATGAATCCATCAGTCATTCTAGATTGGCCTATCAAATTTCTAGATAAATTTGGTCGTCCTATATATGCCAGTCATCAAGCGTGGATAACGGCCTCTTTTGTTAGATCTTGTGAAAGTCAGTCTATTATCGTCATATATAGGGGACAACGGTTCACCATGGCTGCTCGAGATGAAATCGAGCGCTTAGGTATCACAATAATTGAAGGGAACGAGAAGTATGCAAGTCGGTAAAGTTGTGGGTAGTATCGTATCTACTCAAAAGCATGAATCTCTAAAGGGAATGAAACTGATGATGGTAGATATTCTCGATGGAGAACAAGAGTTGACGGGGCGCATAGAAATCGCCGTCGATACAGTATGTGCTGGTGAAGGTGAATATGTGCTTCTAACTCGAGGCTCATCGGCACGGCATATTTTCGAAGATGATAAAGGCACCGCAGTAGATTGTGCTATTGTGGGTATTATTGATAGTTTTGAAAAATAATTGTATAGGAAATAGCTGGTGCCAGAGTTAAACCTAGTTATTGTGTCACATCATGAATATATCCTTGATTGTGTACACCGTTAGTTGACATGGTCATTGCATCAGCAATGCAACCTATATGGAGGTTCATGATGGAAAACAATACACAGTTGAAAGAAATGATCCGCTCCATGGTTATAGATATATTACAGGGGCAAAAGCAAGAAATGGCCTCATCACAACCTATTAAACAAGTGCCTAGAGGTCAATTTGAGCCAGGTGTATTTGATACGGTTGATGAAGCAATTCAAGCTGCAAAAGCAGCGCAAGCGCGCTTTGAAGATTGCACCTTGGCAACCCGTGAAAAGGTAATAGCAGACATCCGTGCTGCCATGCGTCCACGAGTGCAAGAGCTGGCTCAAAAAACTGTTGAAGAAACAGGAATGGGTCGTGTTGCAGATAAAGTATTGAAATTAAATCTTACACTCGATAAAACACCGGGTGTAGAAGATCTCGTTACAGAGTGTGAAACTGGTGACAACGGTATGACATTATATGAATTGTCTGCCTACGGTGTTATCGGTGCTATTACACCAAGTACAAATCCAGCAGAAACGTTAATATGTAATACCATCGGTATGTTAGCAGCAGGGAATGCTGTATTCTTTAGTGTTCATCCTGGAGCTAAGCATCTTAGTCGATTGCTTGTTAGTGAACTTAACCAAATCATCGCTAAATCGATTGGTATTGAAAACCTTATCGTTACACTTCGTGAGCCATCTATTGAGTCTGCTCAAGAGATGATGTTACACCCAGATGTGAGCCTGTTAGTTGTTACTGGTGGTCCTGGGGTTGTAAAACAAGCGCTTCAAAGTGGCAAAAAGGTTATCGGTGCCGGTGCTGGTAATCCACCAGCCTTTGTAGATGAAACAGCAGATATTAAAAAGGCGGCTCAAGATATCGTTCTCGGTGCTAGCCTCGATAATAATATTCTATGTATCGCTGAAAAGAGCGTCGTTGCCATGCGTCAAATTGAGCCACAGCTAGTTCAAGAAATGGTGAAAGCAGGATGCGTCCTCATTGAAAATCAACAAGATATTCAACGCTTAGTGGATTTAACTGTATTACCGAATGGGACACCAAATAAACAGTTTGTCGGTAAGAATGCAAGCGTCATTCTTGATGCGGCACATATTCCGTACAACGGTGATCCACGATTAATCATCATGCGTACACCAAAAGACCATCCATTTGCAGTGATTGAAATGTTAATGCCTATTCTACCTGTTGTAACGGTAGATAGCTTTGATGAAGGTCTCGATGTATGCTTGATGTTAGAAGCGGGCTTACATCATACGGCAACCATGCATTCTTTGAATATGGAACGCCTCAATCGTATGGCCCGTAAGATGAAAACATCTATTTTTATTAAGAATGGTCCATCCTATGCAGGGCTTGGTTTTAGTGGTGAAGGTACGACAACCTTTACAATTGCTACACCTACTGGGGAATCTACTACATCAGCACGTTGCTTTGCACGCCGTCGTAGATGTTGCTTAACAACAGGATTCAATATTCGATAGGTGGTGAGCATATGAATAAATGGACTTTTCCAACCCAAATTTATGCAGGACCAGATTCGTTGAATCGTCTTACAGAATTTAATAATGAATCCATCCTTATCATATGTGATCCATTTTTAAAAGATTCTCCGAGCCTTACGTATGTGATGGGATTAATGGATAGTAAAAATAAGGTGACTATTTATACTGATGTAGTACCTGATCCACCTATAACCCATGTTGTAAAGGGCATTGAATTTATGGAAGGTATTAAACCGACCGTTATCATTGCCATTGGTGGGGGATCCTGCATCGATATGAGCAAAGGTATAGCATATTTCGGTCGTAAGCTAAAGCATATGGATATTAAATCCTTCATCGCAGTTCCTACTACTAGTGGCACAGGATCTGAAGTAACCGCCTTTGCTGTTCTTACAGATAGCGAAACGCAAATTAAGTATCCTCTTGTGGATGATGCGGTATTACCTGATGAAGCTTTATTAACGCCATTGTTTGTAAAAACATCTCCACCAAATGTTACTGCATTTAGTGGGATGGATGTACTTGTTCACGCTCTTGAAGCCTATGTGGCAACGGCGGCAAATAATTTTACTGATGCATTGGCACAACAAGCGATTGAGCTTGTTTTTGAATATTTACCAAAATGTCATAAGCCAACAGCAACAGAACAAGACCGCATGTCTATGCACGAAGCATCATGCCTTGCAGGGCTTTCCTTTAACAAGGCTGGCGTAGGTATCGTTCATGCCATGGCTCATCAGTTGGGAGGACAATTCCATGTGCCTCATGGCCTAGCTAATAGTATGCTCTTGCCGTATGTAATTGGATTTAATTGCTCCCACAATCCGGCGGTAGCTAAAAAATATGCTCATTTATCTGCTAAATTAGGCTTTGCAGATCATAATGCGTCAGAGGTGGATAAATTAGCTGCTCTTATAGAAGCTATCGTTACATTGCAACATACATTAGACTGTCCAATGAATCTGACAGCCTTTGGTGTAGATAAAGCTGTATCGGAAACTAAGCTCGACCTTATGGCAGATAGAGCACTAGAGGATATGTGTTACAGATTTAATCCATATCCAGCTAACCATGATGATCTTATTGGTTTATATAAAAAAGTATTGTAATTTATATAGATTGAGTACTATATAGATTGAATACTAAAACTAGAAATATAAGACTGAAAAAAGAGACTTTAATGATTTCATTGAAGCCTCTTTTTTATTTGTATAGGAATAGATAGTATTACTGAGGTTATGTGCTATTAGATACACCTTTTTTCATCTTAGAATGATATAATAATTTTTACATCCTATCACGATGTAGAGGTGTTATTCAAATTTAGTCATATTTCCTATAACTCTTTGGAATATAGAATAACATAGATTTTATCTACATTTGTTGTATAATATGTATAGGATATTTAAAAAATTAGATATTTTTGTGAAAGCTTATCCTTGTCTAAATTTAATTAGAAGTTTTGTACATTTTATATGAGATTCATGCTAAATGTACTACTTTCACAAAATGAGTATGATCTTGTGTGGTCATACGGTTTTTGAAAAAGAGAGGTATTTATGCAACACATGCTACGCATGGGTATTGACGTGGGCTCTACAACTGTTAAGGTTGTACTATTAGACGAACACGATAATTATTTGTATAAAAAGTACATACGCCATTATGCGAACATTTTGGACACCGTATATACCTTGCTCCAAGAGGCTCAAGTGGGTCATGAAAATGATCAAGTTCATGTATGTATTACCGGTTCTGGTGGTATGGCGATGGCTGATAAAGTACGTATTCCATTCGTACAAGAGGTTATTGCTGAAACGCGTGCTGTAAAAGCATTGTATCCAGAAACTGATGTTATCATCGAACTTGGTGGTGAAGATGCGAAGGTAACCTACTTAGGTCAAACGGCAGAACACCGTATGAATGGTTCTTGTGCTGGTGGTACAGGTGCTTTCATCGACCAAATGGCTACTTTATTGCAAACTGATGCATCTGGTCTTAACCAATTGGCCATGAATGCTGATACAATTTATCCAATTGCAGCACGCTGTGGCGTATTTGCTAAAACAGACGTACAAGCTTTGTTAAACCAAGGCGCATCTCATGAAAATATTGCAAAATCCGTATTCCAAGCGATTGTAAACCAAACAATTGCGGGCCTTGCATGCGGTCATAAAATTGAAGGTAATGTAGCGTTCCTTGGCGGTCCATTGACATTCTTGTCTGAATTGCGCCAATGCTTCTGCGATACCTTAGAACTAGATGAAGCGCATCGCATTATCCCTGAGAATGGTGAATTATTCATCGCTTTAGGGGCGGCTTTGATGAAAGAAGACTGTCGTGAGATTACAGTTGGTCAATTAACAAAAGAAATTGGTGCCCTCATCGGTATTCCTATGGAGGCTACAGATCGTGTAGAACCTCTATTTAAAAATGAACAAGAATTAGAAGAATTCCGCGCTCGTCATGCTAAGGCAGTAACGCCAAAAGCAAATATTGAAGATGCGCAAGGTCCTTGTTACCTTGGTATTGATGCTGGTTCTACTACACTTAAGGTAGTTCTCATCAATAGTAATAAGGAAATTATCTTCTCTCACTATGGTCCAAATCATGGTAAACCATTAGAAAAATCTCGTGAAATAATCGAGAAAATTTATGAACTGTTACCAAAAGGTGCTTATATTGCGCATTCTGGTGTAACTGGTTACGGCGAAGCGTTCCTTAAACGCGCCCTTGGCATCGATATTGGTGAAGTAGAAACAATGGCTCACTATCGTGCAGCTCGCTACTTCTGCCCTGATGTTTCCTTTATCTTGGACATCGGCGGTCAAGATATGAAATGCTGTAAGGTTCGTGATGGCTATATCGAAGATATCGTATTGAACGAAGCATGTTCCTCTGGTTGTGGTTCCTTCATCGATACATTCGCATCCGGTCTACGCATTCCAATCGACCAATTCGCGAAGGAAGGTTTGTTGGCATCCTTGCCAATCGACTTGGGCTCTCGTTGTACTGTATTTATGAACTCTAAGGTTAAGCAGGCTCAAAAAGAAGGTGCTACGGTACAAGATATCGCAGCAGGCCTTGCTTACTCTGTTATTAAAAATGCCCTTTACAAGGTTCTTAAGGTAAAAGATCCTAAAGAATTGGGCGATCATATCGTTGTACAAGGCGGTACATTCTACAATGAATCCGTATTGCGTGCCTTCGAGAAATTGATGGGCGTAGAGGTAATTCGTCCTGATGTATCTGGCTTGATGGGGGCTTATGGTATGGCCCTTCTTGCAGCTGAAACGGCAGAAGAGTTACAAAAGGAAAAAAGTACTTTGCTCGATAGCAATGGCCTTAACTCCTTACAAGTATCTACGACAATGCGCAATTGTGGACTTTGCTCTAACAATTGTATGCTTACCATCAACGCTTTCTCCGACGGTCGTACCTACGTAACGGGTAACCGTTGTGACCGCGGTGCAGGTGGTATGATTCAAGAGGAACGCAAAGCAGTTCCTAACTTAGTAGACGTTAAATTGCGTCGTTACTTCGACTACTACTTAAAGAAAAATATTCCAGAGTTCGAAGGTAAAATGCGCGTAGGTATTCCTCGCGTCCTCAATATGTACGAGGATTTCCCATTCTGGTTTACATTCTTTAATACACTTGGCTACGAAGTAATCCTTTCCGATTACACTACAAAGGACCAATACAACAAGGCTATCGATACAATCCCATCCGATACAGCTTGCTATCCAGCAAAAGCTGTTCATGGTCATATTCGCGATCTTGCGAATGCACAGGTAGACTTTGTTTGGTACCCTTGTATTCAACATGGCCCTAAGGAATTTAGCCGCGACAATAATTACCATTGTCCAATGGTTATTTCCTACCCAGAACTTATTAAAAACAACATGCAAGACGTGTTAGGAGATACTCCATTCCATGCACCATTCTTGCCGTTGTCTGATAAGAAATCTCTTGTTCCTGCTCTTGTGAAAGCATTGGACTTCTTAAACCTCAAGAAGAAAGATATTGCTAATGCTGTAGAAAAAGCTTGGGAAGAACAAGAAAACTGTAAGGCTTCTTACCGTGAAACGACAAAGAAAACTGTATCTCGCCTCGTAGCAGAACAAATTCCTACCATCGTATTAGCTGGTCGTCCATATCATTTGGACTCCGGTATTAACCACGGTATTCCAGAGCTTATCACATCTCTTGGTATGGCTGTTCTTACAGAAGATGGTGTTGCTCCACTAGGCAATGAAATTAAGCATTTACGTGTTGTAGACCAATGGTCCTATCATAGCCGTTTATATCGCGCTGCTGAATTCGTAAGTAGAACAGAAGGCTTCCAAATCGTTGAACTTAACTCCTTCGGTTGCGGCCTCGACTCTATCGTGGCGGATCAAGTAAAAGATATACTTTCAGCAAACCATAAAATTCATACCTTACTCAAAATTGACGAAGGTACAAACCTTGGTGCTGTAACCATCCGTTTGCGTTCCTTGCAATCCGTAATGGAACGTAGCTTGCGTCGTCATCATAACCCAGAAGCCCCAGAAGTGGTGGAAGAGCAATTACCAACGTACGATTATAATCGCGTTGTGTTTACAGAGGAAATGCGTAAGACTTATAAAATCTTGGTGCCACAAATGTCACCATTGCATTTTAGTCTCTTAGATCCAGTCCTCAAAAACGAAGGCTATGACTTTGAAATGTTGCCAGCTCCAACGCGTGACGACATTGAAGTGGGCTTAAAATACATCAATAATGATGCATGTTACCCAGCGATTATCGTTGTAGGTCAGCTCATGTCTGCTTTACTATCCGGTAAATATGATATCAATAAAACAGCTGTTATCATCTCCCAAACAGGTGGTGGTTGTCGTGCTACAAACTATATCGGTTACTTGCGTAAGGCTTTAATCGATGCTGGTATGAAGCAAGTACCAATCCTATCCCTTAATGCGAGCGATATGGAACGTCAACCAGGCTTCAAATTGACAAAAGGTTTCTTGCATCGTATGATCCAAGCGGTTGTTTACGGTGATGCTCTTATGCAATGCGTATTGGCTACACGTCCATACGAAACTAATCCAGGCTCTACGGATGCATTATGTGATTACTGGATTAAAAAATTACAGCAAAACATTACATCTGCAAGCCTTCGTCAGTACAATAAGTACATCAAAGAAATCATTCATGACTTTGATAACTTACCGGTTAATAAAGATGTACAAAAACCTCGCGTTGGCGTTGTAGGGGAAATTTATGTTAAATTCCATCCGAGCGCTAACAACCATATCAATGAACTCATTGAAAAAGAAGGTGGCGAAGTTGTTACATCTGGCCTATTAGACTTCTTCTTGTACTGCGCAATGGATAGCACATACCGTGCTAAACACCTTGATGGTACATGGCTATCTGGCTTCTTCGGTACATTGGCACGTGAAGCCCTTGAACTCTACCGCTTGCCATACGCTAAAGCCGTAGCAGCCTCTAAACACTTTGACCCTCTACAACGTATGACAGAAGTAGCAAAAGAAGCAGCTCAATTCATCGGACTTGGTAACCAATGTGGTGAAGGCTGGTTCCTCACAGGCGATATGATTGACCTCATTGAAAAAGGGGCAAAACAAATCGTATGCTTGCAACCATTCGGTTGCTTACCAAACCACGTAACAGGTAAAGGCATGGTAAAAACACTATCCGCTGCCTACCCAGACGTGCGCATTGCGGCAATCGACTACGATCCAGGCTCCAGTGCAGTAAACCAAGCAAACCGCTTGAAACTATTATTATCGACCATGTTTGAATAAAGGAGTGCTCCGTTATATTTTCAACGGGGCCCCGTTACAACTGCATATCATTAGTATAGAAAAAATACAGCCCTCTCTTGGCTCAGGTACGTCACTACGCTCCGTAAAATCGCTGCAAAGAGGGCTGTATTCTTTTCTCCTACAATCAGTTGGACAGGTGATTTCCTTTATTGTGCCTTATATTTTCGGAAGGGAAAGAATAGTGCCAAGTTGATATTTTAATGTGTAATATATATAGTTTATTGCTTTGGTTGATGCTCTTAAGTCGTAATGGGACGCCTTCATAGAAAATGTTAATAAAAATAGCACCACCTTTTTCGCAGCGATTTTACGGAACGTAGTGACGTACTGAGCAAGAAGAAGGTGGTGCTATTTTTATACTTAAATTTATTTAATTGTAATTGGGCCCCATTACGACTTAGAGGGATTAAGGCTATAATATTGTATTAACTAATATAATAAGAGTGGCACTATTCTTTTTCAACTAAACCATATAGGCACAATAAGGAAAGCACTGCACATACTAGCATTGTTATCCCCATTGGTACACCTGTATGATCTCCACCAATGCCAACGAGTGGAGATACGATGCCTGCAGCGAACATGCTGGCAAAGCCGAGTATGGCAGAGGCACTGCCTGCCATTTTCCCGTAGTTGGTCATCGCCATAGAGAATGAGGCGGAGCCGAATAGGGATACGGTACATACGGTAAAGAATAGGATGGTTGTTACAGGGATGAGTGACCATTCGAAAATCATAGCAATTAAGAATAGTAAGGAACCAATTGTAAGTTGCCATAGGCTGAATGTTAGTAATTGTTTAGCTGTTATAACATTACTAACACGACTACTAATGGCACTAGCTAAGACAATACCACAGCTGTTAATACCGAAAAGATAGCTAAATTCTTGAGCGGAAAGATTAAAAATATTTTGGTATACAAAGGATGAACCTGATATATAAGCAAAAAATCCGCCAAAGGCAAATAATTGTATTAATGTTTGACCTAAGAATGGCTTATCTTTGATGAGGGTAATATAATTTTTAACTGCTACACCTACACCGCCTGTAATACGTTTTTCTTTTGGTAAGCTTTCACGGAATAGAAGTGAGCCTACTAATAGAATAGCAGAGAATACTGCTAGAATTACAAAGATTACACGCCATGTAGTGAATAAGAGCAATTGGCCACCTATGAGAGGGGCAAGTACTGGAGCTAAGCCGTTAACCATCATAAGTAAGGCGAAGAGTTTCGTCAATTCTTGACCAGAGGCAAAGTCTCGAGCGATAGCCTTGGCAATTACAACACCTACAGATCCAGTTAAACCTTGTAGGAATCTACCTAGTAAAAGTATTTCGATGCTAGGTGCAAAGGCACAAATGATGCTAGAGATGACACATAGTAAATTGCCTACGATGAGTGGTAATTTACGACCCATTGTATCGCTAATAGGGCCACCAAATAATTGGCCTAATGCAACACCAAAGGTCATAACACCAATGGTCATTTGAATATTAGATGCGGTTGTATTTAATTCGCCAGGCATAATCGGCAATGCTGGTAAATAAAGATCTGTTGCGAGCGGTGTTATGGCTGTTAACATGCCAAGGAATACTACCAAGATAAAGGAAACCTTAGCAGAATTTTCTTGATTCATATAATCCTCCTATCTTAAAATGGGAAAAATAAAAGCCTGCGAATCGCACTTCGCAGACTGCATTTAATTTTTTCTATTTGATACGATGTATTGTAACATGATTAGTAGATAATTTCTATAGATTTTTCTTAATAAGAATTATGATTTGCTATCTTTTCTCTTATCGATTACAATAAGTTATATTATTTATATCTAAAAGCATCAATTTGGTTTATGTGTGTAGGAGAGAATTATATGAAAAAAATGGTAAAATCTTTGATTTTGACTGTAGTAGCTGTCCTGAGTAGTACTATAGTATCCTCAGTGGAAGCTATTAGTTCTGATGAGGCCGTACAAAGTGCATTGGCACGCGTACCAGGTGCAACGGTTACTAATGTAACTGAGTTCAATCGCGATTATGATCATGGCCGTTTAGAGTATGAAGGTGAAATTCATTACAATGGTTATGAATACGACTTTGAAATTGATGCAGATACTGGCACATTTACAAAATGGGAAGTGGAGCAAGAGGTCTACTAATAGACTGAGAGCTTATAATGTGTAACAATGTGGATTAACTCCTTAAGGTTGTATTACTTGGAATATCCTAATATATAACAATAAAAAAGAACAGCTCATTAAGAGCTGTTCTTTTTATGTTACCAAATCTTAGAAGAAGAAGTGGTGAATTTCATGGATGAAATGTTGACCGAAGAAGGAGATACAACCATGCATAATGATGAAGATCAAGAAGTATTTGAACGCGCTGTTCATGATAACGCTTGCTTCGATTTCATGTTCTAAGTTGTGAGCTTCTTCAGCGTTAATTTCTTTGTGGTTTTCTAGGTATGCTTTCAAAGCAGGACCTACGGCACCAATAGAAATCGCGATGGGTTGTGGAGACAACATTTTGCCGATACCAGCTGCACCGGAGTTAACTGCTGCCAACCAGAAGCCAAGGTCTTCGAAGTTTGTAGGATCTAAACCTTGAGCTGCAGCGATTTGAAGTGGGCCAAACAATACGTTGGAGTTTGTACCGGAACCAGTCAAGAAGGCACCCAACGCACCTACGATAGGAGCGAATAGAGGATACAAGGAACCTGTACCAGCAACCATTGCTTTCGCAATATCTGCAGTCATACCAGAGTAAGTCATCAATTTAGCTGTCATAACAACTGTGATGATTGTAAGGTATGTGAATTTCAAGTTTTTAACTGTGGAACCCAATGTACCGAAGATTTCGCCAGCTTTTGCTTTTTGGATGAAACCACCAACAATACCAGCGATGAAGATCATGATACCAGGAGTTGCAATCCATACGAATGTGTAAGGTTTTGCACCAGCGCCTTGGTAAATAGGTACAGATGTTTTAATGGATGCAAGAGGACCATTAATTGCAGGGAATAATTTGGAAGTTAATAACAATAATACGAAGATTAAGATGAATGGCATTGCGGCAATAAGGCCTTCGCTACCAGAAACTTTAGGAACTTCGCCAGTTTGTTTAACTGCATATTCAGGGTCATTAGGAGGCATAATTTTTGCACAACCAATGATAACTGCCATAATTACGATGGATGCAGAAATTACGGATAATTCTGGACCCATTACAGCGTTGATTATAGTTTCAGGAACAGCTAATGCTAAACCGGAAAGTAATGTAACAAGGAATACGCCTTTTAACGCTTTGATACCGCCACCAATAATCATAACAACGAAGAATGGAGCGATAAGGTTAAGTAAGAATAATTGTACGGAAATGAATGTACCTAAATGGCTTGGATCAAGGTTTGTTAAGGATGCCAATGTAGTTGTTGGAATACCGATAGAACCGAATGTTGTAGGTACGGAGTTAGCAACGAGACATGCGATGATAGATTTTAGTGGATCAAAACCTACTGCAACCATCATAGCAGCTGGAATTGCAACGGCAGTACCAAAGCCAGCCATACCTTCCATGAAGGCACCAAAGCCCCATGCAAGTAACAATGCAAGTACACGAGTATCAGATGTTACAGAAGAAAGCATTGTTTTAATAGTTTCCATTGCTTTCGTATGTACTACCAAGTTATAAACGAAGATAGCAGCTGTAATAACTAATAGGATTGGCCAGATTGCCAAAGCGGCACCTTCAAGGGCACCAGTGACCATAATGAATGGGTCAGATTGGAATGCTGTAATAGCGATGATGAAAGAACCGATTGCAGCAACACTTGTTGCTTGCCATGCAGGTAATTTCAAGATGGATAACGCTACGATCAACCAAATGATTGGAGATAGCGCTAATAGAACGGTGATAGCACTCATTTCTAAAATCATCCTTTCAAGAAAAATAAAAATATATGCTTAACAGGACGATGTAGCTTAATCAATTTAATTGATGAGTAAATCGCTATTGTATTAAGTTGTAAAAGTTCAGTTAAAATAAAAGCTTACAATAAAATAACAGATAAACTTATCATAAAAATTAATATATCTCTTAAAATTTTTTAACCTCATGGTTTTTGAGGTTAATGAGATTAAAAAAATATAAGAGAGGGGACATAAACAGTGTTTATGTCCCCTTCTTTACTGACTACATGTCCACGTTAGGGCCTTTGTAAGGTCTTAGGTATTAGTAGTTACCTTTGAACATTGTAGCAGGAGCTTCTGGTACATAATCGCCGAAGTAGGATTTGAAGTCTAAACCTAATTCATTGCAAAGGTCTTGAACTTCAAGCATTGTACCGTTAAGTACAGGGATGCCTTCAGCTTTAACTTTAGCAACAGATTCATGTTCTTTTTCGCCATGAGTGTAGATACGGTCTTGACCTTGAGCTTTAGGAGCTTCACGTAATTCTTGTAAGAATTGGGAGAAGTGTTTTTTGATTTCAGCTGGGTCACCGAAGAATTCAGGGTTGATAGCCATGAAGCCGTGGCAGATGTTGGATTTACCGCCAACCATACATTTGTTGGAAGTACCGCCTTGAGACAAGATGGAGGAGAATAATTCAGCAATCATGCCGTTACCATAACCTTTGTGGCCGCCAAGAACTTCTGTAGCACCACCTAAAGGAAGGATACCGCCGCCTTCATGACGGGAGATGTTGCCCAATACTTCAGCTGCATCAGTGGAAGGAACGCCGTCTTTGTTAACAGCCCAACCATCTGGAGTAGCTTTGCCCATTTTGTTGTACATTTCAAGTTTACCACGAGTTACTACTGTAGTGGAGCAATCGAAGAAGAAGTCAACAGGATCAGCAGGTACAGTCCAAGCGATAGGGTTGGAACCAAGCATAGCTTTACGAGCATATACAGGAACCATGATTGCTTCGGAGTTTGTACAAGAGAAACCGATTAAGCCTTGGTCGGAAGCCATTTTAGCATAGTAACCAGCGATACCATAGTGGTTGGAGTTACGTACGGATACGATACCAACACCGGATTTTTTAGCTTTTTCGATAGCCATTTCCATAGCTTTGTGGCCCAACAATTGGCCCATGCCGTCATGACCGTCGATAACTGCGGAAATTGGAGTTTCTTTTACGATTTCAGGTTTTGCGTCGATTTTGATCAAGCCATTAGTGATACCTTTGTGGTAACGAACCATACGTTGCATACCATGGCTTTGAATACCGAACAAGTCGGAAGTCAAAAGTACGTCTTGGATGATGTCAGCTTCTTTTTCGGAGAAACCGAATTTTTGGAAAGCGTCCATGCTTAATTTTTTCAATGTTTCATAAGGGAATAACACAGTGTTTTTTGCGTCTGCCATCGTTAAAACCTCTTTTCAGAAAATATGTACCTGATATAGTAACTCCAAATTTAGATATCATGAAATTAAGATGATTTCTTATGAGCTCTATATCCTCTCAAATGACAATGTCAGTATAGCACAGAAAGATGTGAGATTGAATAGTCTTACAGTCTGAAACACATTACTAAATACGCATACGTACCGGTGATGTTTGTCACATATTCCTAGGGCAGTTACTGAAACAACTGATTATACCTAAAACTATATGGTTATGACTTTTAGTTATGATTGCATATTTTTTTTATAGATTTGCAGTATTTTTATAGAGCTTATTAGTATATCTGTTTAGGCTTTGAGTAAGAATGAGAATGGATAAATATCGATAAAACTTGAAATGTTCAGTATTATATATAAAAAATATTGATGAGTATATTAACGTATTGTGATAACTGAATGCATTGTTATGCAATATATGCAGTATTCTTAATCTTTACAAAGTTAGAAAATGTATTAAAGGTTACACTTATACAAAGGATGCTGTAATATAATATAAATATACATCCTATAGTTTATATAATTTATAAGCGAGGTGCTTATTTTGAAAGAATACAAATCAGTATGTCCATATGACTGTCCAGATGCATGTGGGCTCATCGTATCTGTAGAGAACAATAGAGTAGTATCTGTTCGTGGTAACAAAGATCATGCTTTTACCAGAGGCACATTATGCCCTAAGATGGCGCATTATGAACGAGTGGTTCATTCTCCGTTGCGTTTACAGTACCCAATGAAACGAATTGGTAAAAAGGGGGGGGGAGAAGATCAATATGTGCGTATCAGCTGGGATGAAGCATTAGATACTATCGTTAATAATTTTAAAGACACCATTAGTACTTATGGTAGTGAAAGTATCTTACGTTACTCCTATGCAGGCACTATGGGTGTTATTCAAAGTCCAGCAGCAGATTACTTTTTCCGCCGTATTGGGGCGACAGATCAAGACCGTGGTATTTGCTCTCCCGCTAAGCAGGCCGGTTTCCGCGCTGTTTATGGAGATACATTAGCTATTAAACCGCAAGAGGCACAACATAGTGATTTAATTGTTTTGTGGGGCATTAATGCGACTGCTACCGATGTTCATATCTTACATGATGTAAACGTGGCCAAAAAGAATGGTGCTCGTGTTTGGATTATAGATACCCATAAAACCTATACCTTTAATCAAGCTCATGAACATATTTACGTAAAATCTGGCAGTGATGGTGCTTTAGCATTAGGCATGCTTCATATTATCCATCGAGATGGATTAGCAGATATAGATTTTATTAAGAAACATGTTCAAGGTTATGATGAGCTTGTAAATGATGTGTTGCTTGATTTTACACCTGAAAAAGCATCTGAGCTTTGTGGCGTTTCCGTAGAGCGTATGACCGAGTTTGCTCATGCATACGCTAACGCTAAGGCTCCATTTATACGTCTTGGCAGTGGATTGTCACGCTATGGAAATGGTGCCATGAGTTGTCGTGCCATTAATGCATTACCTGCTGTAGTTGGCGCTTGGCAACACCTAGGAGGTGGTTTGCTATCGAGTGCCAGCGGCAGTAAGTTTGTTGGCAAAGAAGTGATGCAGCAGGCTCATGTTGCTGCACCAGCTAAGCGTTTGATGCCTATGATTAAACTTGGTAAAATGCTTACAAATCCATCAGGTACAGCAGTTCATAGCCTTTATGTGTTCTCTAGTAACCCTGCTATAACAGCGCCTGATCAAAATGTAGTACGAAACGGTTTGATGAGAGATGATTTGTTTACAGTTGTTCATGAACGATTCTTTACCGACACATGTAAATATGCGGATATTATTTTACCGGCCACTACATCTGTAGAACATGATGATATATATAACTCTTATGGGCACTATACCATCGGAACTGGCTATAAATTAATCGATCCTGTTGGTGAATCTAGATCCAATTGGCAAGTGATTTCTGAGTTAGCTAAACGAATGGGGCTTCAAGATGAATTCTTTAACCTTAGTGAACGGGAGCTAATAGAACAAATTGTTCGTACATCTAGTCGTATATCTGAGGTCGATCAAGATGTAATCTTACAAGGTGAACCTGTAGAGATGACATTGCCTGAAAATTACAAATTAGATTTTAAAACGCCATCTGGAAAGATTGAATTATATAATCCGCATGATGTGGAACCATTAATTCGTTATTTGCCACCATATGGAGATAATGCACCGTTCTGGCTCATCATAGGTAATGATATTCGTATTTTAGATTCTAGCTTCTGTGAACTTGAGTTTGATGATCCTGAGCTTATGAAACTACGTATCAACCCTGAAGATGCAAAGGTATATAACATTAATGATGGGGATGAAGTAGAAATCTATAATGATCGTGGTAGCGTAAAAATTAGAGCTTACTATGATGAAGAGGTACAACGAGGTACATTAGTAACACTTGGCGTGTGGTGGCAATCACAATCTAGTGATCCTAATGTAGGTATTAATGTACTTACAGCAGATAGACCTACGGATCAAGGTTGGGGTAGCACATTCTATGATGTGCAAGTTCACATTAAAAAGGCGGATGTTTAATTTCCTTTACTTATAGGAATAATATTATGCTGATATATCATAACAAGGATATTTTTATTGCATACATATCCTCATTAGGATTATAATAGTAATATTATTTTTATATATAACCTGAAGGGGGTTACGTTTATGAATGGTAATGATAAATTATCTGCCCGTGCCTATTGGGCTATAGGCATGATGTTATTCGCCCTATTCTTTGGGGCAGGGAACTTGATCTTCCCAGCGGCCTTAGGTCAACATTCTGGTGATAACGTAGGTTGGGCTTTGCTCGGCTTCGTATTAACAGGTGTAGGCCTTCCACTATTAGGTGTTGCAGCGATGGGGTACTCCTCCTGTAAAGATGTTGAAGAACTTGCGAGCCGTGTTCATCCGATTTATGGCTTGTTGTACACAATTTCTCTTTACTTGAGTATCGGTCCAATGTTTGCGACGCCACGTACTGGTACTGTAGCTTATGAAATTGCAATTAAACCTTTCACAGAAGGTTTAAGCATGAATATGGAACCAATTTTCTTGGCATTATTCTTTGGTGTTTCTTTGTGGTTATCCATTAGTCCACAAAAGCTTGTTAATCGTATCGGTAATATTTTGACACCAGCATTACTACTTGTAATTCTGTTGTTAATTATTAAATCCTTTATGACTCCGCTAGGCGGCTATGCAGTGCCACAACCAGCTTATGGTGATGCACCTACAGCTGTGTTGCAAGGTTTCTTGGACGGCTATAATACGATGGATGCGTTGGCTTCCGTAGTATTTGCTATTCTTGTAATCGACTTTGTACGTCTTAGCGGCGCTACATCTCGTGCGGTTATTACAAAAACAGTAATGGAAGTAGGCGCTATTGCTGTAGGTCTTCTCGGTATTGTTTATGTATTTATCGCTAACATTGGTGCTACTAGTGTTGAACGCTTTGGTTTGTTTGATACAGGTGCTCCTGTGTTGTCCGTAAGTGCTAACTACTTGTTCGGTGAATTCGGTCAAATTATCTTGGCTATCATCGTTCTTCTAGCTTGCTTGTCTACAAGTATCGGTCTTATCACTTCTTGTGGTACGTACTTCCACAAGTTGACACCGAAGATTAGCTATAAATTATATGTAGTAATCTTCTCCGTAGCAGCATTTGGTCTTAGCATGTTCGGTTTGAAAACAATCATCAGTGCAGCGATTCCAGTGTTGATGCTCTTGTATCCGTTAACGATTGTAATCATCTTGTTGGCACTTCTTCATAATGTGTTCGGTGGTCGTCGTTGCGTATACGCATGGACAATGGCTTTCACAATGATCTCTGCTCTTATGACTGGTCTTGAAACGGCAGGTATTGCACCTGCTGCATTGGAACAGCTCTTTACTCAATACATTCCATTCCAGGCTGCTGGGATGGGCTGGGTGAGCTTTGCGGTATTAGGCTTTGTTGTAGGTCTTATCCATAAAGGTCTTGTGTCCGAAAATAAATAATATCATTAATGGTTCTATACTTTCGTTTTGGGTGAAAGTATAGAACCTTTTTGTATCTTAAGGGTTGTCATATAAAATTGATTTTGTGAGTAGAAGTTTCTATAATAAGAATATAGATAATGAAGGAAGGAAGGAAGATTTTATGCGTAGTACTCATTGTTTACCTAGTTATAGTTTTGGCGGTCATGAGGTGTTCGATGCTATTCCCAAATTTACAAAATTATATGGTAAGTCTGTAGCTATCATCGGTGGTGAGACAGCTCTTTCTAAAGCTTTGCCACACATTCGTCCAGTGCTTGATAAAGCAGGGATTAAAGTGCTAGATATTATTCACTTTGGTGGAGAGTGTACTTTCGCTCGAGGTAAGGAAATTGCACAAATGGCTTCTGTAAAAGATGCGGACTTTATGTTTGCGGTTGGTGGCGGTAAGGCCATGGATACGGTAAAAGTAGTAGCTCTAGAGTTAGATGATAAACCATTCTTTACAATTCCGACCATTGCCTCTACTTGTGCTGCAACGTCAGAAGTCGCAGCTGTATACACTGCAGAGCATACTTTTGATGACGTAGCCTTTGTAAATCATCCTCCTGTGCACTGCTTTATTGATGCTGATATTCTCGTAGAAGCACCAAGCCGTTACTTGTGGGCGGGAATGGGAGATACTATTGCAAAACACTATGAAACTCATCTTTCTGCTCGCAATCGTGAGCAAGATTATAATACTCAGTTAGGCCTTACTCTCGCTTCTATGTGTAGTGAACCAATTTTAGCACATGGTATACAAGCCTATAAAGACAGTCAAGCTAAAAAACGTAGTGATGCATTTGATACCATTGCTATGACTGTTATCTTTACTACCGGTATTGTATCGGGTTGTGTTCCTATGGCATATAATAGTAATATGGCTCATGCTGTATGTTATGGCTGTGTTACTAATAAAGAAACAGAAGAAAACCATTTGCATGGTGAAATGGTAGCATATGGCTTACTTATTTTGTTAACCGTTGACCAACAAATGGATGAATTACAACGGTGGTTGCCAATATACCGCGAATTAGGTTGGCCTACTAAACTTTCACAGTTAGGTCTTACTGCATCGCATATTCCTCAAATTGTTGAAAAGGCTACATCTGTTCATGATATTGATGTATCTCCGTACAAAATTACAGCAGATATGTTGACTAAGGCTATTCAATACATGGAATCTCTTGATTAATATAATTTGTAACCGTTTGTGTATGTTATGTGATGAGGTTATAAATGCGAAAAATTGTAAAGGGTGGCTTATATCGTCATTTTAAAGGCATGTACTATTATGTGTTAGATGTTGCAACTCATTCGGAAACGAGTGAACAGTTCGTAGTGTATCAAAAATTATATGATCAACGTGACTTATATGTACGACCACTAGATATGTTTTTGAGTGATGTGGATCAAGAAAAATATCCTGATGTAGAGCAGAAAGAGCGATTTAAGTTAATGAGCGGACGTGATTAGGAGGGCCTGTGGAACAGAAATTTTTCTTTTTCGATATAGATAATACCTTAGCTGTGTGGCCGGAAGGTAAAATCCCTGACAGTGCTCAATATAGCTTAGATGAATTAAAGCGCCGTGGTCATAGGGTGGCACTAGCGACAGGCCGTATCCAAGTAGATGCAAAGCGTTTTGCGGAACAAGCGGGGCTTACAGATTTTGTAGCAGATGGCGGACATAGTGTTACTGTTAATAATGAACTAGTGTCCATGATTGGCATGGATCGTGATGCATGCATTAACTATTTGGAATATTTAGAGTCCCATAATATTCCTTGGGCTGTAACAGATCGGAATAAATTAGGCCGAATTACGCCGTATAAGGAAATATTAGATTGGCATCCGAATTGGGATGTTTTTAAAACGACAGTAGATCCTAATTTTGACTTTCATAATGTAGAAGAGTTTTATAAGATTTATGTGTTCTTTAAAGAAGGGGAAGAAGAGGAAAAAGAAATTGAGCATATGACGCATAAGCTCATTCGTTATGGCGATGGCTGTGTTTTATATGAACCAATGGAAAAAGCTTTGGGTATTCGCAATATGCTTGATTATTTTGGTATGAAACCTAATCAAGCCGTAGTATTTGGTGATGGATATAATGATTTATCTATGTTTAGGCCAGAATGGCTTAATATTGCCATGGGGAATGCACGTGCTGAATTGAAAGAAAAAGCCGATTATATCACTACCGACTGTGATAAGGATGGCATTTATAATGCGTGTAAGCATTTCAAGTGGATTGATTAGTTTGAGTTAATTCCAAGCAGACGGTTTGGCTCAATTAAACGGTGGCTTCCAAGAAGGTGCTATTACTAACCAACCTCACTATGACAGATTACAAGACGCTTTGGAAAAATCTAAAAAAGAAGGTTCTACATTCAAAGATCTTGATGCAGAACGGGACAATCTATTGAACGTTCTTAATGAATTAGTGCCAGTGTATAAAGAGTTGACTTCTTATAATGACTCTAAAGCCTATATGAACGATGGCGGTGCTAAAGGTAAAGAGTTAGCTGCTAAATCTGGCTGATCGTTACAATTCCGTAGTCGGTTCAGTCCGTCAAGTACTTGCAGACTCAAACGAAAATAATCTTGACGAAATGATTCAATCCTTCAATGCTTATATTGATACCTATAACAGCACGAACCCAGAACAATTTGATGGTAAATAATAGCTAATATATAACTGAAAGTATAAGGTTATATAATTTGGTAAATTTAATAATTATTTAAACCAAATTTTCTCTAAAACATGATATACTAAAAAAGAGCCGCTCACGGGTTGAGCGGCTTTTCTATGTGGATTTTACATACATGTTAGTATATACGATATATTTTTGGGGGAACTATGAACTGGAAACGCTTGGCTTTATGTGCAATGTTAGGGATTACAATGCTTGGTACAGCGGCATGTGGTACAAAAAGTGGGGAACAACCACAAGGGAATACTGTAAAAGCAGAAACGGTAGCTATGCCTAACTTCTCTAACGCACCAATTGCTGATGAATACGCCATTTTTGATACAAATTATGGTCAATTCAAAGTTCGATTGTTAGGCTCTAAAGCACCTATTACAGTAAAAAACTTTGATTACCTAGTGAAAAAAGGTTTCTATAATGGTGTTACATTCCACCGCGTTATCGAAGGCTTTATGATTCAAGGCGGGGATCCAGATGGTACAGGTGCTGGCGGTCCTGGTTATACAATTCCTGATGAGTTTTCCAATGATTTACACTTCAATAAAATGGGCGTTCTCGCTATGGCGAACCGTGGCCCTAATACAGGAGGCTCTCAATTCTTCATTACCTTAGGACCTACAGATTGGTTAGATAACAAACACACTATCTTTGGCACTGTAGTACAAGGCATGGATGTAGTTGAAAAAATTGGCAAAGTAAAAACAGGCCGTAATGATAAGCCTATAGAACCAGTAATCATCAATACTATTACGTTGGAACCGATTACTGATGATGCAAAAAATGGCAAATAAGGAGGTTAAGTCTGAAGAGCGGCACTATGTGTACTTGGTGCGTTGCGCAGACGATTCCTTGTATTGCGGGTGGACCACCGATATTGAACGCCGTATAGAGACTCATAATGGGCTTATTCCAGGCGGTGCTAAGTATACGAGAGGGCGACGTCCTGTTGAATTGGTGTATTCTGAAAGCTTTCACAATAAACAAGATGCACAACGTAGAGAATATGCCATAAAACAGATGACAAAGACTAAGAAATTGCGACTCATTGAGGGTGCAAAATAGTCTTTGATTATGGTATAATATGATGATTAATTACTGCCATGGAGGTTGAAAAATGAAGCGGGTTCTAGTGTCCGTAAAAAGTGTACAACGAGATATGGACGGCAAGGATACCGTAGTGGAACTGATTTCCCCTGGTACATCACATGAAAAGGGTAATGCCCAGTATGTGCGTTACGAAGAATCTAGTGTGACTGGCTTAGATGGGGTAAAGACGACCATTAAAATCCATGATGACTCTATTGTATTGCTTCGAACAGGGGCTGTTAATATGCGTCATCAATATGTCCGTGGTGAAGAGCGCGAATCCGTGTATGAAACACCGTATGGTGATTTGCACATGGCCGTGAATACTCATGAATTAACAGCAGACTTTCACGACGGCGTAGGTCATGTTCATTTAGGATATGACATTTCCGTCGAAGGTGAATGGCAATTTTATAATCAGTTAGATATAGACGTGCGGGAGGATACAGAGCATGGACATGAAGGAAATCCTGAAATCGGGGATTGAACAGGCATTACAAGATACGATTAACAGCGGTGGTTTACCAGCTGGGGAATATCCAGAAATCGTTCTCGAAGTGCCACCTCAAAAAGAATTCGGTGATTTTTCTACAAATATCGCTATGCAATCCGCTCGTGTAGCTCGTCAAAACCCTCGTGCTATTGCAGAGGCTTTGATTAGCCATATGAATTTTGATTGGCTCGAACGCGCTGAGGTTGCTGGTGCAGGTTTCATCAATTTCTTCTTGAAATCTGATATGGTATACGATACGTTGAAAGCTATTTTAAATGCTGGCGATCAATATGGTGTTCAACCATTGCGTGCACGCGATACGATTCAAGTAGAGTACGTAAGTGCGAACCCAACAGGTCCGTTACATGTCGGCCATGGTCGTGGTGCTGCGTATGGTAGTGCACTTGTAAACTTGTTGCGTGCAGCAGGTTACAATGTACAATCCGAGTACTACATCAATGATGCGGGTAACCAAATCGATAATATGGCTATCTCCATTGAATACCGTTTCCAAGAGTTGCAAGGTGCTACATTAGTATTCCCACCTAAGCGCAACGAAGACGGCTCCATGCCTGAATTTGATATTCCAGAAGGAGCTCTCGTGTTCCCTGAAAATGGCTACCGTGGTCCTGATATTATCGAGACTGCAAAAGCTATTGCAGAACGAGAAGGCTTCGATAAATTAAATGCTATGAACGAAGCTGATCGTGTAGCATTGTTTAAAGAAGAGGGTTTAAAAGAAAAATTAGCTCGCTTAGAGGAAACATTAAGCAATTTCCGTGTTACTTTCGATAATTGGTTCTCTGAACGTACTGTCCATGAAGCTGATGAAATTCATCACTCCGTAGAGGCGTTAAAGGCTCTTGGCAAAGTGTATGAAAAAGACGGTGCATTGTGGTTGAAATCTACTGACTATGGCGATGATAAAGACCGTGTAGTTATTCGTGATAATGGAGTTCCTACATATTTAGCGGCAGATATTGCATACCACCGCAATAAATATGATCGTGGCTTCAAAGAAATGATTGATATTTGGGGCGCTGACCATCATGGTTATGTATGCCGTGTAAAAGCTGCTATGGCTGCTTTTGGTTATGACCCAGATAAACTAACAGTATTATTGTTACAAATGGTAGCATTGTTCCGCGATGGGCAACTCGTTAAATTATCTAAACGTAGCGGCGATAGCGTTACATTAGATGAATTGATTGAAGAGGTTGGCGTAGATGCATCTCGTTACTTCTTCTTGATGCGTTCTCTAGATAGCCAACTTGATTTTGATATTAACTTGGCTAAATCTCGTAGCAATGATAACCCAGTATATTATATCCAATATGCTCATGCCCGTATTCACAGCATTTACAACCAAGTGCGTGAAGCAGGCATTGCATTTGGTGATTATAGTGAAACTGATTTCACAACGCTTACAAGCGAAATGGAATTAGAATTGATTAAAAAATTAGCTGAATATCCAGAAGAGGTCGTTCAATCTGCCGAACATCGTGCACCACATCGTATTGCTCGTTACTTATTCGATTTGGCAAGCATGTTCCATTCCTTCTATCGTCAAGGTCGTATCATTGGCGTAGATCCAGCGTTGCAACAGGCTCGTCTAGGATTAATCACAGCGATTGCCCTCGTACTTCGTCAAGGCTTGGGTATTTTAGGTATTTCTGCTCCGGAAAAAATGTAATAGGTGGGAGGCATCATGGCAACTAAGTATATTTTCGTAACTGGCGGCGTTGTTTCTTCTCTTGGTAAAGGGATTACAGCAGCATCCTTGGGTCGCTTGCTTAAAAACCGCGGTTTCAATGTAACGATTCAAAAATTTGACCCATACATTAATATTGACCCTGGTACGATGAGCCCTTACCAACACGGTGAAGTATTCGTAACAGATGACGGTGCTGAAACTGACCTTGATTTGGGTCACTATGAACGCTTTATCGATATTAACCTTAGTAAACGTTCCAACATTACAGCAGGTAAAGTGTACTGGTCTGTAATCAATAAAGAACGTAAAGGTGATTACTTGGGCAGCACTGTACAAGTTATTCCACACATTACAAATGAAATCAAACAAAACGTATACCGCGTAGGTAAAGAGGATAACGCTGATGTAGTTATCACTGAAATCGGTGGTACTGTAGGTGATATTGAAAGCTTGCCATTCATGGAAGCTATCCGCCAAGTGAAAAAAGAAGTAGGTCGTAATGATGTACTTTACATTCACGTAACATTGGTGCCTTACATCAATGCAGCAGGCGAGTTGAAAACTAAACCTACACAACACAGCGTAAAAGAATTGCGCAGCATTGGTATTCAACCAGATATCTTGGTATGCCGCAGCGAAAAACACATTTCTGATGAAATGAAAGAAAAACTTGCTTTGTTCTGTGACGTAGAACCAGAAGCAGTTATTGAAAACCAAACTTGCAGCTCCATCTATGAAGTACCATTGATGATGCAAGATCAAGGTCTTGATGATATTGTTATCAAAAAATTAGGCCTTGAAGAACGCCCTTGCAATATGACTGAATGGAAAGAAATGGTTCATAAAATCTTGAACCCTAGTAAAGACATTACAGTTGCTATCGTTGGTAAATATGTAGCATTGCATGATGCGTATTTATCCGTAGTTGAAGCTCTAGATCATGCTGGTATTGCTACGGGTACTAAAGTGAATATTCGTTGGATTGACTCCGAAGAACTTGATGATACATCTGTAGATCCTAAAGAGGTATTTGATGGTGTTGAAGGTATCATCGTACCTGGTGGATTTGGTTCCCGTGGTGTAGAAGGTAAAATCCGCACAATCCAATACGCTCGTGAAAACAATATTCCATATCTTGGTCTATGCCTTGGTATGCAATCTGCAGTAATGGAATTTGCTCGCAACGTATGTGGCATGGAAGGTGCTACATCTAGCGAATTTGACGAAAATGCTAAGTACAAAGTAATCGACTTGATGAGTGATCAAGTGGATGTAGATAAAAAAGGCGGTACAATGCGCCTAGGTATCTATCCATGCAAAGTAGAAGCAGGTACAAAAACTCATGAAGCTTATGGTGAAGATTTGATTTATGAACGTCATCGTCACCGTTATGAGTTCAACAATGAATATCGTCAACAATTGACTGATGCTGGTCTTGTTATCTCTGGTACATCTCCAGATGGTCGTTTAGTTGAAAGTATTGAAGTGAAGAACCATCCATTCTTCATCGGTACACAAGCGCATCCAGAACTTAAATCCCGTCCAAATAATGCACATCCATTATTCCGCGGTTTCGTAGATGCGATTTTGGAACTAAAAAAATAGAGTAGAGCCATGGGATCTCTTTTATCTATTATAGGTATATTTATATTAGCTGCACTTAAATTAGAGCAGTTTGTATATGGTAAATCGGGTAAAGAACAATCTACAACTGGTCATATAGCGCGACGTGGGCTCGCTAATATAGCAGGCTTAATCGCCTTTGATCATTCTACGGTGAATAGTAAATCTGTTGTAGTAAAGAAAAAGAAGAAAGATGCTCAGAAATGAGCATCTTTCTTCTTTTTTTATTTATATCGAAAAAAGTTGGAAAAATATATCGATAAATTTAAAAATAACACTTGCAATATTGAATGATATTTGTTATTATATAGACAAAGATAGATATAGATTTGGTGATAAGTACACCGATAATAATATAACTGTTACATTTGAACTCAATGAAGGAGGACATAACATGTCTATTATTGGTAAAAAACTTCCTGAATTTACTCTAGATGCTTTCAAAAAACCTGAATTAGTAAAAGTTAGTACTGCAGATGTATTGGGCAAATGGTCCATCTTCGTATTCTATCCAGCAGACTTCACATTTGTTTGCCCTACAGAATTAGAAGACGTACAAAACTCTTATGCAGAATTGAAAGAACTAGGTTGCGAAGTTTACTCCGTATCTTGTGACTCTGAATTCGTTCACAAAGCATGGTCTGATGCTTCTCCAAGCATTAATAAAATCGAGTACTACATGTTAGCTGATAAAAAACATGAATTAGCTGATTTCTTCGACGTATTCCAAGAAGAATCTGCTATGGCTTACCGTGGTACATTCGTAGTAGATCCAGAAGGTTTCGTTCGTACAGCTGAAATCCATGATATGGGTATCGGCCGTTCTGCTGAGGAATTGGTTCGTAAAGTACAAGCAGCTCAATTCGTAGCAAAACATGGTGATCAAGTGTGTCCTGCACGTTGGAAACCAGGTAAAGACACATTGAAACCAGGTCTTGATCTAGTAGGTAAAATCTAATTTATAAATAACTTAAACGCTAGAATAATCTAGACAACTCCTCAAATGACAAAACGGGCGCGCATCGTTTTCCTGACGATACGGTAAGTCCCAATACCAGATGAACCCTCTCCAATTCATCATGGTAAACCTCATATAACAAACTACAAACTATACGCAAAAGGACTGGCCTTCGGGCTAGTCCTTTTGTGTTATGTAAAATAATTAATGTTTCGTTAGGTGTGATTGCAAGTCTAATAATATAATAAAATAAATCAATAATATAGGCTTAGGCCAATAAATATAAGGGTTTTAAATACCCCTTTGTAAAAGTAGGAAATAAGTTCTTGCATTTTTGAAATTAGTGGTCTATAATGAAATTAATTCCTAGTGATACACAAGGTTTTATAAATGAAGTAGGATAAGTGCTTTATAACATGGGGTGTGTTAGCACTAACTTTTACAAAGAGAGGCAAGATATATGAGGATTTCCACAAAAGGTCGCTATGCATTGATGGTTCTCATCGATTTAGCAGAGCAAGGTCAAGATAAACCGGTTTCCTTGCGATCCGTTGCAGAACGACAAGGTATATCTGAGAAATACCTTGAAGGCATTGTGGCTCGTTTGGGTGCCGCTAACCTAGTGGATAGTATTCGTGGTAAATACGGAGGCTATCGCTTATCTAAAAGCCCTAAAGAGTACACTATAATTGAAATTTTGCTTGCTACGGAAGAATCCATGGCTATCATCTCTACTCTTGATGAAGGGGTGAGTACTGATACAGTAATCAACGAACGTACTGTTGGTTTCTGGGCAGGATTACAAAACTATATTCATGATTATTTAGAAAACGTAACTCTTCAAGATGTAATTGATGGAACTTACGCTAAGCTTGATACAAAATATGACAATTGGGATGGTTCTATTTAATAAGGAGTGACTATTATGTCTAATATTGCAAAATCTTTCGTTGAATTAATTGGTAAAACACCTTTATTGGCAGCTACACGTTTTGGTAAAAAATATGGCGCAGATGCAAATATCTTTGCTAAATTGGAATACTTTAATCCAGGTGGCTCTGTTAAAGATCGTATTGCTGCAGCAATTATTCAAGCAGCTGTTGAATCTGGTGAATTACAACCAGGTGGTACAATCGTAGAAGCTACATCTGGTAATACTGGTATCGGTTTATCCGCTGTTGGTGCTGCTCTTGGCTATAAAGTTGTAATCGTAATGCCAGAAACAATGTCCATCGAACGCCGTAAATTGATGCTTGGCTATGGTGCTCAACTCGTGTTGACTGATGGCTCTCTTGGCATGAAAGGTGCTATTGCAAAAGCTAAAGAAATCGTAACAGCTACTGCTGGTGCGATCGAAGCAGGCCAATTCGTAAATCAAGCAAACCCAGCAATTCACTATAAAACAACTGGTCCTGAAATCTGGCAAGATACAGATGGTACAGTAGATATCTACGTAGCTGGTGTTGGTACAGGCGGTACTTTGACTGGTGCAGGTCGTTATTTAAAAGAACAAAACCCTGACGTAAAAGTTGTGGCTGTTGAACCAACTGATTCCCCAGTATTGTCCAATGGCAAACCTGGTCCTCACAAAATCCAAGGCTTAGGTGCTGGCTTCATTCCTGATACTTTGGATACTAATATTTACGATGAAGTAATTCAAGTAACTAACGATGATGCATTCGCTACATCTCAAGCATTTGGACATACAGAAGGTATCTTAGTTGGTATTTCCTCTGGTGCTGCTCTTTGGGCTGCTCAAGAATTGGCTAAACGCCCTGAAAATAAAGGCAAAAACATTGTAGTAATTCTTCCTGATACAGGCGAACGCTACTTGTCTACAGCTTTATTCCCTGAAGTGTAATAAAATATGATTGGTGAAAGTAGATAAATTGCTTTCCTCCTAATATAATGAAGCCCCTCTAACGAGGGGCTTTTTCTTGTTTACTAATCATTTTTTATAAGAAAAAGGAGCTACTAGGTAGCTCCTTTCTTGTTATGGTATGTATTTAATTGTGATTATCTACCGTTTTTAACGATATTGTCCATCCAGTTGAATAATTCATCTAAATCGTAATCGCCAGAATGATCTACACCAAATGGTGTTGCCATATCTACGTTGTACCCAAGGTTTTGAGCACGTGTACCTACGATCAATGGAATTGCTACGGATGTGTTGCTATCAGCTGTACCATAGCGAATACGATAGTAGCGTGCATTTGTCGCTGCTGGAGAACCGAGATAGTTCATTGGGTTCATCATAGTAACGATTTTTGCATTTTCTACGTATACATCTTGGTTAGGTGTTGTATCGTGTAATGCAGCAGTAATTGTAAAGTGATTATTATCTGTAGTACTTGTACCGAACAGACTATTTTCGCCAGAGTCATTAGAACGGGAGTCGAATGCACCTGGTGCTTTAGAACGGCTTACAAATTGGTTGTAAGCTTCCCAGTTAATGTCTTTGATTGCACCTGTTTTATTATCGCGTACAAGGTATGTATGTTTAGATAAATCAGTACCTTTAGCTTGTGCTTTATTAGCCGCATCAATGATGAAAGCTTTCACATAATTTTTGAAAGTACCATTGCCATTTTTATCTAGTTTCAATACACGACCCATAGCATCATGCAATTGTAAATTATTTACATATTCAGGGAAGTGTTCACTAAGTAAGTTGGAGTATGCTACATCATCAGCATTCAAGTTCACACGTTGCATTGTGCGTTGTGGCGGTGCTGTGTTACCAACTACATTGGCTTGAGGCAATTCGCCTTGGCCCATTGTTACTTTATTGAAAGAAGTGATACCTTTATAGCTCCATTCATAGGCCATATCAGCCGCATCAAGGTTTGTAATAGGTGCATAGGCAGAAACTGCATATACATTGGTTGCTGCTGTAGCAGCACCTAATGCTTGTAAATATGGTTGGAAGTCGGAGTTATTACCAGCAGCACCTTGTAACAAGGATACGGCACCACCAGCACTTGTACCATTTGTGATAATACGGTTTGCATTACCTGGCATTGTGGAGTCGTTAGCATGTAAGTATGCTGTGGCAGCTTGTAAGTCAACAATAACTGCAGGCGCTTTACCGATAAAGTTGCCATCGGATGCTTTATTTGTACGACCGCGTGTAGCCGGGGAAGCTACTACATAGCCACGGGATAATGCGTAAAGAACACTATTAGGTTTGCCATTTTCCACTTTTGGAGTCATAGCTTGGCTTGGCATATAACCACCTACCGCATTTGGCATGAAGATAGGGGCTGTTTGCGTATTGTAACCATTTATAGTGCCATTGTTGAAGTATTCTTCTGGTACATAAATGTTCATGTACTGTTGATCGATATCGATTGGATTAGCCACGTAAGGGATATATTCGAAGGCGCGATATTTGATTTCCTTATTATCCACAGTAGTAGACATGGATTCGTAATTCTTCACGTCGAAAGCAAGGCTAATCTTCGCAGAGGTATCGGCTTGCAATGGCGGTTCTATTGGTTGAGAAAGAATATTTTTTTCTTCATTTACACCAGTACCTTTTGTGGAAGCTTCATTACGAGCATCTACATAAGATTGAGGTAATTTATTTTCTTGAGCTTTAGCTTGTGCCTCAGCTTCGGCTTTAGCTTTAGTTTTTGCTTCTGCCTCAGCCTGAGCTTTAGCGGCAGCTTCAGCTTGTGCTTTAGCTTCAGCTTCGGCTTTAGCTTTTGCTTCTGCCTCAGCCTGAGCTTTAGCGGCAGCTTCAGCTTGAGCTTTAGCTTTTGCTTCTGCCTCAGCCTGCGCTTTAGCAGCGGATTCAGCTTCTTCTTTTGCTAATTGTTCAGCAGCTAAACGTTCTTGTTCTTCTTTAATTGCAGCTTGTCTAGCCATTTCTGCTTGTTGTGCTGCAATGCGATCTTGTTCAGCTTTGAGTGCCGCTTCACGTTCAGCTTTAGCTTGTTCGGCAGCAATACGTTGTTGTTCAGCTTGCTCTGCTGCGATACGCTCTTGTTCAGCTTTTATAGCCGCTTGACGTTCTGCCTCAGCTTTAGCAGCAGCTTCTGCACGTTGGCGAGCAGCTTGTTCAGCAGCGATACGTTGTTGTTCAGCTTTTAAGGCAGCTTGTCGTTGAGCTTCAGCTTGCTCTGCTGCGATACGCTCTTGTTCAGCTTTTAAGGCCGCTTGACGTTGAGCTTCAGCTTGCTCTGCAGCAATACGTTGTTGCTCAGCTTGCATAGCCGCTTGACTTTGAGCTTCAGCTTGCTCTGCAGCGATACGCTCTTGTTCAGCTTTTAGAGCCGCTTGACGTTGCGCCTCAGCTTGCTCTGCTGCGATACGTTGTTGTTCCGCTTGTATAGCCGCTTGACGTTGAGCTTCAGCTTGCTCTGCTGCGATACGCTCTTGTTCAGCTTTTAAGGCTGCTTGACGTTGAGCTTCAGCTTGCTCAGCAGCAATACGTTGTTGTTCAGCTTGCAAAGCTGCTTGACGTTGAGCTTCAGCTTGTTGTTGTGCAATACGTTGTTGTTCAGCTTGCATAGCTGCTTGACGTTGAGCCTCGGCCTGTTGTTGTGCAATGCGACGTTGTTCTTCTTGGATACGAAGACGTTCTTGCTCTGCAGCTTGACGTTGTGCTTCAGCGATACGAGCTTGTTCAGCTTGCTGTGCAGCGATACGCTCTTGCTCGGCTCTTAGCGCCGCTTGACGTTGAGCCTCGGCTTGTTGTTGTGCAATACGTTGTTGTTCAGCTTGCATAGCCGCTTGACGTTGAGCCTCGGCTTGTTGTTCTGCAATACGTTGTTGTTCAGCTTGCAAAGCAGCTTGGCGTTGAGCCTCAGCTTGTTGCTGTGCAATCCGTTGCTGTTCCGCTTGCATAGCCATTTGACGTTGTTGTTCTGCTAGAATTGCAGCTTGGCGCTGAGCTTCAGCTTGTTTTTGAGCAACCATTTGCTGATCAACTTGGTTTGTACCTGCTTGTTGTGCAGCTTCTTCTGCTGCTAATTGAGCTAATCTTTCACGTTCTGCACGTTGAATATCTCGAATAGTTAATTTTTGTTTTGCTACAACGGCTTTAGTTTGAGTTGTATTAGCAATAACTAAAGGAGTTGTAGATTCTTGTTGAACCATTACAGGAGTACGTTGTACCTGTGTCGTTTGCACTTGCTGTTTGCCATCAACTTGTTTTTGTACTGTAACAGGTTCAGTTTTACGTTGTACGTTCATCAAGCTATGCATGGCCAATGTTGGTTCCATGACAGCATTAGTTTGTTTGTTAACAACATATTGTGGTTGTGAAACGGCCCGTTGTTGATCTGATAAAGCTTTTGCAATATCATTTACAGGTACTGGACGTACACGCGGTATTAATGGTGTTACCTTTGGAACTGATTGTGTAGTTACAGGGGTAGGCTGAGTTGCCATAGGTCGTACGACTGGAGTAGCAATATTATTATTGCCTTGAGCCGTTGATTCAGTGGTAGTGTTCGAACCTACCAAATCATTCATGTTGAGTGTAGGGGCTGCGTGGGCAACACCACCCAACGCTGCAGCTGCAAAAAATGCAGCGGTAACCTTACGTTTCCTAGATGATTTCATGAATTACTCTCCGAACTAGAATTGAAAAAAATAATTTATAATTTTAAAATTTATTTATATTTATATAGTTTAACATAAATCGATATATTTGTACAATTTATAGAAGAATAGATGAATACTGGATGTGTACGAAGAAGATAAACTTGGAAAAATATAAATAAATTTAAAGTGCTTAGTTCATAACTTATTGCATCAAAAACACCATATATCATGAATGGCATAGGGTGTTTTGCATAAGAAAAGGACTAGAACTCTAGAGTTCTAGTCCTTTTGCTATATGTACTTATTTAGCATATGTATGTTTTTGCCATATGTACTAGTATTAAACTAGCTTTCACAATTATTTTTTTAGGCTTGGTTTTAATAATGCCAAGATAAAGCAAGCCACAACGGAACCAATTGCGATGGATGCAAGGTAAAGAAGAGGGTTACCAATTGTTGGTACTACGAAGATACCGCCATGTGGAGCGCGTAGTGTACATTCGAAGAACATAGATAACGCACCAGCTGTACCAGCACCGATGATGCAAGCTGGTAATACGCGAACTGGATCAGCCGCTGCAAATGGGATAGCCCCTTCTGTGATGAAGGAGAGGCCCATGATGTAGTTTGTAATACCAGATTTACGTTCTGCTTCTGTAAAGCGGCTAGGGAAGAATGTAGTACAAAGCGCAATTGCTAACGGAGGAACCATACCGCCTGCCATTACAGCCGCCATGATACCGTATTCACCAGTAGCAAGGGCGCCAGTACCGATAACGTAAGCAGCCTTGTTTACAGGACCACCCATATCAACGGACATCATGGCACCAAAGATAAGACCTAACAATACGCGGCTAGTAGTGCCCATAGATTGCAAGGAGTCCATTAACCAGTGGTTAAGTGCAGATACAGGAGGGTTGATGATAAAGGTAATAGCAACACCAATGAATAATACACCGAGTACAGGGTGGAAGAGAACTGGTTTTGTACCTTCTAATGCTTGAGGCAAACCAGATACTAATTTTTTAACTAATAATACTAAATAACCTGCTGCAAAGCCGGCGATTAATGCGCCAAGGAAACCAGAGCCACCTTGGTTAGCCAATAAGCCACCAACGAAACCAGCTACAAGACCTGGGCGGTCAGCAATACTCATAGCAATGTAACCAGCTAATACTGGCAACATGAAGCCAAAGGATGCACCGCCGATTTGCATTAAGAAGCCAGATAAAGGTGTACCGGAACCGAAGTTTTTAGGGTTCGCAGGATCAAATGTATCGAACAAGAATGCAAGGGCAATCAAGATACCGCCACCAATAACGAATGGCAACATGTGAGATACGCCGTTCATCAAGTGTTTGTAGATTTGACGACCTACGCTGTCAGATGCGCTAGCAGCGATTTCAGCCGCTTTGCGGTCTGCTGCAGATGCTTGGTATACAGGTGCTGTGCCAGCCATTGCTTCTGTTAATAGTTCCTCTGCTTTATTGATACCGTTCGCAACCTTAGTTTGAATCATAGGTTTGCCGTTGAAACGCGCCATTTCTACTTGACGATCAGAAGCGACGATGATGCATTTAGCATGAGCGATTTCTTCTGCTGTAAGAGCATCTTTAACACCAGAAGCACCATTTTTCTCAACCTTTAAGGAAATGCCCATTTCTTTCGCTTTACGCTCTAAAGATTCTGCAGCCATGTAGGTATGAGCAATACCAGTAGGGCAACCAGTTACAGCCAATACATCGTAGTGCGGGGTATCTACAGAAATCTTAGGAGCCACTTTTTCGATAGCTTCCGTAGCTTTAGCTTCGATAGCATCGGTAATGCTTGGAGTCTCTTGAGATTCTGGCTGTTTGATATATCCTTCAACGGATGGGTCAAAGTTACCTTGCTCTTTAGCTGTTACAAGTTCTAAGAAACGTTCTACAGTTGGTGCAGCGATAAGGGCTTCTTTGAAATCAGGATCGATAACCATCATAGCTAATTGGCTCAATACCTCTACATGAGTGTCTGCAGCGCCTTCAGGGGCAGCAATCATGAAGAATAAACGAGAAGGTTGACCGTCGAGTGCTTCGAAGTCTACGCCGTGAGGCACAACCATAGCTGCTAGGCCTGCTTCTTTTACACCTGCAGATTTAGCATGTGGTGTAGCGATGCCGTCACCAAGACCGGTAGAGCCAGATTCTTCACGAGCAAAAACGGCTGCTAAGTACTCACTTTTGTCGATGAGGTTGCCGCCTTTTTCCATTAATTCCCCTAAGGTATAAATGGCGTCAGCCTTTGTAACAGGGTCTGCATTTAGCAGGACGGATTGAGGTTTTAATAAATCAGTGATTTGCATATGTGTACTCCTTGATGCAAATAAAATGTAAAACTAGTTAACTCGTACTTGTGAAAGTAATACTTCTACTTCTGCCAGTGTAGCGAGGTTTTCAGAGTAAGCGGAGGCAGAGCCACTAGAGATACCCCAGTATAGAGCCTCTTGTAGGTCGCCTGTCTTTTCAAAGCCTGTAATAAAGCCTGCTACCATGGAATCGCCAGCGCCTACAGAATTTACGAGCGTTCCCTTAGGGGTAGGGCTCGTATATACAGTGCCATCAGCTGCGACCAAGATCGCCCCATCACCAGCCATGGAGATAAGCACATGCTGTGCGCCTTTCTCTTGCAATGCTTTGGCAGCTTCTACGAGGTCCTCCTTTGTAGAAAGGGGTCGACCAAAGATTTCGCTAAGCTCATGATTGTTAGGTTTAATCAAGAACGGTTTATATGGCAATACTCGTGTAAGTAAATCCTTTGTAGCATCTACGACGATACGAATGTTTTTATGTTGTAAGCGCTCCATAATGAGCTCGTACATATCGCTTGGTAAGCTAGAAGGAATACTGCCTGCAAGGATTAGTGTATCCTTATCTGTCAATGTATCGAGCTGTTTGTAAAGTGCTTCTAATTCGTCATCCGAGATAATTGGTCCACGGCCGTTGATCTCTGTTTCTTCATCAGAGGCTTTCACCTTAACATTGATGCGAGTTAAACCTTCGCGAAGACGGATGAAATCTTCTTTTACGCCGAAGCTATTGAGCTGCGTTACGATTTCTTCACCTGTAAATCCTGCGATGAAACCGAGTGCCGTTGTATCCATGCCCAAGTTGTTGAGTACGATAGATACGTTGATACCCTTGCCGCCACCAAGAACGTATTCTTGGGTGGTGCGATTAATGGTACCAGTCTTGAGTTGCTCAAGTCGTACGATGTAATCGAGGGCTGGGTTAAAGGTAATGGTGTAAATCATACAAATTCCCCTTTAAGATAAATTATTAGCTTATGATTGGTTAATCTTGTAATTAGTGTAAATTTGATTGATTTTGTAATTAGCGTATGATTGATTGATCTTGATTCCGTAGTCGTAACCAGTAAAGGAGTGGTACGAGGTATAGGAAGAAGGCGAATGGTACATAGCCAGCTGTACTAGTACCTATCATAACTACAGGTACATAAGCAGCGATGTTCCATGGTAATAGTGGAGCAATGAGAATGCCACTGTTTTCAAAGTCGAGCATCACATCTTCATCTTGAATACCCCGTTGAGCGTAGGTAATACGCATAATAGAATGTGTCATTACAACCGCAATAGCTTGGCTACAGCCAACAGCGCCGGTTAAGAGTGCAAGACCTACATTGGCAGCAAATACATCGCTCCGCGTTTTAGCTCGCTCTAATAGTTGTCTAACATCATTCCAGAAGCCAACCCCTTCGAGCATGCCTGAAATGGCAGTGGCCATAAAGATAGATAGGGTGGGGATGAACATTGTTTGCAATCCACCGCCATGAATGATGTCTGCTAGTGGATTATAATGTGGTAGTTCAAATCCTGTTAAGGTATACCAGCCTAAATCGGAAAGAGTAGCTCCTTGATTTGTATAAGCCAGAATGGCTGCGGCTAATGCGCTGAGGCCGATAGGCCAACGGATAGATACTTTCAAAGGCAATAAAGCGATGACGATAATCACTGGAATCCACAATGTCCAATCAATATTGAAGATAAAGTGGATTGTATCGGATAACAAACTATTTTCATAGTTTAGAGGAAACCACTGGGACAGTATTAGGTAGAGCACTGTAGAAATAACAAGTGCAGGTAGTCCCGCTTTAAACATAATTGGTATATTACTAGAAATCTTAGTATGTGTTAAGGCTGCTACCAGTGATGCGCTAGATGACAATGGGCCGTTGCGATCACCAAAGTATGCACCGGCTATAATGGCACCAGCTACGATATTCTCTGGAATATTACCGGCTCTTGCCATCGTGATGAGTACAATGCCTATGGTGCCTACAGTACCGTAAGCTGTACCTAATATCATGCTAACAATCGCTGTTAATAAGAAGGCACAAGCAATAAAGAGGGACGGATCAATCAAGTCGATGCCGGTGGCGATAATCATAGGGATAATACCTGCTGCTTGCCACATAGCAATGAGCCAACCGATAAGCAAGAATATTTGTATTACTACAATCGAGCTTTTAGCACCTGTCCATGATAGGTTTAGCAGTTCTTTTCGTTGGTATCCTTTGCGATAGAATACATAGGCCATGATGCACCATACCACTATCAAGGCGTAACCAATAGCAATACCGTTAGCTACGGTGATGATAATGACGAGGATAGATATGAGTAAACCTATGAGCGACTCCGTATTTTTCGGCATTAGAGAACGGCCTTGTTGATACTTTAGAAACGCATTTAATATGAGTTGTAACCACTTCATTTTAATCGATAGGAAGTTCTGTTTCGAAGACTTCCTCAGCCGGGCCAGTCATGAGCACCGTGCCATCCTCCAAGTATGAAATATGTAATGTTCCTAAATAAAGCTCTACATCGACTTCGCGACCGGTTAAGCCTTTTTCAAAGGACATAACAGCAGAAGCACAAGAGCCTGTACCGCATGCTAGTGTAGCGCCAGCACCGCGTTCCCATGTGCGAACCTTGATGTGCTTGTTGTTCACTACCTCAATGTAGTTAACATTTGTATTGGATGGGAATGCATCGTGTTTTTCAATGATAGGACCTTGTGTCGTTACAGGCGCCTTTGTAATGTCATTGATATACACCTCTGTATGAGGCACGCCGAGTAATACGGAGCTTACCGTTACTGTTTCGCCGTTTACATCGAGGTCTACGTCGATAACCTTATCCATATCCACGTTGATAGGTACATCTTTGCTGTTAAAGAATGGTTTGCCCATATCTACTGTAACTAGTATTACGATGCCATTTTCAATGGTTAAGGTAGGTTTCATTACACCGGCCAAGGTTTCGATGGTGAAAGTTTCTTTAGTAATTTCTCCGTGTTCATAGGCATATTTGGCAAAGCAACGGATTGCATTGCCGCACATTTCTGCTTCACTACCATCAGAGTTGATGATGCGCATGCGCACATCACAGGTTTTTGAAGGAACTAGAATGGCAAGACCATCAGCACCGATACCAGTACGACGATCGCAAAGGCGAATCGCCAAATCAGTATAGTCCTTGTTAGCACCTTGAGGGTCGGCAAAGAGGATGAAATCATTGCCAAGACCATGCATTTTAGTTAATTTCATAAAGTCTCCTATTAATAAGTAAGACTTTCACCATGAAGCCTGTGAAAGTCTCATATGTATATTATTATATATTCTATATTATTATATCATAAATGACCCTTAATTATGTGGTGGAACTTTATAAAATTATAGCGAAAGTAAGCAGAAAATAACCCACGTGGGACGATTAAATAGGCGGATATAAAGGGCTCTATTACTTTATTGTTTGTCAGAGAAATGATAGAATATAGAGTAATGTAGTTTATCGTAATAGAAAGAGGAACACATATGCGAATTCAAGGGATTTCTGGATCTCGTGGCGTTGCAGTAGGCAATGTATATAGATATATTCAAGAGGAAATTGTCATTCCTGATTACACTGTAGCAGAGGATAAGGTAGAAGCGGAAATTGGTAAGTTCGCTGCTGCTATGGCATCCACCTTAAAACAATTGGATACAATCCGCCAAAAGGCATTGAAAGAAATGGGCCCTGAAGAGGCGGCTATTTTCGAAGCTCATATGCAAATTGCGCAAGACCCATCCTTGTCTGATGGTATTAAATCCCTCGTTGAGACTAGCCATACTAATGTAGTGGCGGCTACCGCTCAAACTATTGAAACCTTTGCGAATATCTTCCTTGGCATGGAAGATCCATATATGCGTGAACGCGGTGCAGATATCAAAGATATTGGTGATCGTTTGATGCGCAATATGTTAGGTATGAACCCACGTGGCTTATCCCATATTTCTGGGGAGGTTATTTTGGTGGCTCATGATTTGGCACCATCTGATACGGCCTCTTTAGATAAAAATGTGGTTAAAGGCATTGTAACAGCTGCTGGTGGCCCTACATCTCATGCAGCTATCATGGCGCGCACCTTGGAAATTCCTGCTGTTATGGGTGTTGGCGATATTGAAGGATTCGTAGAGGGCGAGAAAGCTGTTGTACTTGGTACAGATGGTATTGTGGAAACAAATCCATCTGATGCGGATTGGGCTGAATATACAAATCAAGCGGCTGCATACCAAGAGGAATTGAAACGCTTGCGTGAATCTGCTAATCTTGAAGCAAAAACAACTGATGGTCATCATGTAGAATTATTTGGCAATATCGGTAAATCTAAAGATGCTAAACATGCTCTTACAATGGGCGCACAAGGTATTGGCTTATATCGTACAGAATTCTTGTACATGGAAAACGACGAGTTGCCAACAGAAGATGTGCAGTTCGAAGAATATAAAAAAGTTGCAGAAGATATGCAGGGGCAGCCTGTTATCATCCGTACCATGGATATCGGCGGTGACAAGGAGTTGAAATGCCTTGATTTGCCAACTGAAATGAATCCATTCCTTGGTTATCGTGCAATTCGTATTTCCTTGAACCGTCCGGATATCTTTAAAGTACAATTACGTGCGTTATTGCGTGCTAGTTCCTTTGGCGATATTCACATCATGTACCCTATGATTGCTTCCGTAGAAGAAGTGAAACAAGCGAATGCTATGCTCGAAGAATGTAAGGCAGAACTTACAGCTGAAGGCAAAGAATTCAACAAGGATATCAAGGTTGGCATTATGATCGAAGTACCAGCGGCGGCTGTTATTTCTCCAATTTTGGCCAAATACGTAGACTTCTTCAGTATCGGTACAAATGATTTATGCCAATACACCTTGGCGGTAGACCGTATGAACGAGTCTATTGGTTCTCTATATCAACCATTGCATCCAGGTGTCTTACGTCTTATCAAGCATGTTATCGATGCGAGCCATGAACAAGGTAAAATTACAGGCATGTGCGGTGAACTAGCTGGTGACCCTGTAGCCACAATGATTCTATTAGGCCTTGGCCTTGACGAATTCTCTATGACAGCGTCATCTATACCTCTTATTAAGAAAATCTTGCGTTCCGTTTCTAAAGCAGAATGTGAAGAGGTGGCTAATAAAGCGCTTTCCATGGATACAGCAGAAGAAATTACAGACTATGCTAAATCTGTGCTAGCCGAAAAAGACTTACTATAATTCTGTATAACTCTAAGAAAAGTGTTAAGCTCATCAGTATATAGCAAAGAACTTTCAATATACTTGAATTAAAATGCTTGAAATTGATACAATATATCTATTAGAACGTATGGGATAGGTACTACCTATCGAGATAGAAAGAGGTTATCATGAAAGAATTAACAGTAGAAATTACTAACGAATCTGGTTTACATGCTCGTCCTGCTACAGCTTTCACACAATTGGCTGCTAAATACGCTTCCAAAGTGACAATCGCTGCTAACGGTAAAACAGCTGATGCTAAATCCATCTTAACTGTATTGACTTTGGGCGCTACAAAAGGCACATCTGTTACATTGACAGCTGACGGTGCTGACGAAGATGATGCACTCGCTGCATTGAGCGAATTCTTAACAACTAACCACGACTAATACTTTGTGGTAATATAAAGGACTCTACGAATGTAGAGTCCTTTTTTCTTGAGCCATATATGATGGATGTTTTAATCAGATTTGATTTTTATTTGCTTTTTCGGGGGAGCTTCGAGATTTAGTAGAGCCTTGTTTTTGGTAAAAAAAGAAGAGGCCTCTTAGCCTCTTCTTTATTTTCCCATGTTTGCAAAACGCTCTACAGCTTTTGTAAAGTCGCTAATGGTTTTCTCTACGTCACCGTGTTCGATACCATCTCGCACGCAGTGGTTGATATGTCCTTCAAGAACTACTTGACCTACTTTATGTAGTGCAGATTTAGCTGCATTAATTTGGCTCAATACATCTTCGCATGGAATGTCTTCTTCAATCATTCGATCAATAGCTTGCACTTGACCAAGGATTTTACGCAATCGACGATGTAGATTTTCTGAATCCATACATTGTTTCATAATACTCCTCCAATGGGCATGTTTTTATCATCTTTACTATTATACTCCATGTAAAGTTTATAATACAACTTAATAAGTATACCTAATATGAATAAAATCTGTATATGTAGATATACGCTTGGTTATAAATAGTAAGATTCTCTCTTTTATATTGTTAGAATTCTTTTCCTAACAGCTATATAGCAAGGTCTATACATATCTTCTTCTTGATTGATGTGATACAATACATTTAATACACATTATAGTAGTATATGTATATAAGGCGTTGTATATACTGTTAGTTAATAACTGTATGTATACTATGGTCCTTTATGAAATAGGTGAAAGCAATGAAAGTGTTTCGCTACCTTCGAAATCTAGTGGTGTTCGTGGTGGTCATCATATTGGCCATGTTTATATATGACGGATACCATAGCTTTCAAGGTGCAGCTCGTGAAAGTAAGGCTCACACAACTGTTGAAAAACGCATAGAACAAAGTGAAGATACCCTCAGCCGTACGGATCGTATCATACGAATATTTACATTTAAAGAAAAGGTAGAGGTGGCCCTTAATCAACGTGTTTCTAAAGAACACTGGGTGAAGGGTGATGTCATTCCAGAATATACAAAGAATGCACTTATCGCCATTGAGGATAAGCGGTACTATAAACATGGAGCTATTGATGTGCTCGGTATTATTCGCGCCTTTTATACCAATACTATAGCAGGTGAAACTGTAGAGGGTGGGAGTACTATTACACAACAAGTAGTAAAAAATCTCTTCCTTTCATCAAAACGCATCATGAGTCGTAAGGTAGAGGAAGCAATCCTTGCTAGTGAAATGGAACATTACTACTCGAAAGAAGAAATCCTCACCATGTATTTAAATACTGTATATTATGGTCATAATTACTACGGCATTTACGAAGCTGCTCATGGCTACTTTGGAACAAGTCCAAGCCGATTGACATTAGGGCAAAGTGCACTCCTTGCAGCACTACCTAATGCACCATCCTATTTAGATCCATATACAAACTATAAAGGGGCTAAGGCTAGACAAAAACTGGTGCTCGAACAAATGGTAGACCAAGGCATGATTACACAAGCGGAAGCGGACTATGCATACCAACAAGACTTAGAACTTGTGGATGAATAATTGAATATATTTTATAATCTCTGTTTGCTAATGAATAATTAATTGGCGAACAGAGATTTTTTTGCTACATTAGTAATAATAGATACATACATTTAGAGAGAGTTTTGAGTATTAGGAGCATAATTATTGGATAATATTGAATTAAAGCAGTATGAGGAAGGCAATTTTTTATCTATTTATATTGGAGCAAAACCTATTATTAAGTTTGCTATGCTTCGATTGGAGAATTTTATATCCTATTATTTAAGAGGTCCTGGAGGATTAGATTATAAGTCTGAAGCACTTGATATTGATTCCTATGCCCGTGAAATCTTTTATATTGAACAAACAGATGCTAATAAATTTGAAAACTGGATAGTTTACTACGATGATGAACATGATTGTATGACTGTAAGGCATTGCTTTTGGGATAAAGCGTTAGATAGAGAACAAATAATGACTGATGAGTCTTTGCGAGTTGCTGTTAGAGAGCAATACATTGTGGATTCAATCCCACATATTCAAAATGAGACCGTTATAGGCGTAAATGAAATAGATAAAAATAATATATTAAATAGTATAAATGCTTTCGATATAGCGATATCTAAGATAAATATATTAAAGCTATTTAGCAATGTAGACTACAGTACAGGTGATTATAGAATTTCTAGGTCTTATGATTTAGATGTTCGTATTGAAGCGATTATTAATGAAGCTCAAAATGAGCTTTACTCGGTTATAGGTGAAATTCAGTCTTTAATAGTTAATACTTTAAAAGCATCAATAAATACAACTACAGATTATAAGATAGCTTTAGATTACCAGTTTTCACCTATTAATATTAAGTAAGAATAGATAGTCCATCGTAAGAAATGAAGCTATGTCTAGTATTAAATCACTGAATATAGCTTTTTTATTATATTGTTTCGGAATCGAAATATATTACTAAATTGAATAAAAATAATGCTTGCGTTTATAATTATACAGGTGTATACTATTTTTTGTCAGAAAGAGGGAATGACCGTTGAGCTAGATGCCACGGTGCTTTCACAATTATCTGATATAATATTGATTATATGAGTTTAAATACATAGTAAGTTTTTATGAGGTGTTATCATGGGTAAAGCAAATAAAGTAGTACTCGCATATTCTGGTGGCTTAGACACATCTGTTATCATTCCTTGGCTAAAAGAAAATTATGGAGCTGAAGTTATCGCAGTGTGCGTAGACTTAGGACAACCTGAGGATTATGATGCAGTTGAGAAAAAAGCAATCAAATCTGGTGCTTCTAAAGCGTACATCGTTGATGCTAAAGAAGAGTTCGTAAAAGATTATGTATGGCCAACAGTAAAAGCTGGTGCAGTTTATGAAGGTAAATATTTATTAGGTACATCCTTCGCTAGACCTTTAATCGGTAAAATCCTTGTAGATATTGCTAAAAAAGAAGGTGCTGATGCTATCGCTCACGGTGCGACTGGTAAAGGTAATGACCAAGTTCGTTTCGAACTTGCTATCAAAGCATTGGCTCCTAATATGAAAATCATCGCTCCTTGGAGAGAATGGGATTTGAAATCCAGAACAGACTGCATGGAATATGCTGCTAAACATGATATTCCAGTTGTAGCTACGAAATCCCATCCGTATTCCATGGACCAAAACGTATGGCATTTGTCCCATGAAGGCGGCGATCTTGAAAATCCAGCAAATGCTCCTAAAGATGATGTGTACTTGGTAACACATACTCCTGAACAAGCTCCAGATGAAGCTGGTTATGTAACTGTATCCTTCAAAGATGGCGTACCTGTAGCAGTAGATGGCCAAGAAGGTACTCCTTTACAATTGTTAGAAAAACTCAACGAAATCGGTGCACACTATGGCGTAGGCGTTGTGGATATCGTTGAAAATAGATTGGTAGGCATGAAATCCCGTGGCGTTTATGAAAACCCAGGTGGATCCATCATCATGTATGCTCACAGAGAACTTGAATACCTTTGCCTCGACAGAGCTACATACCACTACAAAGAACTTATTGCTAACAAATACGCTGAACTTGTATACGATGGCATGTGGTTCGCACCATTGATGAGCGCTTTGCAAGCATTCGTTGATGAAACTCAAAAAACTGTAACTGGTGAAGTAAAACTTAAATTGTACAAAGGCAACATTATCTCTGCTGGTGCAACATCTCCATACTCCTTGTACAGCGAAGATTTCGTAACATTCGAAGAAGATGATGTATACAACCAAGCTGATGCGGCTGGTTTCATTAACTTGTTCGGTTTACCTCTTAAAATTAATGCATTGATGAAAGAAAAGGCAGGTAAATAATGGCTAAATTGTGGGGAGGGCGTTTCACAAAAGGCACTGATAAAGCGGTAGAGGATTTTACATCCTCTATCGCTTTTGATGCGCGGATGTACGCCGAAGATATTGCAGGCAGTAAAGCACATGCTACAATGCTGGCAAAACAAAATATTATCTCCGACGCAGATCGGGATGCTATTGTTGAGGGCTTAACAAAGATTAAAGGCCAAATCGATAAAGGGGAGTTCTCATTCTCCGTAGCTCTTGAAGATATTCATATGAATATTGAAAAGCGCCTAACCGATGATATCGGCGAAGCAGGTGGCCGTTTACATACAGGTCGTAGCCGTAATGACCAATGTGCAGTTGATTTACATATGTACGTGCGTAAAGCCGTTGTAGAAATGGGCGAGCTCATCGTAGATATGCAAAAAGCCCTCATCGAAACGGCTGAAAAATACAGTGATGTTATCATGCCTGGCTATACGCATTTACAACGGGCGCAACCTGTATTATTTGGTCATCATATGATGGCATACTTCTCTATGCTAGAACGCGACTTTGACCGTTTGTTGATGGTCTTCAAACATGCAGATATCATGCCACTTGGTGCAGGGGCCTTAGCAGGTTCTACATACGGTATTGATCAAACCTATACGCAAAAGCTACTCGGCTTCTCCCGTATTTACGAAAATAGTATGGATGCCGTATCCGACCGTGACTATGTAGTTGAATTCTTGTCCTTTGCATCTCTTGTGATGATGCACTTGAGCCGTCTTAGCGAAGAATTGATTTTGTGGTCTACTAATGAGTTTAACTTCATTGAACTCGATGATGCTCATTGCACAGGCTCTAGCATTATGCCACAAAAGAAAAATCCTGACGTATGTGAACTTGTTCGTGGTAAAACAGGTCGTACCTATGGCCACTTGTTAGGTTTATTAACTACATTAAAAGGCTTACCACTTACATATAATAAAGATATGCAAGAGGATAAAGAGGGTATTTTTGATGCTATCGATACAGTACACTTTGCATTGTCCATTAATGCGGCTATGGTCCGTGGTATGAAGGTCAATGGGGCGCATATGAAAGCTGTCCTCGATGATGATTTCTCTAATGCTACAGATATGGCCGATTACCTTGCGAAAAAAGGCGTTCCATTCCGTGAAGCTCATGAAATCGTAGGTAATGCTGTACATCATTGCATTGAAAAAGGTTGCGTATTGCTTGATTTATCCGTTGAGGATTTTAAAGCTATATCCGACCATTTTGATGCAGATATACTTGATGCTATTTCCATCGAAGCTTGCATAGCTGGCCGTAATAACTATTCTGGTACAGCTCCAGAATGTGTGGAAAGACAACGGAACAATGGTAAAGCTGTTATCGCCGGAGAAGAAAAACAAATTGCTCAGTGGAATGCGATTGTTAATTCTGTACAAGAATAAGATTCTAAATAAGATCGATATACATATAAGTTCTATACCAAAGGTTATAATAGTTTTCTTTGCGGCTTATGTGCATATCGATTTTTTTATTTGAATGATAGATAATTTCTAGAAAAGAGTCATTCTAATTGATAAATTACTATTAAAATGGTGTAAATTTGTGTACGCATACAGTGGACTGCTCGAAAACAATAGTCTTGTACTACGAAACTATAACCGTGATAGATAGTAAAAATCACATATATACACAGAATAAAATGGGGTAAAAATATACCCTGTCATTGATAAAATGAGTTCTGTTCGTTTTAGATGATAAATTAACTATAATTTATTCAATTCGTGTAATAATGCTTGTCCGCCAATAAAGTACTTTCATTTTGGGTTCATAGGTGTTATTATTTAATTCGTAATAAGAATAACAACGGTAAATTTACATTCAAGCCCATCACAGCACGAACTGAATTTACTTAGCGGTATATTATATTTAAGTGAATTATGGACGAGAAAAAATTCACCTTTTGAAAGGGGATTGATACATGAAAACCACCGCTAAAAAAATGTCTGTATTCCAGCTAACCACAATGGTAGCAGCCAATATGCTAGGAGCTGGGATCATTATGTTACCAACTAATTTGGCTCAAGTTGGTACTATTTCAGTTTTATCTTGGCTCGTAACAGCTGTGGGTGCGCTTCTGTTAGCGTATATTTTTGCTCAAGCGGGTATGTTCTCCCAGATTAGAGGGGGCATGGGCGGTTATGCAGAACACCGCTTCGGTAAAACTGGACATTTTATGGCGAGCTATGCTTACAGCATATCTCTCATCATTGCTAATATCGCCATCGCGGTATCTGCCGTAGGTTATGGCGCAGCTTTCTTTGGTGTTGACCTTAATGCAACACAAACAAGCCAAGTAACAATTGTGCTTTTGTGGTTTGCAGCGATTTTGAACTTCCGTGGTAATCGCTTCACAGGTCGACTCAGCAACATGACTATTTGGGGCTCTATTGTGCCGGTTTTATTAATTGGTACAATCGGCTGGTATTGGTTTGACCCGTCTATTTATTGGGCGGCCTGGAACCCAAATGATCTTCCGTTTTACGATGCAGTAAAACAATCCATTTCCCTCACTTTGTGGGGCTTCCTAGGATTTGAGTCCGCAGCGGCTAATGCTGATGCTGTTGAGAATCCAAAGAAAAACGTACCTATCGCAACTGTAGCGGGTACATTAGCAGTGGCAGTGGTTTACATCTTGTCCACAAATGTTATGGCCGGTATCGTGCCTAACATCGACTTATTAAATTCTAACGCACCATTCGGTTTGACATTCGTATACATGTTCAATGATACAATTGCAAACATCGTGATGGCTGCAATGGTTATTTCTTGCTTTGGCGCTTTACTTTGCTGGCAATTCACATTGTCTCGTGTATTTAAAAGCGCAGCGGAACATGGTTACTTCCCTAAAGTATTCGCTCGTGTAAATAGTAAGGATGCTCCTGTTCGCGGCGTATTCATTCTACTCGCTGTTGAAACATTACTTACATTGTTCACTGCAAGTGATTCCTTGCGTGAGCAATTTGAAGTATTGGTAAACTTGGCGGTTGTAACTAACGTAGTACCATATGTATTGTGCATCTTAGCAGTACCTACAATGATGCGTATGGCTGGTGTAGCTGAAAGCCGTATTAAACGCTCCAATTACGTATTTGGTGCAGGCGTTATCTACTGCTTGTATGCTATCTATGCATGTGGCTTTGATGCTATGGTTGGTAGTGCCGTGGCAGTAAGCATTGGTCTTGTGATCTATGTTTTGCGTAAAGCGTGGGCTACACGCAAAGCGCACCGCTTACAACAAAGTATCGATTAATTAAATAACTCTCGTCTTATAAGAGGCTGTTACTTAGTAACAGCCTCTTTTTGGTATATTAATCAGACTTATTATTTATGGTTTTATTGATTATAAATAATTGATAGTTACTAAAGTGATTAAAAGTTTTTTGGCATGTATAAAAAAAAATTATGAGAAAATTACCATTATAATAATAATTAATATATATACAGTTGCATACAGTTAATACAGAAAAAATCATATATATAAAGTGATTTGCATAGGTTTATACATAAATAGAGACTTAATCAGTAATCGATAATTTTTATTAGTATAAAAATTATATTGAAAATCTACGATGTACATATACCTATAAGGGGTATATGTATTGTAAATAGGATATTAATATAGTATATTTATAATCGATAAAAATGAATGAACTAGTGAGTGTCGGTATTCACCGAGCGTAAAAGAGGAAAATGGGTGTAAATCCCATACTATGCAAATAGCTGTAATGAGGAGCAAGGTTTCATTATAGGGTCACTGGGAAACTGGGAAGGCCGAAATGTTGCGATGAATCATGAGTCAGAAAGCCTGCTCTAAATGTATGGTATTGTACATACTATACTTAATTTAGGTTAGTCAGGTGGACTAACCTTTTTTGTCGTTTTCCTATATGCACCTCTGCTATATCGGGAGCGATAAGCATATTAGTTGTTCATTTAGATTATTGTAGTATTTAGAGAGTATAGGAGGAGGCGCCTATGGGCAAACGCTTTGCTAAACAGCTAGGTCAATTCATTGTTACACTGTTTGGCATTACTTTTTTAACATTTTGTCTCACTTATTTAGCACCAGGCGATCCAGTTACGATGTTACTAGAAACGGCAGATACTATCGTGTCTCAGGAGCTTATCGATGAAACTCGAGCTCAGCTTGGGTTAGATAAACCGTTCTTAGTGCAATATGCAAACTGGGTTGTGAATGCTGCACAAGGTGACTTAGGGATGAGTTACTCTGCTAAAAAGCCTGTTGTAGATCGTATGTTGGAGGCTTTGCCAGGGACAGTTATGTTAGCAGGTACATCATTAGTATTTACATTGCTCTATGCATTGCCGGCAGGGATTATAAGCGCCTTAAATCGAAACAAATGGATCGACTATCTGTTGCGCGTTGCTTCCTTTGTAGGCGTGTCTATGCCATCATTCTGGTTAGGCCTTGTACTGATTTATATCTTTGGCCTTAAATTAGGACTTGTTCCTATTGCATCTTCTCGTGTAACTCCTATCGGTGTAATTCTACCAGCCGTTACATTAGCTGTTGTAGTCGGGTCCAAGTACATGCGCCAAGTTCGTCTCGTTATTCTTGAAGAAATGCAAAAGGATTATGTTATCGGCGCACGTGCTCGTGGTGTGAGTGAGATGAAAATTTTATTCGGTCATATTTTGCCTAATGCAGTATTACCACTTATCACTATACTGGGCGTTGTCATCGGTTGGTTATTAGGCGGTGTTGCAGTTATTGAAATGGTATTCTCCTGGCCTGGTCTTGGGAATATGGCAGTATATGCCATTACCATGCGCGACTATCCATTGATCGAAGGTTTTGTGTTGTGGGTTGCCTTAGCATATATGTGTATTAATGCATTAGTTGATGCGTCATATATCTTGTTAGACCCTAGATTAAAAAGGGAGAGAGCATAATGGCAGAATTTATTCAAAAACATAAACTGTTCTCTTTCTACAGTACATTGATGATTATTGTTGTACTCATTGCTATTTTTGCACCATGGCTTGCTCCGGGTGATGCTTTTAGCTCAAATCTGAGTCAAGCATTACAAGCGCCAAGTAGTCAACATTGGTTTGGTACAGATAAGCTTGGTCGTGATGTATTGTCTCGCATCATTTATGGTACACAGTTATCCTTGTTTATGGGTGTCAGTATCGTTGTTATCATGGTAAGCATTGGTACTATTATCGGTGCCGTAGCTGGTTATTTCGGTGGTAAAATCGAAATGGTCCTCATGCGTCTTGCAGATATTATGTTATCCTTCCCAGGCGTTGTGTTAGCCATTGCTATTGCTGGTATTTTGGGTGGTAGCATTGTGAATACGATTATAGCGCTATCTGTAGTTGGTTGGGCAAAATATGCTCGTCTTGTACGGTCTATGACGTTGAAAGTTCGCGGTGAAGAGTATGTAACGGCTGCTGTCATGATGGGGGCCTCTACAACGACTATTCTAAGACGTCATATCATTCCCAATATCCTTCCTCTTGTTGTTACAACAGGGGCACTTGATATTGGGGCTATCATGATTGAAGTAGCAGGTCTTTCCTTCCTTGGATTTGGTGCTCAACCACCAACACCAGAATGGGGTCTTATGCTTAATGAAGGACGCCAATATTTGCAAACGAGCCCTTGGCTCATGGCATTCCCTGGTATGTCCATCCTTATCGTAGTTGCTATCTTTAACCTTTGGTCTGATTCCTTACGGGACGTAGTGGATCCTAAGAACCAAGGTTAGTTACGTGTGATGCTTATTTATAGCTTGTGTTGTGAAAGTTGTTATATAAATAGGCGGTAATAAGGTTTTTCCATTATGACTATTGTAGATTGTAGTGGTCATGATGTGTATGTTTTATGTTTATATGTAATGGTACAAGGAGATTTTACATGAAAAAATCTTGGAAAAAAGCCCTCTTAGCAGGTCTTAGCATTGTAATGATGGGTTCCTTCATTGCTGGTTGCGGCTCTGATAATAATGGTGCTGCTAATAAGGATGTTTTAAAAGTTGGTGTAACTAACTTCGCATCCACATTAGAACCTACAGAAAACTTCTTCGCATGGGTTGTCATGCGCTATGGTGTAGGCGAAACATTGGCTAAGTTTGACGAACAAATGAAACCTCAACCATGGATTGCATCTAAATGGGAAGTATCCCCAGACCATAAAACGTGGACTTTCACAATCAATGATAAGGTGAAATTCTCTAATGGTAAAAAAGTTGATGCTGCAGCAGTTAAAGCATCTATCGAACGGGCTTTTGAAAAATCCAATCGTGCAAAAACATTCTTCGAATATGACTCTATGGAAGCTAATGGTCAACAATTAGTTATTCATACAACAAAAGAATATCCTAATATGCCTGGCCTTTTAGCGGATCCGTTATTCCTAATCGTTGATGTACAATCTGAAAAAGATGGCCGTAACTTTGCGAAGGAAGGTCCTATTGGTACAGGTCCATACGTAGTTAAATCTTTCACAAAAGAACGTGCTGAGATGGCTGCTAACGAAAACTATTGGGATGGTACAGTACCATTTAAAACTGTAGAAATTCCTTCCATCGACGATCCTAATACGCGTGCTATGAGCTTGCAATCTGGTGATGTTGATATGGCGGTTAACATCGGTGCTGGTGAAATGGGCTTATTCCAAAATAACGATAAGTTCAAGGTTGATGAAATCGCATCTCTTCGCGTAGTATTGGCTCGTATCAACCAAAAAGGTGTTCTTGGTGATGACAAAGTTCGTGCAGCTGTAATTTCCGCAACAGATCGCAAAAACTATGCCGATGTATTGCTAAAAGGCACATTCATTCCTGGTTCCGCACCAATTCCACCATCCATGGACTATGGCTTCAAAGATTTGAAAGATCCTAATGCGTATAATCCTGAACGTTCTAAACAATTATTAGCAGAAGATGGCTGGAAAGATACTGATGGGGACGGCATCCTTGATAAAGATGGCAAACCATTAACATTCAACTTCGTAGTATATAACTCTCGTGCAGAATTACCACTTTATGCAGAAGCTGTTCAAGCAGACCTTAAAAAAGTGGGTATCGACATGAAAATCAAAACAGTTGACTATAACTTGATTGATAAAATGGGTCAAGATGGCGACTATGATATGCTTATCTCCAACATCGTAACTGCTAATACAGGCGATCCAATCTGGTTCTTAGCTAACTACTGGCATACTAATGTGGATGGTTCCAACCCTCAAAACGGTTCTGGTTACTCCAATCCACAAGTTGACCAATTATTAGATGCTGCTGAAACTGAATTTGATCCTGCAAAACGTCGTGACTATGCAATTCAAATTCAACAATTATTGATGAATGATGGTGCTGCATTATTCTTAGGTTACCCTAAAACTAATATCGTTACTGGTTCTTACTTGAAAGGTGCTGTTATGTACCCAAGTGACTACTACTGGATTACTAATAAAATTACAAAATAATAAGGAGCTATAATGGCAGAAAACATACTAACTGTAGAGAACCTTAACATCGCGTACCAAGGTGTGCCTGCTGTTATGGATGTAAACTTTACCTTGGAACGCGGTAAGGTATTGACCATTGTAGGGGAATCTGGATCCGGTAAAACTACCGTGATCCGGGCCCTCATGGGTTTATTGCCTATAGGTGGTGAGGTCACAGATGGTACAATGATCTTTAATGGTCAAGACCTTCGCACCCTATCTAAGTCAGAGTGGAGAGCTATACGTGGTAAAGACATGGCCATGATTTTCCAAGATAGTGGTAGTGCTTTAGACCCAATAGTTCGCATTGGTAAACAGTTTAGAGAATTATTTAAATCTCATATAGAAATTACCAATGATGAATGTGATCGACGAGCAATTGAGTTATTAGAATCTGTTTCTCTTCCTAATGGGGCAGATATATTGCGCCGTTATCCTCATGAATTATCTGGTGGTCAAAGACAACGTGTGGGCATTGCTATGGCATTAGCTTTAGACCCAGCATTGCTCATCGGTGATGAACCGACGTCGGCACTAGATGTAACGACACAGTCTCAAGTTGTTATGCAAATGCTAGAACTTGCTAAAGAGCATAATTCTGCTATCGTAATGGTTACGCATAACCTTGGTGTAGCGGCCTATATGTCCGACTATATAATTGTTATGAAAAAGGGTCGTGTTGTTGATGCTGGCACACCGCAAGATATTTTGGAAAACCCATCTAATGAATATACGAAGCAATTAAAAGATGCTGTACCAACATTGGAAGGAGGTCGTTACATTGACTAACTACGCTGTAGAATTAAAAAATGTATGTAAACGATTCCCACTTCCTACTGGTGGTGAGCTCGAAGCGTGTAAGAGTATTAATATCACCTTAGAAAAAGGCCAGTCCCTTGGGATTGTAGGGGAATCTGGCTCTGGTAAAACGACTTTGGTTCGTATGATTATGAAGATGCTGCCTATCACAGAAGGCGAGATTTATGTAGATGGTGTAGAGATTCAACATATGAACTCTGAGCAAACGAAAGAATATCGCAAGAAAATTCAAATGGTATTCCAAGATCCATCTGCAGCCTTCAATCCTCGTATGAAGGTAAAGGATATTATTCTTGAACCGTTATACAATTTTGGGCTTCTTGAAAAAGGTAAAGAAGAACAAATCGCAGGTGACTATCTTGAAATGGTAGACCTACCTCGCGAGTTCATGCATCGTTATCCTCATGAAATGTCTGGCGGCCAACGTCAACGTGTGGCTATTGCCCGTGCTATTGTACTTGAACCTGAAATTCTTGTTCTAGATGAGGCAACAAGTGCTCTAGACGTGTCTGTACAAGACTCCATCGCCTATTTACTAGCGCGTTTACAAAAAAAGAAAAATTTAACATATCTATTTATCGCTCATGATATTGCGTTCATTCGTACTATGTGCCACAAGGTGGTCGTAATGTACAAAGGCGCTATCGTTGAAGAGCTAGATGCATTCCATTTAGCAGATGCAAAACATCCTTATACAAAGGTTCTATTGAGCTCTATCTTTGAAATTGGTAAAGATCATAAGCCACTTACCTTAGAAGAAGCTGGGAAAGCGTAAATTTTGATTATATAAAATAGCAGTTAGCCATTTGGTTAACTGCTATTTTTATATTATCTATTATTTATTATGCGGATAATTTTTTCTTCTACATAAATATATCGAAAATTTTCTCAAAAATGATTGTGTTAACGCTAAATATATAGTATAGTTGACTAAGCAATATACCCCTATGGGTATAATTAAAATATGCTCATATGAAATGATATACATATACATATACATATACTTATAGAGAAAGGTTAGGTGTGTGAATGAAAGGATTACGTAAGGCATTACTGATTGGTATGATGCTTGGTATTACGGTCCTTGGTACTGTAGGCTGCATGAATCAATCATCCGATTCATCTAATGATGTATTAAAGGTAGGGGCTATTAGCTTTGCAGGTACATTAGAACCAACAGAAAACTATTTTAGCTGGGCTGTTGTACGATATGGTGTAGGAGAAACTCTAATAAAATTTGATAATCACATGAATGTTAAACCCTGGTTAGCATCCTCTTGGAAGCAAAGTGATGATAAGCTGACTTGGACTTTCACCATCAACGATAAGGTTAAGTTCTCTAACGGTAATGCTCTTACTGCTGAGGCCGTAAAGGCGTCTTTGGAACGAACCTTTGCGAAGAGTAAACGGGCAAAAACATTCTTTAATTACACTGAAATGACGGCTAATGGTCAAGAGCTCACAATTAAGACCGATAAGCCTTATTATAATTTGCCAAACTTGTTGGGAGATCCATTATTCTTGATTATGGATGTTACGGCTGAGGCAAATGGTCGTGATATTGCGAAGGAAGGTCCTATTGGTACTGGTCCTTATGTAGTGACATCATTTACAAAAGAGCGTGCTGAGCTAGCACGGAATGATAACTACTGGGATGGCAAGCCAGGCTTTGCTAAGGTTGAAATTCCATCTATTAACGATGCCAATACACGAGCTATGGCATTGCAAGCGGGTGATGTAGATATGGCCGTTAGCATTGGACCTGGCGAATATGGTATCTTCCAAAACGATAAGAAATTTACTATTTATGAAGAATCATCCTTACGTGATGTATTCGTTCGGATGAGCCAAAAAGGCAAGCTTAAGAATGCTAATCTTCGAGCGGCCCTCATTGCCGGAGCGGATCGTGAGTCCTATGCAAAGAACCTTATGAAGGATACCTTTATTGCCGGTAAGGCTCCATTGCCACCGTCCATTGATTATGGATTCAATCAATTGCGGGATCCTAATAAATATAATGTAGAGCGCGCTAAAGAATTACTTAAACGTGAAGGTTATATTGATACAAATGGTGATGGGATTGTAGATAAAGATGGTGAAAACCTAGTGCTTGATTTCTATGCCTATACATCTCGTCCTGAATTGCCATTATATGCAGAGGCATTACAAGCGGACTACAAAAAAATCGGTGTAGATTTACAAATTAAAATCATAGACTATGCTGTGATTGATACATTGGCGCAATCTGGGGATTACGATATGCTCATCTCTAGTGTAGTTACTGCTAATACGGGCCAACCTGTATGGTTCTTGAAACAATACTGGGGGACCGGTGCTGAGGCAAATGGTTCTGGATTCTCCAATCCACGTTTCGATGAATTGTTAGCTCTTGGTGAAAGTGCCAACGATCCATTAGTGCGTCGTAATGCGTTGATCAATGCACAACAATTGATGCTAGATGATTCGATAGCACTCTTCCTTGGATATCCTAAGATTAATATTGTAGGGAATAACAATATCGATGGTATTAAGATATCTCCATCTGAATACTATATCATTACGAAAGACTTAAAACGGAAATAATTTTATTATATAAACCTATAGTAATGAAACTTGTTTATATAATTTAAAGTAGTTGTAGACATATCAAAAGAGGACTAGCCACGGCTAGTCCTCTTTTTGTAGTTAGTTATTTTTTGTAGTTAGTTATTTTTTCTTTTGATCTGTTGCATCAAGTTCTGCCATATTTACGATATTTGCTTTACCAACCATTTTGTTATATTTAATAAATAGTTGTGTATATGCTTCGCCGTAGGAAGAATTGATGATGATATAGTTGCGAGCCTCTGCGACAAATTCTTTTACAGAATCTTGATACTCGCGAACTGCGTTTTGCGTTTCTGATGTTGTACCAGGTTGTAATTTGTTGATGCGTTGCGTGATTTGTTGCAAGTTTGCTTCAACCTTTTGGGTATCCGTATTTCCATCTGGATCGATAAGATCGATTGTTTGGGCCGTCATGAGATTTAACTCGATGAAGTTAACTGCATTTTCACGTTTTTCACCTTGATATTCAGTCATGCGTTCTGTATAGAGCTCATTATTACGATTATCTAAGGCTAAATCTAACGCATTGTATGTAGCATAGAATTGTTCAGCTAGTGGTACATATTGTGCAGCTAATTCATCGCTACCTTTGAAATTATCTTTTTCGAAACGACGCTCTACATAATAGGCTTGCAATTGATCTGCAACCGGAATTAATTGGTCTAGAATCGCTAATACATCATTAGTTGATTGGTTTACATCTTCATATGGAGTTGGACTATCTTGTTTTGCAGCCTCTAAAGCTGTTTTAAGGTCCTTATATTTTGGCAATGTTATGGTCGTGTTATGGGACCCATTACGTAACTCTTCAAGAGTTGGTTGTAATTGGTTAGAATAGGCTACACTATACGAATTATATGTGTCTAATGCGACAATGTAAGGACGGATAGCGTTGATTTTGTCGTCAACGGTTGATCGATATAAAATTGTCGTTGTATTGGATGACAAGAGTGTATACACCCCGTAGATCCCACCACCGATAATAGCAATGCCAAGTATAACGGCTGCTATTAACTTGATGTATCCCTTTTTCAACTGCGCACGCTCCTTGAAAACACACTAACTCTTATTGGATCCGTTTGGGCGCACTACGCCCCTAGAGTAATTAGTTACATTATATCATAAACTTACGTCCCAAAAAAGACGTATAGAGCAGAGAATCATAAGGAATAGATGAAATTATTTGATGTGAACATATATTAATATTTATAATTCGCGATATATAGATGAATATGGCTGTGAAAGTAAAATTGGTATATTTCTTAATACCTTTGATATAATTTATGTATATATGATGGGAGGGGTTCTAATGAGTACGGATAAGGTATACAACTCCATTGAAGAAGTATTAGGTGTAGCTCAATCTGCAGAAGGTAGAACGATAGGCGAATTTGATATAAATAATCGGTTGGATAGTCGGGGGAATAAGGGCGGTATAGGTCAGGTTTTAGAAGAAGGCTTATTTAAAATGGCCGTTAATAGTAGGGCAGAGGCCGATTTTGTTGATTTAGGATTAGAACTAAAGGTTACTGCTATAAAAGAAAATAAAAAGAACGATTTCTCTGCAAAAGAGCGATTAGTTTTAAATATAATTAACTATGAAGAAGACTATAAAGACTCCTTTTATGAGTCAACATTTTGGCAAAAAAATAAGAATTTATTGATTATATTTTACTTATATAAAGATGGATTAGATAAAAAGGATTTCCCTATCATAAAGTCTGTTTTACATAATTTTGATTCTGTGGATTTAGAAATTATAAAACAAGATTGGCAGACTATTATAGATAAGATCAAAGCTGGTGAGGCCCATAATATTTCAGAAGGTGATACAATGTATTTGGCTGCGTGTACTAAAGGGGTTAATGCTAAGTCCGTAAGAAAACAACCATTTTCTAATATACCAGCTAAACAACGTGCCTTTTCTCTTAAAAGTTCTTACATGTCTGCATTTGCTCGGCGTGTTATTGATAGACAATTAATACCATCACTCTTTAATGCTGATGAACTTAAAAGTAAGACAACATTACAATTGTTACAAGAACGATTCGCGCCGTATATTGGTAAACGAGTATCTGAAATTGCAAAACTCGTAGATATTCCTGTAACTAAAAATAAGGCTTTTAATGCAAACCTTATTAGCGCTGTGTTAGGCGTAAAAGGAACTAAATTAGAATCTCTTAGAGAGTTTAGTAAAGCAAATATTAAGTTTAAAACTATACGACTTGAGCCTACTGGAATTCCAAGGGAACACATGTCTTTTGAACAAATCGATTTTCATCGTTGGGTTAACGATGAATGGGAAGACTCTCAACTCTATGAAAATTTTGAGTATACAAAATATCTATTTGTAGTATTTCAATATGATGAGACTGAAAAGGAAAATAAAAATAGAGAACCTTATTTAAAAGGAATTATGCTGTGGAATATGCCAGAAGTTGTTATAGAACATGAGCTCAAAGATCTTTGGGCAACAACAAAATCCATATTGGAAGAAGGGGTTCAGCTTACTTCTGTACGTAATGGCGTATCTAATAATTTACCAGGTGCTAGCTTTAATGGCATTTGCCATATTCGACCTAAGGCCAGAGATGGCAAAGATCAAGTAGAGCTTTCAGATGGACAATATATAACAAAACAATGCTATTGGTTAAATAAAGAGTATATAGCAGAAATAGTAAAGAAGTTAAATTGAGGGGATTATGGTAGAGAGAAAATCAACCTTTAAAGGTGATTTAAAAAGTGAGAGAGCGGTAAATGAATTTTTACAAAAGTATTTATATAGTTATTTAGTTGATGAAGGTATAATTGATTCATTTAATTCTAATACAACCTTGGATCAACAACATAAAGGTATCGATACTATTATATATATAATTGAAGATGGTAATGATGAACAGGTAAGATGTATTAATATTGATGAAAAGGCTGCCGTACATTATGCCAGGAACAATTTGAGTGATGAACCTTTAACAACATTTGCATTTGAAGTTTCCTATATGAAAGGTGGAGAGTTAAAACGGGGCTGGCTTACAAACGAAAAATATAAAGAGACTCATGCTTACTTCCTTTGTTGGCTTTGGATTAAATCTGATGCCAACAAATATAACTTATCATGTGAGGATATTTTAAAAATGGAAGTAATATCGATTCCTAAAGTTAAGACCAGAGAAAAGCTCATAATGCGTGCTATGGGAAGTAAAGATATTAAAACTTTTGAGAAAAAATCTGATATATTGCGTAAAAAGATGCAAAAACGAGGTGTGAATCGTTTAGAATTAGAACACCAATTGGATCCATTGATTAACGCGTTAGATGATATTCCTGATTTTAATAAGATGCATTTAAAGTTTAACGAAAACCTTTTAATTGCAAAGAACTATCCTCAATGGGTTTTGACCTTACCTGAGACGCTTTATGAACAACCTTTAAATATTGTTGTTAAGCGTAAAGATTTAATTAACTTAGCTAATAGTTATTGGGTAGTTACCCCTGAAGGCGTAGAGGTAAGAAAATCCATATCAAAATAATATCTAAATTTGATCTTGATCTTTTTTCAGATTTCTGCTATAATAAGGATCTGTAAAACTGATGTATTAAGGGGTAAGGTAATGAAAATATTCTCCATGTTTGATGGTGTTGGAGGTTTTATAGTAGGCTTAGAGAATTCTTCTAAAGAAGTCTTTCAAACACTATATTCAAACCAATATGAGCCATCTCGCAAGACACAAGATGCCTATGAAGTAGGTTTATATAGATTTCCTGATATGGAACATATCCCAACTGATGTGGCTTTAATTCCTAACGAAAAGTTTGAGGAAATGAAAGCCAATGGTGTAGATATGATTGTTGGCGGATTTCCATGTCAAGATTATTCTGTTGCAAGAAGCAAAAAGAATGAGTTAGGTATTGAAGGTAAAAAAGGGGTTCTTTTCTGGGAAATTATCCGTGCTACAGAGGTCATTAAACCTAAGTATTTAGTCTTAGAAAATGTTGATCGATTGTTGAAAGCTCCGTCTAACCAACGTGGTCGTGATTTTGCGATTATGCTAGCGGCTTTTAACCAATTGGGCTATTCTGTTGAGTGGCGTGTTATTAATGCTGCTGACTATGGTCGTGCTCAACGTAGACGGCGTGTATTCTTCTTTGTATTTAGAAATGATACAAAGTGGGGAAAACGATTACATACTAAATATGAAGCTACATTATCTGTTGATGCTGATATAAAAGCTCGCTTAGATTGTTATGCACCTTATATCTTCAAAGATGGTCTTTTTGGACGTCAGTTCCCCGTTAAAAATGAAGCTGTTAAAAAACGTATTAATGCTAATAAGCTTGATGAAGATATTGCAGAGGTATCTGCAAACTTCTCTGATGGTAAAATGTGGAACTCTGGTCTTATGACTAATGGGTACTATTATACGATTGAAACTGAACCAAAAGGGGATGAAGAACCAATCCCAATGAAAAAGATTGTGGTTAAAGAAAATCAAGTACCAGAAGATTACTATATTGATGGTGAAAAATTAGAGAAGTTTAAATATCTTCGTGGGCCTAAGAAAATTACACGAACTGCAGCAAATGGTCATATTTATACCTTCTCTGAAGGTGGTATGAGTGAATATGACTCTCTTGAACTACCGGGGCGTACAATGCTTACCTCTGAAGGAAGTGTTAACCGATCTACACATCTTTTAAAAATTGATGGTAAATATCGACTTATTACACCAATCGAAGCTGAGCGTTTACAAGATTTCCCTGATGACTGGACTCGTTATAAACGTAACGCAAAAGGTGAAGTAGTAGAAGTATCTGATCGTATGCGTATGTTCTTCATGGGAAATGCGCTTGTGACTGGCATCGTAAAACGTATAGGTGATGAGCTTCAAAAAATTGATGCTATCTAAAAAAGGAGCTCTAATATAGAGCTCTTTTTCTTTTAGTATTTTAGAAAGGTTAAGTTATGTTGTTACGTCTTATTAGATTATTTACTTTAATAGTTGCTTTTGTTTGTATTTCCAGTGTAACATTTGCCATTTCTTTAGGTGAATTACAGAATTCATCACAGTTTTGGCGTGAACGTCATGATAGTAGTAGTGATATTTATCTAGACTTGAATTCTGTACAGAATGTTCTTTATAATCCGCCAAAATATACCTTAAAATTTAAGGTATATACAGTTGATAAGAAAGAAAACTTTATCGCTGAAGGCGAGGCTATAGCTGATTACGATTATAATAAGTCCATAGAAGGTATAATAAAAAGAAATAATTTATCAAAAGTACCGTATACTTCAGAAAAGGTTAAGTCCACAGTAAAAAAAGCAAAGTTAAAAGATTCAGGCGTTGTAAATAGTCTCAAATTTAGTGCTATTTATGACTTTAATGGAAATGTAATATATTCTGGAGATTCAATTGAGGCATTTAAAAAAGAAAAAGTTGATGCAACTTCAAGTGGATATGTTATTTCAGTAAAAGCATTTAAAAAATATTATAATGTGAAATTTTAATTGTGAAAGTCTCTATCTATGATAGAGACTTTTTAGCCTTAAAAATAATGTGACTCTCATTGCTTTCTCATTAACAGTAAGTAGGATATAAACGATTATAAGAATTTGAGATATAATAGGAGAGAAAATTATGAGTGAGAATGCATACGTATGTCCATACTGCCAATCAGAAAATATTCAAAGTTACAATATTGCTTATGCTGGTGGTTTTTCTAATGTAAATGGTGTAACTACAGGTGTAGGTATTGGTGCCGGCGGTCGAGTTGGTGTTGGTATTGGTAATACAGTAGGTACGCAACAAACAGCACTTTCTATGATGGCAAAACCACCAATGAAAAAATCAATTGCTACATATATTTTAAAGTGGTGGATTGCAATTCAATTCGGTCTCGTATTGTTGCTTTGGATCTCAGGTCTAAGCAAGCATGAGGCTTCTCTAATTATTTATTTTGGTGCATATGCGTTGTTAATATATAAAACATATCAACGATATGTTTGGAATAGAGATACTTATCCAGTATTACGTCGTGACTGGGAGCATACCTATGTATGTTTGCGTTGTGGAAATTCTTTTCTTTTATAATTGAATTACATTAACATATATAAGGGTACGCCTATAGTTATATAGACGTACCCTTTATTTTTGATTAGGATACTTTGAATATTAAAGTCGTATTTGTACATATATAAGTATTGTTCAAATTATATTTTGATATTCATTGTCCATAGTTACATATCGTTATATAATATTATTATCAAATTTGTATTTTTCGATATAATCATAGAAAGGAGTACATATGTCAAATTTCATCACTCCTAAAGAATTATTAGCTTATCTCGATGAGGTCATCGTGTTAGATGCTCGTGGTTATCAAGATTATAAAAAAGGCCATATTAAAGGTTCTTTTCCAGTAGATTTAGATAAAGATTTAACAGGTCCTTTGGGACAGCATGGCGGTCGTCATCCATTGCCAGATATGGAGCAATTGGCTCATACCTTTGAGTCTTATGGTATTACTCGCGACTCCAAGGTCGTTGTGTATGATTCTTGGCTCTTCTTGGCGGGTCGTCTCTGGTGGACTTTGCGCTATATGGGGTTGTCTGATGTGCGCGTGTTGTCTGGCGGTATTGAACGTTGGGTTAAGGAAGGTCATCTTCTTACTAAAGATCCTACTCCATTGCCTACAGAACCAACTGTATTTAACTATGAATTGCAAACTCATATGGTTATGAGCCGTGATGAGGTTCTTAAGGCTAGTGAAAGCGGGGATCATGTTATCATTGATGCTCGTGCACCGTATCGTTATGATGGGTCTCAAGTAGATACGATGGATGGTATGACAGGTCATATTCCTGGTGCTGTTAATCATTTTTATGAAAGTGGCTATACCGCAGATGGTCCTAAGTCTGTAAAAGATTTAGAATCCCAGTATTATAATGAAATTTACCAAAATAGACCTGTTGTGACCTATTGTGGTTCAGGGGTAACGGCTTGTAATGCGTTATTGACTATGAGTGAAGTCGGTCTTGAGTCTGCCTTATATGTTGGTAGTTCTAGTGACTGGGTAACCTATGATGGGTTCCCACTTAAGACTGGTGTAGAAACATTAAGATAATGCAGGAGGCCAAATGAATATTTTAAAACATTTACTAACCCTTGTTGCTTTTGGCTATTTGTGTTATCACATCTATACCTTCGGTCCGGGCATGTTTAATGTGACTGTATTGGTAATTCTCGTTTTGTCTACAGCGGCAAATTATTTCCGTGAAAAGCGTGAAAGTGACTTGAAAGCAAATGAGAATGCTCGAAAAGCTCGCGCAGAAGCAAGACATGCAAAGAAACACAAAAAGTAGTGACGTATAGCTTAGTTAAGTTATAGTTAAGTTAAGTTTAATTAAATTAACTTAACTTAAGCTCTATTACACTATATAAAATATTATGATTGCTAGTATACATAAGTAAATTTTTGCAATATAAGAACATGGTTAAAATAGAGGCTTTCACAAAGTATATCAGTATGTATAGCCCTATTAGAATAAGGAGTAAGAATTGAAATTAATTTCTTGGAATGTAAACGGCCTACGTGCCGCTGTAACAAAAGGGTTTATGGAATCCTTTAACGAATTGGATGCGGATATTTTCTGCTTACAAGAAACTAAATTACAACCTGATCAAATTTCTTTGGAGTTGCCAGGTTATGAACAATACTGGAATAGTGCTGTGAAAAAAGGCTATAGTGGCACAGCTGTATTTACGCGCATTAAACCATTGTCCGTAACTAACGGCATTGGTATTGAAGAACATGACCAAGAAGGTCGCGTTATCACTGCTGAATATGAAAACTTCTATTTAGTGTGTTGTTATACACCAAATAGCCAACGTGAATTAGCACGTCTTGAGTACCGTATGACTTGGGAGGATGCATTCCGTAATTATTTACTAGAATTAGACAAGAAAAAACCAGTTATCCTCTGTGGTGATCTTAACGTAGCTCACCAAGAAATCGACCTTAAAAACCCTAAGACGAATCGTAAAAATGCAGGCTTCTCTGATGAAGAACGTGCAAAAATGACAGAACTCTTAGGTGCTGGTTTCACAGATACATTCCGTCACCTCTATCCAGATGCAATTGAGCAATACAGCTGGTGGTCCTACATGGGCAAAGCTCGTGAGCGGAATACAGGGTGGAGAATTGACTATTTTATCACCTCTAAACGTCTTGACGACAAAATTCAAGAAGCAAAGATTCACCAACAAATCTTTGGCTCTGATCACTGCCCAGTAGAATTGGTTATTGATCTATAAAATTTCAGTGAATGTAAAAGTACAGCCTCATCTACGGATGGGGCTGTTGTAATAGTTAAAAGGAGATAATATGGCTCAAAAACAGAAGGCCGTCGTATTATTTAGTGGCGGTGTAGATAGTACTACATGTTTAGCGCTCGCTATTGAAAGATTTGGTAAAGACAATGTCGTACCACTATCTATTCAATATGGTCAAAAACATATTAAAGAATTGGAAGCCGCTGCATCTATCCTCGGTTATTATGGAATTGAAGGTAAAACGATGGATGTTACGAAATTATTTGCCTTCAGTAATTGCTCTTTATTAGCTCAATCCACCGAAGAAATCCCTCAAGGCTCCTACAAAGAACAACAAGAAGCCGAAGGAGAGGGTACCGTTAGCACCTATGTACCCTTTAGAAATGGTCTATTCCTATCTGCTGCAGCATCCTTGGCACTTTCTTTAGACTGTGGCTATATCTACTACGGTGCCCATAGTGATGATGCGGCTGGCAATGCATACCCAGACTGTACTGAACACTTCTACAAATCTATGGGTGATGCCATCTTTGAAGGATCTGGAAAAGAATGCTCCCTAGAAGCACCATTCATTAACCACAACAAAGCAGACGTCGTAAAAGAAGGACTACGCCTTGGCGTACCATACCACCTAACATGGTCCTGCTACGAAGGCGGCGACAAACCATGCGGGCACTGCGGCACCTGCATCGACAGACAAGCTGCCTTTGAAGCAAATGGCGTTAAAGACCCGGTTCTATAACACTCAGCTCTACAACACCTATAAACTGGCTTAGACAAGTAGTCGCCTCTTAGGCGGCTACTTTGCTATATATTCTAATAGATACGATAGTATGTTTGAGCTTAGACGGACTTGTACGTCACTAGTATTAGGAAAAAGTAGATTTACTAAATTCGCAGTGGTGGCAGATACCTTTTCAAAGAGCGACTTTGGCAGGTCGAGGCCCTAGGCCGATGACCGGTTCGCCAGTGGAGCGATGAGGAAAGGTATCTACCGCCACCCCGACCTTACAGTCTTAATACTAATCGTAGATGATCATAGAAGTCCGTCTTAACCCCAATTAATTGCGAAAATATTAGATATATGATATATTAGTACTGCCTAAAGGCGACAACTGAATAAGACAGTTTGAAACCATCCTGTCTCTAAACAAAACTACGGAAATTCATAAGCATTTTTAGCATGGTAGTTTTGCCATGCTTTTTTTATTTGAGGAGGTGAGTGTTATGATTACTACACGTAAATTGACTATTTCTGCCATGGTTGTGGCATTGTACATCGTTGTACTCTATTTAACGCAAAGCGTTTCCTTCGGGGCGTATCAAATTCGTATAGCAACATCATTATATGCACTTGCTTATGCCTTTCCGTTCTTGGTGATTCCCATGGGGATTGGCAACCTCATTTCTAACTTCTTATTCGGGGGCCTCGGTATCCTCGACATGGTAGGTGGCTTTGGCGTTGGTATCTTAACAACAGGTATCATCGTTTGCATGCGCAAGATGGGCCTCAGTGCTTGGTGGGCAATTTTGCCAATCATCTTTGTGCCAGCCCTATGTGTACCATTATGGCTCAGCCCATTACTAGGCCTTCCATACTGGCCATTGGTATTGAATCTCATCGTAGGTCAAACAATTCCAGCCGTTCTTGGTTCTGTTTTAGTGAAAGCTTTGATCAGCCGTCCTAGCATGGCTGCTTTGTTAGGTGCTTTCAAATAAAAAGATTTATAGTCAAACAAAAAGGCGTAAGCTCGATATGAGCTTACGCCTTTTTTATGGCTAATGTTATGGAGGTTGAAGGGATTAGCAGTTATAACCGCGCCATTTAGTTTCTACTACGAGGCGTTCAAGGGCAACCATGTACGCTGCTTGACGAGGTGGTACATTGTATTTATGTTGCATTTCCCAAACTGCTTCAAAGCTATTTTGCATATTCTTAGTTAACCGTTCATTAACTTCTTCTTCAGTCCAGTAGAAGCTTGCTTTGTTTTGTACCCATTCATAGTAAGATACAACTACACCGCCGCCGTTCGCAAGAACGTCAGGGATGATGTCGATACCTTTTTCATAGAAGTATTTATCTGCATCATTAGTAGTAGGGCCGTTAGCACCTTCCAAGATAATTTTAGCTTGGATATTTTCCATGTTGTCTTTGTTCAATTGGTTTTCAAGAGCTGCCATGTACAATACATCAACTGGTTGAGCCAATAATTCTTGGGCACCAATTGTAGTCATGCCTGGTTCGCTGTAACCTTCAAGGGAACGACCATGAGAGTTAGCATATTCGTATGCTTTTTCAACATCAAGACCGTTAGGGTTGTAGATGTTAACGCTTACATCGCCAATAGCAACAACTTTAGCGCCTGCTTGTGCAATGAGACGAGCACCTACGGAACCTACGTTACCGAAGCCTTGAACTGCTACAGTAAGGTTTTTGATATCTAAGTTTTTCTTAGCGAGATAGCTTTGCAATGCGATGAGACAGCCGCGGCCAGTCGCTTCGTTACGACCTAAGGAACCGCCTACTTCGATAGGTTTACCCGTAACGATACCAGGGCTCCATTCACCTTTTAATGTGCTGTATTCGTCAGCGATCCAGCTCATGATTTGAGAGTTTGTATTTACGTCTGGAGCTGGAACGTCAGTATTAACACCAATGATTGGCGCAATACGACGTACAAAGTTACGAGTTAAGCGTTCTAATTCGCGAGGATTCAAAGTTTTAGGATCAACTTTGATACCGCCTTTACCACCGCCGTAAGGGATGTTAGCAATAGCATTTTTAATAGTCATCCAAGCAGCCAATGCACGAACTTCGTTTTCATCGGAGTCTGGATGGAAGCGGAGACCGCCTTTAGCACTACCACGCAATGTGGAGTGTTGGCAACGATAGCCTTCGTATACGCGAACTTCACCATTATCTAGTTGAAGTGGTACAGCTACTTTTAGTTCCCGTTCAGGATGGCGTAATACTTCGTATTCACTACGAGTATAGCCGAGCTTTTCGGCTGCTACATCTAACGTATTTAGCATGTTTTCATAAGGATTATAACCGCTCATAATAATGACCTCCTGTATATAAGATTAAATGAAGTCTTGCTAATTTTACACATACTGAAGTATTCGACATTGTATACAGAATACCCTTTCTAATTTTATAAATATATTCTATAGTTTTTAATGTTCAAAAAGTGTATAGAATATAGATGTTTACTGTGATAATAGTCACTCGAAGAGTTAGATATAAATTGTAGTTTTTACAGTATAAATGGATACTTTTACAAAAAATAAAAAGAGACCGGTGAAAGATACTTTCACCGGTCTCATAAGAGAATATATTTTATTTTTCCACTGTATCTTCCACTGGAGTAGGAGGTACAGAAGAGTCTGTAGTTTGACCGTCACCCCACCATACGATACCGTATGTATGATTAAGAACAGAACGGTTAAATACAGGTGTTTCGATGCCTGCCTTGCGTTGTTTAATATAGTCTTCAAGAGCAAGACCTGCAGTACGACCCATACGTACGATGGAACTAATATTAGTTAATACTAAGAAAGCCATGAATAAATCGGCTAAATTCCATACTAAATCAAGGGAGGCGATAGAGCCTACGAATGTCATGATAATTACACCGATACGGAACAAATGAAGATAGAATCTCTTATCTGTTAAGTGGCTGATATTAATTTCACCGTAGTAATAGTTACCAATTAAGGAACTGAAGGAGAACATTACGATAAAGATTGCTACCGCTGTAGGTGCCCAAGAACCGAGTTGTTGTTCAAGGTTATGTTGCACTAGAGCTACACCAGTTAAGCCTGTTGTGCTATAGTCGCCAACGACGAGTACGATGAAAGCAGAAGCGGTACAAATGATAAATGTATCAAGGAATACGCCGAATGCTTGTACAAGACCTTGTTCAACAGGGTGGTTAACAGCTGCTGTAGCCGCTGCATTAGGTACAGAACCTTCACCAGCTTCGTTAGAGAATAGACCGCGTTTAATACCATTCATTACAGTGGCGCCTAGCAAGCCACCGCCTGCTGCTACAGGTTCAAAAGCGGAAGAGAAAATAGTGTAGATTACATGTGGGAATTGAGTAATATTCATAATTACTACGAATAATGCAGTAGCGATGTATAGAACCGCCATGATTGGAACGATGATTTCAGATGCTTTAGCAACGCGGCTAATGCCACCGAAAATGATAATGCCAAGAAGAATTGCTACTACAGCGCCAGTATAGGATACATCGAAGTTGAATACTTGGAGAGATGCAGCCAATGTGTTAGCTTGTACAGAGTTGTAAATCCAACCATATGTAATACTAATTAAAATGGCGAACAAAACAGATAATGCTTTGTTGTTTAAACCATAGCGAATGTAGTAAGCTGGACCACCGTAAAAGCCACCTTTAGCAACAGGTTCCTTGTAGATTTGCGCCAATGTAGATTCGATAAAACCTGTAGCAGCACCGATGAGTGCAATAACCCACATCCAGAAGACCGCACCAGGACCGCCGAGAACAACGGCAATGGCGATACCTGCGATGTTACCAACCCCAACACGGGATGCGGTACTAACACAGAATGCTTGGAATGAGGACACGTGATTTTTTTCAGTAGAACTACCAGCACCACTGATTACAAGACGAATCATTTCTTTGATCATGCGAATTTGTACAAAATTCGTTGTCATCGTAAAGAAGAGACCTGCGCCGATGAGGATAAAGATGATGAAATAGCTCCATAAATAGCCATTTATGGTGGATATAGCATCGTTGAGCATTGCTTCCATAAAAAAGCCCCTTTCATATAAAATAATTCTATATAGTTATTGATGTTATTGTATCAATTTCTATAGAGTCTGTAAAATAAAAATCCCTCACAAACGTGAGAGATTTGTTAGTCATTTATTGTTCTATTATAGGTAAGGAGATTCCTTATGCCTTGATAAACTCTTGAGATTCTTCCATACCTTTTAATAAGGTCTGTTCAGAGTGTTCCATGTGAATCTGAGCCAATTTACGAGCTTGTGTTGCGTTATGAGAGGCGATAGCTTCTACGAGTTGGCGATGTTCTTCCCATGTCTTTCTAAGACGACCCGGTTGATTCATGGAGAAGCTACGGAAACGGTAAGTTTGCTCGCGCAAGTTGTGCACGATGTCTGCAAGTCGTTCGTTACGAGAGGCACGGTATAATACTTCGTGGAATTCTACGTCTGCTGCTACGACGGATTCCATGTCCTTGTTTTCCATATGATCGCCAATCTCTACGAGCATTCGTTCTAATGTTTCGATTTCTTCTGCAGTGATACGTTCTGCTGCAAGGCCTGCTGCGAGTTCTTCGAGGGCAGACCGAATTTCGAATACTTGAGTAATATCCTTTAACGATATATTGGCTACGTATGTGCCACGGCGAGGAACCATAACAACAAAGCCTTCGAGCTCAAGCTTACGAATGGCTTCGCGAATTGGTGTGCGGCTCACACCGAGTTCTTCAGCTAGAGGAATTTCCATAAGGCGTTCGCCTGGTTTTAACACGCCGTCTTGAATGGCTTGACGTAATGTTTCACTTACGACTTCGCGTAGAGGTTTATACGCATCGAGGCGTATTGGTTGTAACCGTTTTGTCATGGTAAGTCCTCCTGTGTACATGTTTTTGTAATAAGAGATAGCCAATCATGGCCTGCTGCTTTGATTTCTTCTTGTAGTTGTAATGCTTCCATTGGTTTATCCAGCAATACCACCATAGTAGGACCACTACCAGTCATGATGGTTGGATAGCCGCGGCTAGTGAAGAATTCTTTACAAATGACAAGTTCTTCGTGGTCAGGGAAGAGTAGTTCTTCAAATGTATTAGCACTAGCAAGGAATGCTGATTTTAAGTCATTGTTTTCTAGGTGTCGTTGGACTGTATCGATGGTTTGTTTTGTTGCTACGGACTTGCCTGTGAAGCGACCATAAGCAGCTGCAGTTGATACAGAAACCTTTGGCTTTACTAGCAATAGCCAATGTGGCGCAGGAGATTTTCCGTACGTTAATATTTCGCCACGACCTGTGCCACGTGCTGTACCGCCTTGTAATAGAAATGGCACATCAGAGCCAAGAGTAGAGCCTATTTTTAATAGCTCCTCTTGAGTAAGGCGCAAGTCCCAGAATCGATTGAGACCTACTAACATAGCAGCCGCATCAGCACTCCCACCGCCAAGACCGGCTTGAATAGGTACCCGTTTTAATAGGTGAATGGCAGCTCCCGCTTTGCAACCGGTATAAGCTTGTATTGCCCGTAATGCTTTGAGGGCAAGATTTTCTTCACCGTAAGTAACTAATTTTTGCATATACTCAGGTAATTCTGGAGCGCCACCGGAGAAAACTACGGAATGATGCTTCGCAAAATAAATGGAGTCGCTAAGGCGAATGGATTGGAAGATAGAGTCGATATCGTGATATCCGTCTTCACGCTTGCCCGTAATGGCAAGTCCAATATTGATTTTACTGCAACCGAGTTGCTCAAAACTTTTACTCATGATAGCCTCGTTTGTAACATACAGAATATATGCAATTTATATGTTTATTTTATACTCTTATAAAGTGATTGAAAATAACCATTAAGTGGTTTATGATGAATTTGTATACGCATATTGTTTTATTACTAAATGTATTGTAAATAGCGTATGTTTTAGTTAGTTCATTATAGAATATTTATAGTGAAATGGCAATTTGGAGGAAGCTATGTTCGCTAAGTATAGAAGTGTTATCTATGAAAGCCTTATGGTCATTCTTGGATGTGCCATATTTGGTGCCGGCCTTGATGCCTTTGTATTGCCACACAAATTGGTGAGTACTGGTATTAGTGGGGTAGGCTTGATTTTGTATTATTTAACGGGCTTATCTGTTGGTTCTTGGAATATGATTTTAAATATTCCTATATTCTGGGCTGCTTGGAAGTGGCTGGGCACCCGTGTTGTTATCAAAACCTTGTATGGCACATTGATGCTGTCTTGGATGGTTGATTTATTTAACTTCTTGCAATATGACATGATTATTAAGGATCCTTTGTTGAGTTCCATGATGGCTGGTATTACTACTGGTGTAGGTCTTGGCATTGTATACCGCGTAGGCGGTAACACAGGTGGGCTTGATCCTATTGCACTCATTGTACGCAAATATTATGGACTTCAAATGGGGTCCATTAATAGTGCCATAAACTGTGCTATCCTTGTTGCTGCAATTGGTGTTGTTGGCCTTGAAGCCGTAGCGGTCACACTTATTAGTGTCTATGTGTATACCATCATTACGAATAAGGTGGTTATCGGCTTTAATCAGCGGAAGGTTGCTTTCATCATTACCTATCGTACTGATGAGGTCTGTGAATGCATCATCAATAAGGTTGGTCGTGGCGCAACTATCATTAATGGCATTGGTGCTTATACGCGGACGCCGAAGCAAATCGTTATGGTAGCCGTTAATCTCTTGCAAGTAAATAAATTAAAAGAGGTTATTCAAGAGGCGGATCCAAATGTGTTCATCTTAATAACTGATGCGCAAGAGGTCATTGGGCAAGGCTTTACACAACCGATTATCCCTACTGTAGTGTGTGAACAGTTAAAAGATAAGAGTACCACACAAGAGGATAATACACAGACTATACATAATCGCTAAGTAAAGCAAAATGTAAAATCAGAAAAGTAAAATTCAAAATGTAAGCATTAGTCATCTCATATTAATTATGTGTAAATATAATATTTTATGAATGACATATACATTTGAGATTAGGAGGTTCCTATGGCTCATAAATTAGCAGGTACGCCTGTACAAGAACAAGATATTATAGATGTACAAACTCTGGTAGATGCCTATTTTGACAATGCACCAGATGTAACTGATCCGACACAACTCGTATCCTTCGGTACATCAGGCCACCGTGGTACCTCTTTAAAAGGTACCTTTACGGATTTACACGTAGCGGCTATTACACAAGCAATCTGTGATGGTCGTGGTCAATTTGGTGCGACAGGGCCCATTTTTGTGGGCCAAGATACACATGCCTTATCTCAGCCTGCATTAGTAACAGTGCTTGAGGTACTTGCTGGTAATGGTGTGACTGCCATGGTTGATGCGGATATGGACTTTGTTCCAACACCATCTGTGTCTCGTGCAATCATTCGATATAATGAAAGTCACGATAAAAAAGCAGATGGTATCGTTATTACACCATCTCACAATCCTCCAGATAATGGGGGCATTAAGTATAATGCTACCAACGGTGGCCCTGCAGATACGTTGATTACAAAATGGATTGAAACCCGCGCCAATGAGTACGTTCGTGCTTATTGTGAATTAGAAGGGTTTAAACGCATTAGCATAGATAATATTGAACCAGATCAACAAGTGCCTTATGACTATAAGGGCTTATATGTGGAAGAGTTATCTTCCATCATCAATATGGAAGCCATTCAAAGTGCGAAGCCTAAAGTTCTTGTCAATGCATTAGGTGGTAGTGGCCTTGGTTATTGGCGTGCTATTAAAGAACGATATAATCTCAATATGGATATTATCAATGATGAATACGATCCAACCTTTAGCTTTATGACCTATGACCATGATGGCAAGGTGCGTATGGATTGTTCCTCTGAATATGCGATGGCGGATGTAACTAAACAAATTGGCAATTATGATCTCGCTGTTGGCAATGATCCTGATTATGATCGCTACGGTATCGTTACTGCAGAGGGCCTTATTTCACCAAATGCATTCCTTACAGCGGCTGCGGATTATCTGTTTACAACCCGTGGTTGGACTGATAAAGGGGTAGGTAAAACCGTTGTTTGTACCACTATGATTGATAAATGGGCGGCTGTTAAAGACATTCCGGTTTATGAGGTTCCGGTAGGCTTTAAATATTTTAGCTCTTTATTATTTGATGGTGAGATTGGTATCGGCGGTGAAGAATCTGCAGGCGCATCGTTCCTTAAAAAGGACGGCACCGTATGGACTACCGATAAAGACGGCATGGTAATGGCGCTTCTAGCAATGGAAATGTATGCCGTTATGGGCACAACTGTTGATCGCCTCTACAATAATATTGTTGAAGGTTGTGGTGACCCACGATTTGGTCGCATTGATGCGGCTTGTACAAAGGCGGCAAAGGCCAAGTTGAAACAGTTGAATGCAAGTTCCATTACAGCCACAGAGGTAGATGGAGACCCTATTACGAATATACGCACTACATCTTTATACAAGGATATGCCCATCGATGGGGTTCGCGTAGAAACTGAAACAGGTTGGTTTGTAGCGCGTCCGTCCGGTACAGAGGATTTGTATAAAATCTATGGTGAAAGCTATAAAGGGGATAAAGGTTTAGTCGCATTATTGACAGCAGGAGAGGCTATCGTAACGGCTGCATTATCCGACGAAGTGTAAAATACTGTTTTTACATGAAAACTCATGAAGATTTCACCGTAGAAAAGTAATAAATGTGATATAATATATTAATATAGTTTATTGAATACCCTATATGGGTCAAATAGTTTGTAGTGCTCAGAAAAGGTGATGTTATGAAATTAGTTGTTACCGTTGTCGGCGTTGACCGCGTTGGTATCATTGCAGGGGTTAGTACTGTACTTGCTAACCACGGCGTAAACATTATGTCTATAAATCAAACCATTCTTGATGGCGTTTTCAATATGATTATGATGTGTGAAACAAAGTCTGAAGATGTGAAAGATTTGACATCTATTCAAGATGCTTTGAATGCACTCGGTAAAGAACTTGGTGTTGAAATCCGTGCACAACATGCTGATATTTTCTTAAGCATGCACCGTGTAGGATAGGAGGCACTATGTTATCTATCGACAATATTTTAGAAACGAATCAGATGATTCATGATAACAAGCTTGACGTACGTACCATTACAATGGGTATTAGCTTGCTTGAATGTGCATCTAGCTCTGGTAAAGAGTTGTGTGATCGTATTTATGATCGCATTACGAAAGAAGCAGAACACCTTGTGTCTACCGGTGAAGATATTGAGCGCGAGTTTGGTATTCCTATCATTAACAAACGTATTTCTGTAACACCGATCTCATTAGTGGCTGGTGGTAGTGATTTAACATCCTATGTTCCTATTGCAGAAGCGATGGATCGCGCTGCAAAAACAGTAGGTGTAAACTTTATCGGCGGTTTCTCTGCTCTTGTAACAAAAGGTGCTACACGGGCTGACCGCATTTTGATTGATTCCATCCCAGAAGCGTTGGCAACTACAGATATCGTATGTAGCTCTGTAGGTGTGGGCTCTACTAAAACGGGTATCAACATGGATGCAGTTCGCGATATGGGGATCATCGTTAAGAAAACGGCAGAACTTACAAAGGATAATGATGCTCTTGGTTGTGCTAAGCTTGTTATTTTCTGTAATCCTGTAGAGGATAATCCATTCATGGCCGGTGCCTTCTTCGGTGTAACTGAAGGGGATAGCGCTATTTCTGTAGGCGTATCTGGTCCAGGCGTTGTAAAACACGCACTAGAATCTGTACGTGGTCAATCCTTTGACGTTGTAGCAGAAACGATTAAACGCACTGCTTTCAAAATTACTCGTGTAGGCCAATTGGTAGCACAAGAGGCATCTCGCCGTCTTGGCAAACCATTCGGTATCATTGACTTGTCCTTGGCACCAACACCAGCTGTAGGTGACTCGGTAGCTCACGTTCTTGAAGAAATGGGCTTATCCTCTTGTGGTTGTCACGGTACTACAGCAGCACTTGCATTGCTTAATGATGCGGTGAAAAAAGGTGGCCTTATGGCATCTTCTCACGTAGGCGGTCTCAGTGGTGCATTTATTCCAGTATCTGAAGATGCGGGTATGATTGATGCTGTATCTTGTGGCAGTTTATCCCTCGATAAATTAGAGGCTATGACATGCGTATGTTCTGTGGGCCTTGACATGATTGCTATTCCTGGTAACACAACAGCAGATACAATTTCTGCAATCATTGCTGATGAATCTGCTATTGGTATGATTAATAATAAGACAACTGCGGTTCGTGTAATTCCTGTACCTGGTAAAACAGTAGGCGAGGTTGTTGAGTTTGGCGGCTTGTTAGGCTATGCTCCAATCATTGAAGTAAGCCCATATAGTGCAGCTGAGTTCATCGCACGTGGTGGTCGTATTCCTGCACCTATTCGTAGCTTAACGAACTAATATTGTTTTAACCCAGTTGTTGGAGGTGTCTTATGAGTGATTATGTGCTCGATTATGTATGGGCCTTTGCTCTGGCGCTCGTCATAACCTTTGCACTTACCCCTTTAGTAAAACGCTTTGCTGTTGCTGTTGGGGCAATAGATAAACCTGATGCCCGCAAGGTACATCATGGTGCTATTCCACGACTTGGTGGGTTAGCAATCTTCCTCGGTTATATCGGATCGGTTCTCTTTAATGGATCTATCCCACATGACCATAAACTATTTGGCTTTGTACTTGGTACTGTTATTCTTGTGCTTGTGGGCATATGGGATGATATTAAACAAATTGAGCCAAAGACTAAGTTGATGGGCCAAATTATAGCAGCTGCTATTTTGGTGGCTTACGATATTCGCGTAGACTTCATCAACCTTCCTTGGGGTGGTGTGGTATACCTTAAATATTGGGCTGCTCCATTGACTATTTTCTGGATTGTAGGCTTTACGAATATCGTAAACCTTATCGATGGACTTGATGGCTTGGCAGCAGGCATTTCCTTTATTGCTTGTATTGCTGTTTGTGCTATGACATTACAACTTGGTCAAACAGACCTTGCCTGTATTTCATTGGCACTAGCAGGTGCAACAGTAGGGTTCTTGCGGTATAACTTTAACCCAGCGAAAATCTTCATGGGGGATACGGGCTCTATGCTCCTTGGTTATACATTAGCCGCTATTTCTGTAATGGGGGCTGTTAAAACGGCGGCTACTATTGCATTAGTGGTACCAGCTATCGTGCTAGGCTTACCAATTCTCGATACATTGTTTGCTATCGTGCGCCGTAAAATCAGCGGTCGTCCGATTTTCAAGCCTGATAAAGGCCATGTGCATCATCGTTTGTTAGCACAGGGCTTATCTCAAAAACAAGCAGTGCTAATGATGTATGCTGTAACGGCTCTCTTTGGTGGCGTATCCGTCATCGTAGCAGAGGTCAATGCTTGGATTGGTATCGCATTAGTACTCGTTATCTTCTTAGGTAGTATTTATGTGGCTCGTCGCCTTGGTGTTATTACTCACAGTGATGCGGCAGGTCATCCACTACCACGTCCTACAATTGAACGCAGCGATTCAGATGAAACTATTTCCTTTGATCGTGAAGAATTGGCAAAAGCTTTAGAGGAATCCGAGGATTCCCATAAGAAATAACCATGTGGGGCGCTTGGCGCCCCATTTTTTCTATCCTACTATGTTGGAGGCAACTATGTTAAAAGTTATGACAATCTTTGGTACAAGACCTGAGGCTATCAAGATGGCTCCTCTTGTAAAAGCATTAGAAGCAGCACCGGATATGGAACCGATTGTAACCGTTACGGCACAACATCGCGATATGCTCGATCAAGTACTAAACTTGTTTAATATTACCCCTGATTACGACTTGAATATTATGAGCCAAGGTCAAACATTGTACGATGTAACAAACCGTGCATTGATGGGCCTTAAAGATGTATTAGAAGAAGCTAAACCTGATGTGGTTCTTGTACATGGTGATACTACAACTACCTTTGCAGGTGCTTTGGCGTCCTTCTATCAAGAAATTCCTGTAGGCCATGTAGAAGCAGGCCTTCGCACTGGTGATATTTACTCTCCATTCCCAGAAGAGATGAACCGCAAGTTGACTGGTTCTATTGCGACATATCATTTTGCACCAACAGCTAGTTCTGAAAGTAATCTTAAAAAAGAAAATATAAATACAGACCATTTGTATGTAACAGGCAATACGGTTATTGATGCCCTTGATACAACAGTACAAGAAAATTATGTGTTTGATGATGCTGCTATCAATGCATTAGATCCTGAAAAACGTACAGTGCTTGTTACTACACATCGCCGTGAAAACTTGGGTGAGCCTATGCGCCATGTATACCAAGCTATTCGCGATTTGCTTGATGAATTTAAAGATATTCAAGTGGTATTCCCTGTACATAAGAATCCTAAAGTTCGCCAAGTTGTACAAGAAGAACTCGGTTCTGTAGAACGTGTTACATTAATTGACCCGCTTGATTACGAACCATTTGCTAATTTGATGGCTAAATCCTATTTGATTCTTACTGATTCTGGTGGGATTCAAGAGGAAGCACCAGCTCTTGGTAAACCAGTTCTCGTATTGCGTGATACTACAGAACGCCCAGAAGCTGTTGAAGCTGGTACTGTGCGCCTTGTAGGTACTGACAAAGACGCTGTACATGCAGCAGCTCATGAATTGTTGAGCAATGCAGAGGCTTATAAATTGATGTCTAATTCCGTTAACCCATATGGTGACGGCAAAGCATCTGAACGCATCATCCAAGCGTTGCGCCATGAATTTTTAGGCGATCCTAATCGTCCTGAACGTTTTGGTAAATAATATGGATAAGGACCTTGTGAAAGCCCTCGCCATGGCAACATCGGCGGGGCTCACACTCGTTTTCTGTATAGGTGGCTTTATTGGGATTGGATATATACTAGATGGTTGGTTTAGAACTGAACCATTATGTATGGTTATATTTGGTCTTATTGGAGCTATAACAGGCTTTTATATGTTATATAAACAAGTTAAGTAGTGAGGTATATATGAATCAATATATTAAATTCATAGTGCGTGTGCTACTAACTTGTTTTTTTATTGCCTTTTTAGGCGGTATAATACAAGTTTTATGTGGCTTAGAAGTGTATCTATGGGGATGGCTTTGGGGCATTTTTATAATGGTACTCTACTTGCTTAGCTTGGCTTTGCATGGACAATCTATTGTGTCAGGAGACCCTTATAAAGCCGTACGTAAAGCTCGCAGGCAGATGATATGGCGTCTTATGTTAGTAGGCTCTTTGGTCGTCTTAGGATTAAAAATACCTGGTGTTGAAGCTGTTAGCATGTTTATAGGTATTGCACTCATACAACCGGCATTATATGTGGTGTATTGGTGGCTTAGTCGGCATTTCTGACCCCGTAAGTAGCAGTAAGAATGATAGGTGTATACCGATAATGCATTATACACAATGTGATTATGAGTAATTGGAATTGTTTACCTTGTAAGTGTTGATTATATATCTATAACGATGTATGATGATACATATATAATATATTTATATTAATTGTAAATATATAAGGTTTTTATTATGACTATGGAAGGGGTTGAGAACGTGGAATTACATGCGGGACACCATGAGGTCGTGCAGTGGTTGGGGTTAACATTTAATATTGATACCTTGATTGCTACATGGGTTACTATGGCTATTGTAATACTGGTAACAGTATTGGCCACCCGAGGACGTAAATTGGTGCCTGTAGGCTTGCAAAATATAGTGGAAGCTATATTAGAAGGCTTAGAGGGGCAGCTAGCTCCGAACTTGGGTCGTCATTGGCCGATGGTAAGTTCCTTGTTATTTACGTTTTTCTTATTTATTTTTGTAGGGAACGAACTGGGTTTAATGCCAACGTTTAAGGCTTTAACATCACCAACATCCGATATTAATACTACAATTGCATTAGCTCTATGTAGCACATTAGTGGTATGGGTTATGGGGATTAAAGTTAAAGGCTTATCCTATTTCAATCATTTTGTACAACCTTATAAGGCTTTGCTAATCCTTAATATTTTTGAGGAAATTGCAAAACCAGTTACACTTGCTTTCCGTCTATTCGGCAATATCGTAGCTGGTGAAATTTTATTAGAAGTATTGTATAACTTGCCTTGGTTTGTACCTGTACCATGGGTTTGGATTGCTTTTAGTTTATTTATCGGTATTATTCAAGCCTTTATTTTCACAGTTCTTACTGCCTCCTACTTGGGGATGGCTCTTAGTGAGGAACATTAATTATTTTATATGGAGGATATATTATGGAAGCTCAAGGTTTATTCGCATTAGCAGCAGCAATCGCAGTAGGTTGTGGTGCCATTGGTGCAGGTATCGGTGATGGTCTTGTATCTAGCAAAGTAATCGAAGGTATTACACGCCAACCAGAATTACGTGGTCAATTGATGTCTACAATGTTCGTAGCGATTGGTTTGATCGAAGCGATGCCTATCATCGGTGTAGTAGTAGCATTTATTTTGTTATTCAGATAATAACGAGGAGGAATAACCTTGGTTGACTTAAGCCTTGGAACGATTCTTGCTCAAATGTTGAACTTTTTTATATTAGTTTGGCTATTGGCTCGTTTTGCATATAAACCATTATTGGCTATGATGACAGAACGTAAAGAACGAATTGCTAAAGACTTAGAAGCTGCAGAAAAAGCTCGTGTAGAAGCAGAGGAATTTAAAGCTGATTATGCAGCTCAAATTTCTAATGCTCGTGTAGAGGCACAAAAAATTGTTGAAAAAGCAATTCAAGAAGCAGAAAATACAACACGTGAACAATTAGCAACAGCTCGCGAGCAAATTGAACAAGAAAAAAATCGTGCTCGTCAAGATATTGCCATTGAACGTGATCGTGCTATGAACAGCTTGCGCAATGAAGTTGTTTCCTTATCTGTAGCTATGGCTGGTAAAGTTGTTGCTAAAGATATGAACAGCGAAACTAATACGAAATTGATCGAAGACGCTATTCGTCAACTTGATAGTAAAACGATAGGGTTGTGATACGATGAGCATAGAAATTGTAGCAGATAAATACAGTTCAGCTATGTTTGAATTAGCTCAAGAACAAAATAAGTTGGATCTCATGGAGGAGCAATTAGGCTATGTAGCATCTGTAATGGATGAGCAACCTGAATTAAGCTCATTCCTTGAAAATCCAACTGTTACAGAAGATGCAAAGATTAAGCTGATTGGTAAAATTTTTGAATCTAGTCTCGATAAGGTTGCTTTGCATTTTATTTATGTGATGATTAAACGTGGTCGTGATCGCTATATAAAGCAGACTATTGCGGCATTTATTAAGAAATCACGCGAAGCTCGTGGTATTCTAGAAGCTACTGTTACTGTAGCAGAACCAATAACAGCTGATATAGAAGCATCTGTACAAGCTAAATTACGAGAGGTAACGGGCAAAGATGTTATTCTATCTGTGCGTCAAGACCCTTCCATTATGGGTGGTATTATCATTCAAGTCGGGGATAAACGTATTGATGGCTCTGTATCTCGTCGCTTGCAAGAATTAGAAAAATCTTTATTAAGAACGAACTCTATTAGATAGGGGTGAATGGGTATATATGAAAATGAAGCCTGAAGAAATCACTGCTATAATTAAACAGCAGATTCAGGACTATGATGTTGACCTCAATGTCGATGACGTGGGTACTGTTCTCGACGTAGGGGATGGCATCGCCCATATTTATGGTCTTGAAAGAGCCATGGCCGGTGAGTTGTTAGAGTTACCACACGGCGTATATGGCTTGGTTTTGAACTTAGAATTAGATAATGTTGGTGCCGTACTATTGGGTGATGACTTCTTGATTAAAGAAGGTGACCAAGTACGCCGTACTGGCAAAATTATGGACGTACCAGTAGGTGATGCACTTATTGGTCGTGTAGTAAATCCGTTGGGTCAGCCTATCGATGGTAAGGGTGCTATTCAAGCGACAGAACGTCGTCCTGTAGAACATCCAGCTCCTGGTATTGCAGATCGTCAATCTGTAAATGAACCTTTGCAAACTGGTTTAAAAGCCATTGATGCGATGGTACCAATCGGTCGTGGCCAACGTGAGCTTATCATTGGTGACCGTGGTACTGGTAAAACTGCAATCGCTCTTGATACAATCATCAACCAAAAAGGTAAAGATGTTATTTGTATCTATGTAGCTATTGGTCAAAAAGAATCTACCGTAGCTCGTGTAGTACAAAAATTAGAAGAAACAGGTGCGTTGGATTATACAATCGTCGTTTCTGCTAGTGCTTCTACAGGTGCTCCATTACAATACATTGCTCCGTATGCAGGGGTTGCTATGGGTGAATACTTCATGTACAAAGGCAAACATGTACTTTGCGTATATGATGACTTAACTAAGCAAGCAGCTGCTTACCGTGCTATGTCTCTATTATTACGCCGTCCACCAGGGCGTGAAGCGTATCCAGGCGACGTATTCTACTTACACAGCCGCCTATTAGAACGTGCTGCTAAACTTTCACCAGAACTTGGCGGTGGTTCTATTACAGCGTTGCCAATCATTGAAACACAAGCGGGTGACGTATCTGCATACATCCCAACAAACGTAATCTCCATCACTGATGGTCAAATTTTCTTGGGTACAGATATGTTCTACTCTGGTATCCGTCCAGCTGTTGACGTAGGTTTGTCCGTATCCCGTGTAGGTGGTAGTGCACAAACTAAAGCGATGAAACAAGTAGCAGGCCAATTGCGTTTGGACCTTGCACAATATCGTGAATTGGCAGCCTTTGCTCAGTTCGGTTCCGATCTTGATGCGGCTACTAAAGCACAATTAGACCGCGGTGAACGTTTGACTGAAATGTTAAAACAAGGTCAATATGAACCTATGAGCGTAGCAGAAATGGTTATCAATCTTTACGCTGGTACAAAAGGATACTTAGCTAATATTCAAGTAGATGATGTATTATCATTTGAAGCTGAACTTTTACGTTTTGTAAAAGCTAACTATCCTGAAATTATCACGAATATTGAAACGTCTAAGAAAATTGATGAAGATACTGAAAATCTATTGAAGCAAGCAATCCCAGAATGTGTAGAAGCATTTGGTTCTACGCATACATTAGTGTCTCATAAGGAGGCGTAATGTATGGCTAGTGCACAAGATTTGCGAAAACGCATAAAAAGTGTTACCAATACGCAACAAATTACAAAAGCGATGAAGATGGTTGCTTCAGCTCGTCTTCGTAGGGCACAAACAAAAGCGGAATCTACACGTCCTTACGCAGAAAAAATTGGGCAAATCTTGCGTCATATGTCTAATAGTGATTTAGAAGGCTTTAGCAGTCCTTTACTAGAGGTACGTCCTATAAAACGCACATGCTATGTTGTAATAGGAGCTGATAAGGGCCTTGCAGGGGCATTCTCGTCTAATGTATTGAAATTTGCTATGGAGCAATTGCATGGCAAATCTTCCGATACATATCGTATTATCACGGCTGGTAAAAAGCCAAGAGACAGCATGAAATCCAGAGGAATTCATATCGATAAGTCCTATGCGGGCTTCTCTGATAAACCTTCCTATGAACATGCGCGTGCCATTATGCATGAAGCACTTTCACTATACGAAAGTCATGAAGTTGACGAAGTCATCATGATATATACACGTTTTGTAAATTCTATGACGCAAATTGCACAGGCTGAACGCTTGTTGCCAATAGAGCAACCACAAGATGAGGTAAAAGGGGAAGAATATGACTTTATGCCTTCCGCTGTATCTGTCTTGGAGGCGTTGCTACCAAAATATTTAGAAATTACTGTTTATAATGGATTGTTGCAATCTGCAGCAAGTGAATTGGGTGCTCGCATGACAGCCATGACATCTGCTACAGACAATGCAGGGGAACTCATTGATTCCTTGGGGCTTGAATATAACAAGTTACGTCAATCTAGCATTACAAACGAAATTTCTGAAATCGTTGGTGGCGCTAATGCCTTGCAATAAATAAGGAGACATCTGTCGATGAGTAATAATATTGGTAAAGTTGTGCAGGTCATTGGCCCAGTTGTAGACGTGCGCTTCGATGCTGGTCATTTGCCAAGCATCTACAACGCCATCAACATCTACCATGATCATAAGGCACATGATAGACAAAAAATTGTAGTAGAGGTTATGCAACACTTAGGTGATGATACTGTACGTTGCGTTGCAATGAGCTCTACTGACGGTATGACCCGTAATATGGATGCTGAAGATACTGGTGCTGCAATTGCCGTTCCTGTAGGTGAAGGTGTATTGGGTCGTATCTTTAACGTATTGGGTGAAACTGTAGACCATGATCCAGCTCCAGTTGTAGCTGACGAAAAATGGCCTATTCATCGTCCAGCACCTAAATTTGATGACCTTTCTCCAGATACACAAATCTTGGAAACAGGTATTAAAGTTGTTGACCTTATCGCTCCATACGTAAAAGGTGGTAAAATTGGCCTCTTCGGTGGTGCCGGCGTAGGTAAAACCGTATTAATCATGGAATTGATTCACAATGTTGCTACAGAGCACGGTGGTTACTCCGTATTCTCCGGCGTAGGCGAACGTACTCGTGAAGGTAACGACTTGTGGAATGAAATGAAAGAATCCGGCGTTATCAATAAAACGGCCCTCGTATATGGCCAAATGAATGAGCCACCTGGGGCTCGTATGCGCGTAGGTCTTACAGGCCTTACAATGGCTGAATACTTCCGTGATGTAAAGAAACAAGACGTGCTCTTGTTTATCGATAACATCTTCCGCTTTATTCAAGCGGGTTCCGAAGTATCTGCCCTCTTAGGTCGTATGCCATCTGCCGTAGGTTACCAACCTACATTGGCTAATGACGTAGGTGCATTACAAGAACGTATTACATCTACAAAAGAAGGTTCCATTACTTCCGTACAAGCTGTATATGTACCAGCCGATGACTTGACTGACCCTGCTCCAGCAGCAACTTTTGCTCACTTGGATGCAACAACAGTATTGTCTCGTTCCATTGCGGAACTTGGTATTTATCCAGCTGTAGATCCACTCGATTCTACTAGTCGTATTTTGGACCCACATGTACTTGGCGAAGAACATTATACAGTAGCTCGTGGCGTACAAGAAGTATTGCAAAAATACCGCGATCTTCAAGATATTATCGCAATCCTTGGTATGGAAGAATTGTCTGACGAAGATAAATTGACTGTATCTCGTGCTCGTAAGATTCAACGTTTCTTGAGTCAACCATTCTTCGTAGCCGAAGTGTTTACAGGTTCTCCTGGTAAATACGTACCATTGTCCGAAACATTGAGAGGCTTTAGAGAAATCCTTGATGGTAAACATGACGATTTACCGGAAGGTGCATTCTACATGGTTGGTACCATTGATGAAGCCGTTCAAAAAGCAAAGGAAATGCAAGAGAAGGGGGAATAATCCATGGCGGAACCTATGACCCTACAAATCATTACACCTGATGCGATTGTCTTTGAAGGTAAGTCTACATTCTTTGTAGGTAAAGCTATTGATGGTCAATTTGGTATTTTGCCAAATCATGCACCTATGATCATTGCATTAGATTTAGCACCGTTACGCATAGATCAACCAGATGGAACATCTCGTGAACTTGCAGTATTTGGTGGTTTCTGTGAAATCGAACATAATAAGGTGAGTATTGTAACTCCAGACTGCCAAGATCCAGCATCCATTGATGTGGAGCGTGCTCGTCGAGCAAAAGAACGTGCAGAAGGCCGGTTATCTAATCCTACACCTGATATTGATGTAGAGCGAGCAGAAGCGGCATTGCAACGTGCATTATTGCGCTTGCATGTAACTAAACAACTATAAAATAAAAGGCTAGCCCTATGGCTAGCCTTTTTCTATAGAATTTCATTTTGTTTATAGGAAACACTCATCTAACATTAAGGTCATCTACTTATACTAAAATTTGTCATTTAAATTTAATGACTTATTGTGTTAATTTGGAGGTTTTCTAATGAACGTATCAAAAAAATCTTTCATTGCTTTTGCTGTATTAGCATGCTGTTTTGGTGCATCTACACTAGGAACACATGTAGACGCATCTTATGGTTATAAATATACTGACTCGGTTCGTCCACCAGTAGAAACTCCTACAAATGATGCTTTTAGAGCTAACATGGTTAAACAAAATGAAGCTGATAATGCTAAATATGCTGCGACTACTAATACAAGTACAGCAAGTGCAAAAGATGATGATTCAATTTATTACGTAAGCGATTTATCTGATTCCTTCCGTAGTTCATTTACTGCACTTTTAAGAAATGCTGGTTTTACAGAGCATCAACTTAGATTAATCGGCTTGATTCACTAAGTTATGTATCGTTAATAGGTGAATACAAAAAGACCGTTAAGCAATTGCTTAACGGTCTTTTTTATTGTCTCTTATAATACACTAACACCTTTTAAGGAGTAAGCAGTATTTCTAGGTTGTTCTACTTGGAAGTCAAGTACAACTGGAGATTCAGAGTTGATGCCAGGTGCTTGATAGCGGTCACGGTCTGTTGGAATACGTTTATACGGTAATTTATCAAGTAATACAGTCATAACTTTATTCCATACAGCCTTATGTGTTGGCATTGTCAAGGAATCATCTGTTTGATTGAATCCACTGCGTACAGTGTGAATAACTTGGTCATTCACATCGTAGTAATATAACAATGCATTTACCTTTGCTGCAATGTACATTTCACGATCATCATTATTATATGCGTATGGGCTATTTACACCATTGATTTGTACGTATACGTCTTGCAATGGTACAGGCATGATAACAATTTCAGAGTTTTGTGCAGATGCAATTTGTGCAAGGTCAATAGCTCTAATTTCTGCTGTTGGCGTATTAGTACTTACGATTGCTGTGTCGTAGTACGGATATTTAAGTGTGTTAGATAGGCGATCAGTCATATAACGACCCAATTGTGCTGTGTTTTCATTGCGCAACTTGGCAGGTACTACGATTGTTACCTTGCGACTAGGGAAGTTTTCTAAGTGACCATCATAATTAGAATTAGATGTATTGATCGTCGCTTTTTCAGGGGTTCCTACAACTGGAGTAGAAACAGGTGTGTTGGCAACCTTTAAAATAGGTTGACCATTATTATCGGATTGTAATGTAGGTGTAGTTGTATCTACATTAGATTGCACAGAGTTAATAACAACCGGTTGAGCCCTATTGGATGTTAATTGACTCATATTAATTGTGGCCGCACTTGCTGTAGCAAGTGTAGATGCCAATAGTACACCTAGTACTGTAAGTAGCGAACGTTTATAGCGTCCGAATTTACGAAACATAGTTCCTCCTCTTAATAAAACTCTTTAAAATTTACAAACAAAACAACTGGTACTATTATATCACATATACAAAAAAAAGAAGCAAGCTTTATGCTTGCTTCTTGGTCTGGTGGACGATGACAGGATCGAACTGCCGACATCCTGCTTGTAAGGCAGGCGCTCTCCCAGCTGAGCTAATCGTCCATGTGGTGACCCGTCCGGGAATCGAACCCGGGATACCGCCGTGAAAGGGCGGTGTCTTAACCGCTTGACCAACGGGCCAGAATGGCTCCTCGAGTAGGACTCGAACCTACGACCGATCGGTTAACAGCCGATTGCTCTACCAACTGAGCTATCGAGGAATGGTACGATTGTTATTATATGTTAGATTAATTATAAAAGCAAGCGTTTTTTTTAAAATTACTATAAATCAAAAGGCGTTAATTATGACTAAAACACATAACTTTATACAAAAAATAGCTTATCAAAAATAGTGATAAGTAAGTCATTAAAATTAATATAATCTATAGAGATGAATAAACATAGATAATTCCTATATTTATAGGGGATTCATAATGTATATTTTCTTAAGAGTTAGCAATATAAGTATATTGAATATAATCGGTATACATATGCATTGTAAAAAAGTTTAAACCTTTTATTTGAAAAGTAATATCAAGTAGCTTGAAAGTGTATTCATCATCTTAGATATACTCTGCATTTATAAGGTACTTTTAACCTAATTCTTACCTCTAAAAGTCGATTGTGATATAGAGTATAAAAATACTTTTAACCTATGATTAACTATGACTTTTATCACATCGCTGAAGCGATTTTTGGGATGCGGGAAATGGTAAAAAAGTGATGGTGACATGCCGAAATATATACAACAATATTCATGAAAATTATTCTCAAAATATGAAAAAGCATTGAGAAAACTGTATAGTTGAGCCGTTGAAAGCCTGTATATTGTGTGTTACGATTGATGCATAGAGTTAATCTCGATGTATATGAGATACATATATCTCATTGTACTTGAGAGAAAAAAGTTATCTCACGGTAATTAGAATTAATATTCAACTATGTTCCTGAGGAGGGATTATCTTGCGCGAGATTCAAGTATCTGAAATCACAAAAACAGTCCGTCAAATGTGTATGGACGCAGCTTACCACTTGCCAAAAGACATCTATGAAGGCTTGAAAAAAGGCCGTGAAACAGAAGAGTCTCCAGTTGGTTGCATCGTTCTCGATCAAATCATCAAAAATGCTGAAATTGCTGATGCTGAAGATCGTCCATACTGCCAAGATACTGGTATGACATTGGTATTCTTAGAAGTAGGTCAAGACGTACATTTTGTTGGTGGCGATCTTAAAGAAGCTATCAATGAAGGTGTTGCTCAAGGCTATGTAGAAGGTTACCTTCGTAAATCCGTTGTAGCAGAACCATTGTTCAACCGTAAAAACACTCAAAACAATACACCTGCAATCATTTACATCGATATCGTTCCTGGCGATAAAGTAGAAATCAACGTAGAACTTAAAGGTTTCGGTTCCGAAAACAAATCTGACGTAGCTATGTTGGTACCTGCAGATGGCGTTGAAGGCGTTAAAAATGCAGTTCTTGAAATCGTAAAACATGCTGGCCCTAACCCATGCCCTCCAATCGTACTTGGCGTAGGTATTGGTGGTACTATGGACCAAGCAGCTGTTATGTCCAAAAAAGCTTTGCTTCGCGATATTAGCACTCCTCACAAAGATCCTGAGTATGCAAAATTGGAAGAAGAAATTTTGGAAATGGTTAACAAAACTGGTATCGGTCCACAATTGGGCGGCACAACAACTTGTATCGGTGTAAACATCGAATGGGGTGCAACTCATATCGCCGGCCTTCCTGTTGCTGTTACTATTATGTGTCATGCTGCTCGTCATAAACACGTAGTACTTTAATCGGTAGGAGGTAATTACAATGGCTGAAACAATTCGCATTAATACTGAAGAATATAATGAAGAGTTTTCCCGTAAATTAAAAGTTGGTGATAGCGTACTTATCACTGGCAAAATTTACTCCGCTCGTGACGCTGCTCATAAAGTTATGACTGAAGCTTTAGCACGCGGTGAAAAATTACCAATCGATTGGACTAACAAATTCGTTTACTACCTTGGCCCAACACCTGCAAAACCTGGTGACCCAATTGGTTCCGCTGGTCCTACAACTTCTGGTCGTATGGACGCTTACACACCAACAATGCTTGATCAAGGTATCAAAGGCATGATCGGTAAAGGTTCCCGTAAACCAGCAGTAGTTGAATCCATGAAGAAAAATGGTTGCACATACTTCGCAGCAGTTGGTGGCGCTGCAGCATTGATTGCAAAATCCATCAAAAAATACGAAGTACTTGCTTATGGTGAACTTGGTCCAGAAGCTTTGGCTGAATTGACAGTTGAAGATTTCCCTTGCATCGTAGTTGGCGATACTGAAGGTAACAACTTCTACGAACAAGGTCAAAAACCTTACAGAAAAATCTAATATCACCGTTGAGTGATTAAAAGAGGCTTGCATTTGCAAGCCTCTTTTTATTTGTAGAAAATCTATATGTATCACTGTAAATGTATATATTTAATGATTATTACATTGTTTATTAGTATGATAGTAATAAATAAAACTACTTTTATAATTACTATAGTCTTATGTAATGTTCACTTGTATTGCGTAGAGTAAAGTCTACCGATTCTGTCCATTTTGTGATAATATACATATAGATTTATACATTCAAAGTGAGTGAGGCGATATCATGACTTCTGTAGAAACTATTCGTCAGTCAGTGCGCACAGCGATGGCTGAATTACTCGATTTGGCAAAGGTTCGAGAAGGTCAATTATTCGTTGTGGGCTGTTCCACTAGCGAAGTTATGGGTAAGAAAATAGGTACTGATTCCCACATTGATGTGGCTCAGGTCTTATTTGATGAGATATATAAAGCAGTTAAAGCTAAAGGCCTTAATTTAGCTGTTCAATGCTGCGAACATATTAACCGTGCGCTTGTTATGGAACGTAGCGCGGTAACATGGGAGGAAGAGGTTAATGTAGTGCCTCAACGTCATGCAGGTGGAGCTATGGCTGTTACTGCTTATGAACGTTTTGAAGATCCAGTGATGGTTGAATTTATTCAAGCTGATGCTGGTATCGATATTGGGGATACTTTTATAGGCATGCATATGAAACATGTTACCGTACCAGTGCGCCTCAGCATTAAAGAAATTGGTGGGGCCCATGTAACAGCTTGTCGTGTTCGACCTAAGAGCATTGGTGGTGAACGTGCTGCATATAATGAAGCGTTGATGTAGGGGGTTAGTATGTCAAACGTAATACCGTATTTTGTATTAGCCGTTGTGGCGCTCGGATTTTTTGCTATTTGTTACGCCGTTTTTAATCGTAATGATGGTGAAAGCCAAGCGAATCATGAGCATCGTGATAGATCTGTTACTAAGACTAATGATGAACATCATAAAGAAAAATCGGTTAATGAATCCAAGGTTGGGGATGTAACGGTTACACATGAAGGTGGAACCAATGTATATACAGCCTCCATTATGGATGACAATAAGGATTCCGAAGCTTCTGAATCTATGGTGGATCATGAAGATACATCCTATAATCGACGAGATGGGAATCAATTACATGTTGAAAATTCCTCTACAGGATATTCATTAGCCTTAGGTCATCAAGCAGAGTCAACTCAGACAGAGTCTGTTAAACCAATCTTGGAAGAACAGGAACCTGTTCAAGATTCAACTGTTTCTGGTGAATCTATCCAACAAGAATCTGCTTCCCAAGAGGTGCCAGTATCTAGTCCAATAACACCTAGTATGGATGAAACTATTGTAATGCCGGCAGTTTTAGATAATAGACTTCAAAATGTTGAACATAATGCTACTCCATTGATGGATAAGACCATTGTTCTCGATGCCGTAACAGATGAACTTCGTAATCGTGCTAATTCCGTAGAGGATACGATTGCTATGGGCGAATCTGTAGAAGCATTAGAAGCTGATGAAGCTGAGAATTTAGATGTTACGCAAATGATTGGTGGTGCTGATGAGGTACAAACAGCAGAAGGTCCATCTGTATTGGATGAAACACGCTTGTTTGACGCTTCTGAAATAGAGGCGCAATTGGCGGCAGCTAGTATGGTTGAAGAAGAGGTACCTACAGGGCAATGGGCTAAAGCAGCACATGAAGATAAATGTGTTGAGTTGGCGATTGCACCATTTGTTCATGCTTTTGGTGTATTACATGGCGATACACAACATTATGTGGAATCTATTACAAGAGATGCGTTAGCAGCTCTTAATATTACCAAGTTAGCTGAAGTTAATGCGCTTCTAGACAATATTGTTATTCAAGAAGCCTTGATGAGTATGCAAAAGGCCTATGCCGCTACGAATACAGAGTGGATGAAATCCGCTGCGTTAGGTGCATTCCTGGATGTAGTACAATCACCTAAGTCTAGTACTCCGTACCTTGTAGCCTTTGATGCATTACGCGTATTGCCACATTTAACGCTAGGTCATTTCCAAGTCATGGCATTGACCCTATTATTACAATACTCTAGAAACTCTAATAACTATGGATTGATTCACTTCCAACATTATGTAGAAAAATATATTGAGCCATTCATTTCTGATTTGCCTCAAAACAATTCTTTCTATCGTCAGCTAGATTACTTACGCTGTACGCAAGAGGAACGTGAACCAATTACATTAGCTCAAGTGTTATCCAATTCCTATCCATTTGTGTTTAACTATCGTGGCTTCTCCAAGGAGGAACTCTTCCGTGCTACTGATGGTCATGGCGTCGATCCACGCTATGTGGTGCGTAGCTTGAACTCTAATCTTTATAAATTGGCATTGGTTGACGAGTCTTTAGCACCTCGTTTCTTTAGACAAACTCGCATTTCTGATTCTATGGTTCAACGTGATCTCATTGCGCTTATGAAGAGTAAACCGACTGCTTTCAGAGGTCAAGAAGCACGTGATATTATGGATGATATTTCTCCAGTTCTATTAGATTTGGCGGATGTATTTGATCATACGCCGATGTCTAAAATCAGCTTAACCTTACTAGGTCTTTACTTAGGCCGAGCTCATGTGAAAGCAACTATTGGTGAAGAATTCGATTTATCTCATTGGTTCTAATAACCAAAGAAAATAATTAAACTATAAAAGGTCTCCCTAGATGATCTAGGGAGACCTTTTTCGTTTGATTATATGTTAGAACGAATAATTGTATTATTTATTAGAAATGACGATTTGGTTACATGTTAGAAACTATTAAAACCAAATTCTTCAATTCCTTCAATATCTTTTAACGTTACAGTACGACCTGTAATATCGATAATACCTTCATCGCGAAGTCGACCGAGCTCACGACTAAGTGCTGTGCGTGATACGTTTAGCACCTCTGCCATTTGCTCGCGGTTATGCGGTAGATGAATTGTTGTAGATTGTTGGCGTTTATAAATATCTGTTAAGTATGCAAAAATCTTTTCGCGCATCCCTTTAAGTGTTAGGTAATGAACCTTTCTTGTTAAAAGGATGGCCTTTTCAGATAAATCCTCTAATAGGTTAGATAAGATTTTAGTTTGGCATTGTTGGCAATCTGGCAATGTATCGATAAATGTTTCGAGAGGGATGAACATAATCTTGGTTACCTTTGTAGCCTTAATAGTAGCAGGCCATAGTGGTTGTTTACTAAATAGCAATGCTTCACCAAAAATATCGGATTGTTCAAGGTTTGCCATGATGACCCGTTGGCCCATTACATTTTCACGTGTGAGCAAGGCACTGCCTTCAAGAATAACCCCAATGCCTTCCATAGGATCCCCAGAGAGGGCAATAAAATCATTTTTCTTATAGCTATGCACAATAACCTTCGCATTATGTAAATAGCTGCGTAGTTCAGGTTCGCCCAGCTTATTAAATAAAGGACATTTAATTAGGGTAGGTAGATATTGGTTGATAATATCATTTGAAAGTATTTGCTTCATGAGCACCTCCGATGTGACGAAGTCTATAGTAAATTTAAATGATTATTGTATAATAATAGTATAAGGTCAAATGACCTACCTGTTCCACAAGGGGAGCTAGGTAAAAATTTTGAAAAAGTTTTTTATTTGTTGCTCAAGCTACAGAAATTGTATCACCTTTACGTTATACTTTCAAATGTAATCAATCAGACACCTGATAATTCATCAGTGTAATGTATAGGTTTTATATTATCTAGCTTGAATGCGAGGAAGTCTCGCAAAGGAGGATTTTTAAATGAGCATGTTCTGTTATCAATGCGAACAATCTGCTGCACCAGGCGGCTGTACTGTACAAGGTGTATGTGGTAAAACTGCACCAGTTGCTAACTTACAAGACGAATTAACTGCTGCTTTAGTTGGCTTGGCTCGCGCTTTAGACGTAAAAGGCCACACTAAAGAAGGTATCGATTATTTAATGCGTGGTTTGTTCATGTGTGTAACAAACGTTAACTTCTCTGAAGATCGCGTTCAAGCGTTCATCGACGAAGTAAACGCTTACCATGCACAAGTGGACAGCACTCAACAAAACTTCGATTGGGAACAATTGTGGAAAGGTGAAGAAGATATCGTATCTCTTCGTTCCACATTGTTGTTAGGTATGCGTGGTATGGCTGCATACGCATGGCATGCTGCTCGCCTTGGTTTCCATGATGCTGACGTTGACGCTTGGTTCGTTAAAGGTTTAGTAGAAATGGCGAAAGATCACAGCGCTGAAGAATGGCTTGGTCTTTTGATGGAATTCGGCGAAATCAACTTGAAATGTATGGCTGTTCTTGATAAAGCTAATACAGAATCTTACGGTACACCAGTACCAACTACAGTACCTTTGACTGTAGAACCAGGTCCTTTCATCGTTGTAACTGGTCATGACCTTCACGACTTGAAACAATTGTTGATCCAAACTGATGGTAAAGGTGTAAACATCTATACTCATGGTGAAATGTTGCCTTGCCACGCTTACCCTGAATTGAAAAAACATCCTCAATTAAAAGGTAACTTCGGTACTGCATGGCAAAACCAACAAAAAGAATTCGTTGACGTTCCTGGCGCATTCTTGTTCACTACAAACTGCATTATGCCACCAAAAGAAAACTACAGAGAAAATATCTTCACTACAGATATGGTAGGTTTCGACGGTTGTGCACACATCGAAGAAAAAGAAGACGGTACTAAAGACTTCTCCGCAGTTATCAACCGTGCAATCGAATTGGGCGGCTACAAAGAAGCTCAAGAATTCACTGGTATCAACGGTGGTCACGAAGTAACTACTGGTTTTGGTCATGGTACAGTATTGAGCATTGCTGATAAAGTAATCGACGCTGTAAAAGCTGGCGCAATCAAACACTTCTTCTTAGTAGGTGGTTGTGACGGTGCTAAAGTAGGCCGTAACTACTACACAGAATTCGTAAAACAAACTCCAGATGATACAGTAGTATTGACATTGGCTTGTGGTAAATTCCGTTTCAACGACCTTAACATCGGCGAAATCGGTGGCATCCCTCGTATCCTTGATATGGGTCAATGTAACGATGCTTACTCCGCTATTCAAGTAGCAGTAGCTTTGGCTGGTGCTTTTGAATGTGACGTAAACGACTTGCCATTAACATTGGTATTGTCCTGGTACGAACAAAAAGCGGTATGTATCTTGTTAACATTGTTGGCATTGGGTATCCGCAACATCTACATCGGACCTTCCTTGCCTAAATTCTTCTCCAGCAATGTATTGAACATTTTGGTAGAAAAATTCAACTTGCATCCAATTACAACTCCAGAAGCTGACATGAAAGCTATCTTGGGCTAATAGGATCCATTAACTTATTAACTACAGTCCTACTTCCCCTCTCTTTTATGATTTAGGACTGTTGTTATAAATAACGCACCTTAGGTTCGCCTAAGGTGCGTTTTTTACTATTTTTTTGAAAGCTATATCTTAGTGGCTGTATATTGATGGGGCCCTGTTTCGTATCTACAACTTAGTTAAAAAGGAAGGACTATACTTCTTTGCTCCTCGTGACCTGATGTCGCTGCATAAGTATAGTCCTTCCTTTTTATAACTGTAGATAAGAAGGCGTCCCATCAATATACTACTTCTTTGATAGATTTTCCCAAAATAGTATGTGCTGGGAGATAGACGCGTTTCTGTTCTCAATAGGTGGTGCCCATTAGTAAAACGTTTGTGGAACATAAGTCTCATCAATATACAAACTCATAAAATAGCTTTCACAAGAATAGTGAGGGTAAGGGAATGTGTTGCGCCACATATATAGTCTTTTTCCAAAAGACAATTATGTCTCTAATGTGCATATAGACATCTATCAATATCGATTGTTATACTATAGGTAAAGTAAGATTTTCACATTGTTTATGTGTATATAGAGGCGTGTATGAATAGTATTTTTGATATTATAGGGCCTGTTATGATTGGCCCGTCTAGTTCGCATACAGCTGGTGCTGCGCGGCTAGGTAAGATGGCGCGATGCATTTTTCGTTCCACACCTAAAAAGGTAGATTTAACCTTATATGGCTCTTTTGCTAAGACCTATAAAGGCCATGGTACAGACCGTGCCTTGATTGGGGGCTTATTAGGTTTTAAAGAGGATGATACGAATATTCGCATTGCTCATAAATTAGCTGAAAAAGAGGGCATGGAGTATAACTTTATCGAGTCTCCTCTTGATGTAGGTCATCCTAATGTGGTTCGTTTTGATATGTACGATGAACATAATCGTCATATGACTGTGATTGGTCGATCTCTTGGGGGCGGTCAAATTATGATTACCGAAGTAGATGGCAATGATATGTCTATTACTGGCGATGAGTTTACTCTTGTTGTATTCCATGAAGATAGACCTGGTGCCATCTCTTTGGTGAGCCAAGCATTGAGTGAGTCCGATATTAATATCGCTACCATGCGCGTGTTTCGGAAGGGTAAGCACAAGGATGCAGTGATGGTCATTACTACAGATACAGTAGTAAATCCTATTACCGTTCAGTTTATGCGCGAGTGTCCAGGCATTCAAGATGTGATGACCTTTGAAGCGTTATAGGAGGGCGAATGATGAGTTATGCATATGATACAATTGCAGATATTATTCGCTTAGCTGAGGAGAATCATATTTCCTTCGGCGATGTAGTACTGCGTTATGAATTAGAGAATTATGACCGCAATGAAGAAGCGGTTATTCGAGAAATTGAGCATCGCTTAGATATTTTTGAAATGTCTATCCAAGATGGTATTGCATATACTGATAAAACGGCATCTGGTATGTCCGGTGGTCAGGCGGCACAGCTTAATGGCCAAGCACCAAGATTTATGAGTGATATTGCGTACAAGGCTATGACCTATGCTATTGCTGTTAATGAAGCAAATGCAAAGATGTTCCGCATTGTTGCGTGCCCTACGGCTGGATCTTGTGGTGTTATGCCTGGTGCGGTGAAAGCAGTAGCGGACCATTACAAGCTAGATAGAGCAACTATGGTAAAGGGCTTCTTGGCTGCCTCTGGCATTGGCAATGTCGTAGCGAATCGCGCTTGTGTGGCCGGTGCCGTTGGCGGTTGCCAAGCAGAAATTGGTACGGCCGCTTGTATGGCTGCCGGTGCCATCGTAGAAATGATGGGTGGTACGCCTCGTCAAGTAGGACATGCTATCGCATTGTGTATGAAAAACTTATTGGGCCTTGCCTGTGATCCAGTAGCAGGGCTTGTAGAGGTACCGTGCGTTAAACGTAATGGTTTCTATGCAGTTCATGCCATTACTGCATCTGAATTGGCTTTGATGAATATTGAAAGTCAAATTCCACCAGATGAAGTTATTGAAGCAATGAATAATATCGGGCGCGCTATGCCAGCAGCATTGCGTGAAACAAGTGATGGCGGCCTTGCGGTAACACCGACGGGTACAGCTATTGCAGAACGAGTGCAATCCTTATAGGATTGCACTTTTTTCATGCTTTCATTTGTAGTAAAATAAAGGTTAGACTAGTTCAGAAAGGAGCGTGCATGATGGAACAAGCCAATCGAATATTGACTGTATTAGAAGAAGCCGGTTATGAAGCCTATATCATTGGCGGAGCAGTGCGCGATATTTTGATGCATCAAAAGCCTCATGACTTTGATATTGTGACGTCTGCACGTCCTGATACGGTCATTGAAGTTCTCCGCAGTCATGATATTCAAACCACAGACCTTGTGGGTAAATCCTTTGGTGTTGTGGTGGCAACATTAGAAGGTAAGCAGTATGAAATCGCTACGTATCGAACAGAGCGATATGGAGCAGATAGTCATCGGCCGGAAGAAATAGCCTATGCCGATACCTTAGAGGAAGATGTACTGCGCCGTGACTTCACGGTTAATGGCATGGCTATGAACCGCTATGGTGAGGTCATAGACTTAGTAGGGGGACGCCGAGACATTAAGCATAAAACGTTGCGCACTATTGGCGATCCGCAGAAACGTTTTGAAGAGGATGCATTGCGATTATTTAGAGCTTGTCGCTTTGTAGCAAAACTGGATTTTTTACCTAGTAAAGAATTATTGGAGGCTATGCCAAAGGCATTTCATCGTGTATCTGGATTATCTCTCGAACGAGTTCGTAGTGAATTGGACCGATTGATGCTAGCGCCCGCTGTAGCTAAAGGCCTTGATGTATTGGTACAATCGCGATTGGCCGAGTGCTCTTGCCGCGTCGTAGAAAATGGGATGGCTCGTGAAGTTCCCATTTTACCGGAGCTATATCATCTTGTGAATTTACCACAAGAAAAAGACTTTCATGAATTTGATGGTTGGTATCATACATTAGCCGTTGTCTCTCATACAGAACCAGACTTAACATTGCGTTGGGGTGCTCTATTACACGATGTGGCGAAGGGGATGCCTACGGTGCGAGCTGTTATTAACGGCCGATTGACCGATCGTGGCCATGATACATTAGGCTCTGAGATGACAGAGACCTTGCTTACTCGTTTAGGGTATCCGAAAGCCTTTGTGCGCCGCGTAGCTTGGATTGTGAAAAATCACATGCGCTTTCACTATTTTGTACAAAATGGAGAAGCTAATGAGAAAAAGTGGATCCGTAAAGAGGCTCGCAGTGGTGAGTTCCGGGATAGTCAAATTATGCGGACCGCATGGGAGCAATTAGCTAAGGTTTGTGCTGCCGATGTATTAGGCTGTGGGAAGCCCTATGCATCGACTGATGGTACATTAGCCTTTGGGGAATGTATGGCGGACCTTAGTTTAGAGATGCCTATCCATACAAAGGACTTAAACTATGATGAACGAGTTATTCAGCTTGCAGGGAAAAAAGTGGGGGAAGGATTGCAGTATTTATTAGGTCAGGTGCAAAATGGAGTGATTCCTAATGAACCAGATGCACTATATGATGCATTAGACCATAAGTTACGCCGTCCAGTGGAGAAATGATGAAGTTATTAAATAAAGCGTTACTACGCATGAGTGATTGGAGTCGCACTACATGGTGCCTTGCCATACTCATGACCGTTGCCTTCGTCCTTATCGGGCGTTTAGCACAGTTACAGGTCTTTGATACCTTTGACCTAGAGAAGAAAAACTTATTACAAGTTCAAGTAGATAGAAAATTACAATCGCCGCGCGGTACAATCTATGACCGTAATGGCAAGCCTTTGGCGATGAGTGTAGTTACAAAATCTTTATATGCGGATCCGAAGATGATTAAACAGTCTCCTCAAGAGATTGCGGATCTCATCTCACCGTACGTAACGATGTCAAAAGAGAATATTGTGAAAGCTTTGCAAGAGGATACCGCCTTTGTCTGGTTGAATCGTATGATGGATGCAGATAAATCAAAAGCGGTACAACAAGTTATTAAGGATAATAATATTGCAGGCCTCAATTTCGTTGAAGAATCTAAGCGCTATTATCCAAATGGTGTCTTAGCGGCACAAGTATTAGGCTTTGTCGGCACTGATGATAAAGGTCTTGATGGGCTAGAAATGGTTCTTGATGACGAGCTAAAAGGTGGCGTGCAACAAGAAATTGTAGCTACTGATAATAAAGGGAATGCCATCTTTGGTTCCGTATTATCTAAATTTTTACCAGATAAGGGTAAAAGCGTAACCTTAACCATCGATGCAACAATTCAATTTATTGCAGAACGCGCTCTTGATAAGGCGATGGTTGATACAGGAGCTAAGCATGCCAGCGTTATCGTTATGGATCCAAAGAACGGTGAAATATTAGCGATGGCCAATCGTCCAAGTTATGATCCTAATAACTACAACCAAAGTGGTGAAGAGGCTTTCAAAAATATTGCGGTTACCAATTTATATGAACCAGGCTCTACATTCAAACCTATTATTGCATCTGCAGCTCTTGCAGCAGGCAAATGGAAGTTAGACACTGTGTATAACGATAAAGGGGCCTTCGCTGCCAATGGACATATCATTAGAAACTGGAATGGTGAGGGATATGGTCCTGTTCGTTTGCTAGATATTTTGAAGTACTCTATTAATACTGGTATGGCTGAAATTGGTACATTAACAGGTGCAGATATTCTCTCGAAATATGTACGTGATTATGGCTTTGGCTCTGAAACAGGTATTGAATTGCCTGGTGAAGGAGCAGGTATTTTGTATAATCCAGAGGATATGAGTAAGCTAGACGTTGCGACTATGTCCATCGGTCAAGGTATTGCGGTTACACCATTACAAATGGTTCGCGCCTTTGGTGCACTTTCTAATGGTGGGGCTATGATGAAACCACATATCATCAAGTCTTATAGTAACTCTCAAGGCGATGTAACAAGTACGACTGAAACATCTGTTGTGGGACAACCAGTTCCGGCGGAAACCGCTAAAACCATTGTAGATATTCTAGAAAAAGAAGTATCCGAAGGTGGCGGTACAAAAGCGATGGTAGAAGGTTATCACTTCGGCGGTAAAACTGGTACGGCGCAAAAACTAGATACCAAACATGGCGGTTATCTCGACGGACAATACATTGCGTCCTTTATTGGTTTTGGCCCTGTAGAGGATCCAAAATTTGTAGTTCTTGTCGTTATTGATGACCCACAAAAGGGTTCTTTTTATGGTAGCCAAATTGCAGCCCCTGTATTTAAGGACATCGTATCTCAGCTTGTACGGTATTACCAAATGAGTCCGTATGTTAAAGAAAGTACACCAGTAGCTGTTAAAGCTGCTAATACATTACCTGAACCAAAACCGGGAAGTGATGGTTCTGTTACATTGCCTAACTTTACTGGTTTTACTTATGGTGAAGTACGTGATTGGTTACATAAGGCGGGACTTGCCTTTAAACCGGATGGAACTGGTACGGCTACATCTCAAGATGAAAGTAGCGGTACAACTGTTCAGGCTGGTACAGCAATTACTGTCCATTTCCGCAGATAAAACGAATTCGGTCATAATTAGAAATTATAGACAGTTCGTTATATAATAGAATAAGAGACTTAGGTGCCTCTCAGGAGGCACCTTATTTTATAAATAGTTTGAATGAATGGAGATACTTATGATCGAATTACGCGGTAAAGCAGTAGCAGACGCTCACAAGGCGATTTTACAAGAAAAAGTTGCAGCAGTAGGCGACTCTGTAATTACTATGGCAGTATTACTCGTTGGTGAAGACCACGGTGCTCATATGTATGCTACATTTATGGAAAAGACAGCAAAGAATTTTGGCTATGGCTTTGTATTAAAACAATTACCTGAAACGGCTACACAGGATGAAGTGGTGGCAGCATTGCAAGAATTAAATAATGATGCGGCTGTTCATGGAATTTTACCGTTAATGCCGATGCCTAAACACATTGATACAGAGGCTCTTATCGATATGCTAGATCCTAAAAAAGATATCGATGGTTTAACTACGTATAATATTGGCCTTGTAACTGCAGGCAAAGGTGGTTTTGCCCCTTGTACTGCTAAGGCGTGTATGGCAATTTTAAATCACTACGATATTCCGGTAGAGGGGAAACATGTGGTAGTAATCGGTCGTAGCCAAGTTATTGGCAAACCAGTAGCTCTTATGACCCTTGGTGCACATGGTACTGTTACAATGTGCCATTCTAGAACTCCTGATTTGGCAGAGCAAGTAAAACGAGGCGATATCGTTATTGCTGCAGCGGGTCGTGCTCATATGATTACAGCAGATATGATTAAGCCAGGTGCTGTTGTTATCGATGTAGGCATTAATGAACTAGAAGGTAAGACGGTAGGCGATGTTGATTATGAAGCGGTAAAAGATATTGCGTCAGCAATTACTCCAGTGCCTGGTGGTGTAGGATCTGTAACGACTACTATGATGCTTGAAGCTGTATATGAGGCATACCATGCATGAGATGTCTATAGCAGAAGGAATACTTGATGTAGCCCTCGATACGTTACGCCAACACGATGCATCTGTGATCCATTCCGTACAACTCGATTTGGGCCTTATGAGTGGAGTAGAGCCAGATTCTCTCCTATTTTGCTGGGAAGCCGTTACAAAGGGGACTGCCGCAGAAGGTTCTCGTATAGAAATTAACACGATTCCTATTGAAGGAAAGTGCTTGGATTGTGATAAAACATTTCCTGTAGAAAATTATAAGTTTATCTGTCCCTATTGTGACAGTCATTTTGTACAAACCATTGGTGGCCGCGAACTACAAGTGACCTCTATGGATATCGATTGATAGAAAGGTTAGGATATGCAAGTTCAAGTTAAAACTAATGTATTGGCAAAAAATGATGCCATTGCAGAGTCCTTACAACAGTTGTTTAAGGAAAAAAATATTTTTGTATTCAATCTATTAGGTTCTCCAGGGGCTGGTAAAACATCTCTGTTAGAGGCAACTTTACATGATTTGAAAAAAGATTACCGCTTTGCTGTTATTGAAGGTGATTTATTTACTGCTAAGGATGCGGAACGGATTCATGAATTAGGCGTTCCTGTTATTCAAATCAATACAGTGGGAGGTTGCCATCTTGATGCACAAATGATTCAAGATGCACTAGGTGATTTAAATCTTGATGAACTGGATATGATCATTATCGAGAATGTAGGTAACCTTGTATGCCCTGCAGAATTTGAGATTGGTGAAAGCATGAAGGTAACTGTATTATCTGTTACTGAAGGTGAGGATAAGCCTCTTAAATACCCATTAATCTTTAAAGAGTCAAAGGCTATCCTCATTAATAAGATAGATTTATTGCCTTATGTACCTTTCAAAAAAGATAAGGCCATACAAGATATACGTAATTTGAATCCAACAGGAGAGATTTTTGAAGTAAGTTGCACGGCCCATAATGGGTTAGAGCCATGGTTGACATGGTTGCGTGCGCAATTGGAGAGTAATCGATGAATCATTCTATTAAGAGCCGTATCGTAGCGGCACTTTTAGTAGGCCTATCTGCTACATCGGTAGGATATGCGGCAGAGCCGGCTATTTCCACAGTGAAACCAACGGCTGTAGAAGCTACAGAGGATACAAATGATGCGGCAGCTACTGCTGCACCTGTAGAAACGACGGAACCTGATGCGGCTAATTCTGTTGCGTATATAGATAATGCACCGATTAAAGCCGTTAAAATTGATACAAAAATAAAGAAGGAAAACACCAAAACAGGTTGGTTGGCCGAACAAATGGCAGTTACCGAGTTTGGTGATTCCATACAGTTTTGGCAAGCAGCTAGCGAAAATGAAGGATCCTTGCCTAGTGTAACGCAAAATAATTTGGCGGATATCGGCAAGTCCTATACGGCTAATAATTTACCAACCATAGGGTCTGAAGATGATTATGCCATTGATGGGTACCGCTTAGGTGATCAGTTTGTAGCACCTAAAGATGTAGAAAAAACGGTAGTGCGTGATAACTTTACGACGTACTATATGAAAGACTTGGAGGTAACCGTATATACGGGGCCTGCTCAAGAACGATTGATAAATAATCAATTGCGCGGTCAAGGGGCTACCTATTTCTTTGAGCCAAATACTATTACTAATATTCATAGTACGAAAAAAGGCGCCCGTACTGTACGCGATATAGGTGTGGGTAGTACGCGCATGGAATTAGTATTTGCTTATGGCAGTCCTAATGCGATGTGGCGTGACTTGAAAAATGAAAGTTATATTTTCCTTTATGAAGGTCATTCCGAAAATTCATTGCCTCGAAAAAAGGAATTTAACCGCTCGATAGAGAATACAAATAATAATAGCCAACAACAATCTATGTTAGGACAACAGAAAGAATATATTGCTTTCACCATCAAACAAAGCAATGTAGAAGCTGTTGATATGATTAGTGGTCAAGTATGGCCAAGATTTGGATTACCTAAAGCTCCAGTATATGATTTCGAAGCTGGTAAGTTGACTGCTGATGATTTTGTATTGCGTGGCTATAAATTAAATGATCATTTTGTTAATGATCCAAATAACGACTGGAAACATCAAGGCATGTTGTTTGGTTCCACCTTTATTGGATATAACGAATATGGTGTAAGTGTTGATAAAAAAAATCTCATCAATCGTGTTCTATTAAATATTTACACACCTACTCGTCGCGGTATTGCGATGGGGGATACTAAATACTTATTGCTCTTTGTATATGGTATGCCTACTCGTATTGTTGAATCTACAACAAATGCGGGCACATCTACTGTATATGAATATAAAAATCCAGCGGCAAGCGACTCATATTTGCAGTTTGCCCTAGATGATAAAAACCAATATATCAAATCCGTTATGTTATCTGACCGTCCAGTTAAGTAGGATTGGTCACAGCGAGGAGGCAAGGGATATGGTTACTGTTCAAGATGTAAGAGAACGTTGGGAACAAATTCAAGGTGATGATGAACGCATATTGTTTATCGTTGGTGGTCCTGGTTCTGGTAAAAGTTTGCTAATTCGTGAATTGTCTGAGCAAAAAGGTTGGAAGTACTTAGAAGCGAAACAACTTATTGAAGAAGAATTTTTGTTGGTACCTCGTGATGAAAGACCACAACTGGCAGAAGAAGTAATTCGCCGTGCATTAAGTCGTAGTGATACAGAAGTGGTGCTCATTGATGGTATTAATGTGTTGTTTGCACCGATTTTAAATTTAAATCCTCTTGAACTATTAAAGACTATTAGTAAAACATATCCGATTGTTGTAGGTTGGCGTGGTCATCTCGAAGGTGATCAATTATACTTAGAACACAATAATGATCCAAAACATGCGGTTGTAACAGTTACTAAACCTGAACGTGTTATGGTTATTGATTAATTAAAGCTATATTGATTGATGAGGGCATTATATATTGCCATGCGTTATGACCACATATATAGGTAGGTGATATCATGGAACAATATGTAATTGCCCTCATTTTAGGTGTTATAGAAGGTATAACAGAATGTATTCCTGTATCTAGTTCAGGGCATATGATTATTATCGGGCATATACTTAATTTTGAAGGTGCCCATGCCGATGTATTTGAAGTGTTTATTCAAATTGGCGCCATTCTTGCTATATATACACATTATAGACGGACCTTTAATAGCTTTTTAAAACGGAAGAATTGGATTAAAACTCGTGGCGTATCTCTATTACATATTGGGGCAGGTGTGCTACCTGTATTAACAGCGGGCTATCTTTTACAATATATTATTAAAGGGGATCTATTTGGGCCTATCCCTGTCATAGTAGGCCTTGTGCGACCATTGCGGGAGGCATGTTGATTGGATGCACTCGTAGAGCTGCTGCTGATTTTTCTTTTATCATGGCTGTACCTGTTATGATCATTGTTTGTGTATATGATTTGTTACGGGTAATTCATTTACTAAATCTAAAGGATATTATTATGTTTGCCATTGGCACATTAGTATCGTATATAGTAGGGTATATTACTGTAAAAGTATTTTTATGGTATTTAAATCGCTCTTCATTATCCTCCTTTGGATATTATAGAATTATTGTTGCTATACTAGCGATTATCTACCTTTATCTATGATTGCCGATGAGGAAAAAATGAAGTTTAAAAAGTTTAGAAAAAATACTTGCATAGGGTATCGTTTCATGTTATTATGATTAAGCACTAAGGGATACCGCAGTGAACAATAAAAACTTCAAAAAAGTTTTTAAAAAAGTTCTTGACACTTAGTGAGGCGGATGATAAAATACATCTTGTCGTAATGATGCTGGCGTAGCTCAATTGGTAGAGCAGCTGACTTGTAATCAGCAGGTTGTGGGTTCAATTCCTATCGCCAGCTCCATTTTATTTTTGGAGGGATTCCCGAGCGGCCAAAGGGAGCAGACTGTAAATCTGCCGTCTTCGACTTCGAAGGTTCGAATCCTTCTCCCTCCACCATTTATAGCGGGGTGGAGCAGTTGGTAGCTCGTCGGGCTCATAACCCGAAGGTCGCAGGTTCAAGTCCTGTCCCCGCAACCACAAAAATTCACAGTGAAATGATCGTTCATTGTGCTGGTGTAGCTCAGTCGGCAGAGCGTATCCTTGGTAAGGATAAGGTCACCGGTTCAATCCCGGTCACTAGCTCCATACATGGCGGCATAGCTCAGTTGGCTAGAGCAATCGGTTCATACCCGGTGTGTCCGCGGTTCAAATCCGTGTGCCGCCACCATTAAACCTCACATTGGTGAGGATTTTTTATTTTCTCCATAAAATAATAATTGAAGCTGATAAGTGTAGAAATTACATTTATCAGCTTTTTTTGTTTACCTATCGTAATTGTATTTCTAGAAGCTTTTGTATATATGGTATAATAATGTGTAGGGGAATCTTATATTCCATTGATAAATTAGGGTTAATATATTATATTAATACTAGAATGTAATTTGTTTTTTGTGAAGGAGGATACATTCCTAATGGCAAAAGAAAAATTTGAACGTACGAAACCGCATGTTAATATCGGTACAATCGGTCACGTTGACCATGGTAAAACTACTTTGACAGCTGCAATCACTAAAGTATTGGCTGAAAAAGGCCAAGCTGAATTCCAAGATTACAGCAACATCGATAAAGCTCCAGAAGAACGTGAACGTGGTATCACAATCAACACTGCACACGTTGAGTATGAAACTGCTAACCGTCACTATGCACACGTTGACTGCCCAGGCCATGCTGACTATGTTAAAAACATGATCACTGGTGCAGCTCAAATGGACGGCGCTATCTTGGTATGTTCCGCTGCTGACGGCCCTATGCCTCAAACTCGCGAACACATCTTGTTGGCTCGCCAAGTTGGTGTTCCTGCAATCGTAGTATTCTTGAACAAAGCTGACATGGTTGACGACGAAGAATTGATCGAATTGGTAGAAATGGAAGTTCGTGAACTTCTTTCCTCCTACGAATTCCCTGGCGACGAAGTACCTATCGTTGTAGGTTCCGCTTTGAAAGCTTTGGAAGGCGACGCTCAATATGTAGCTAAAATCGACGAATTGATGGACGCTGTAGACTCCTACATCCCAACACCAGTTCGTGATACTGACAAACCTTTCTTGATGCCTGTGGAAGACGTATTCACAATCACTGGTCGTGGTACAGTAGCAACTGGCCGTGTTGAACGTGGTCAAGTAAACGTAGGCGACACAGTAGAAGTTGTAGGCTTGAAAGAAAAAGCTGAACAATACGTAGTAACTGGTCTTGAAATGTTCCGCAAAACTTTGGACTCTGCAGTAGCAGGTGACAACGTAGGTGCGTTGCTTCGTGGTGTTGACCGTAAAGACATCGAACGTGGTCAAGTATTGGCTAAACCAGGTTCCATCAACCCACATACAAAATTCAAAGCAGAAGTTTACGTATTGACTAAAGAAGAAGGTGGCCGTCATACTCCATTCTTCTCCAACTACCGTCCACAATTCTACTTCCGTACAACAGACGTAACAGGTGTTGTAAACCTTCCTGAAGGTGTAGAAATGTGTATGCCTGGCGATAACGTAACAATGGATATCGAATTGATTACTCCAATCGCTATCGAAGAAGGTCTTCGTTTCGCGATCCGCGAAGGTGGCCATACAGTAGGCGCTGGCGTTGTAACTGAAATCGAAGGTTAATTAGTAGCCTTTTATAAAAAATAGGACCCCAATGGGGTCCTATTTTTATGTTAATTTATATATTGTTTATTACATTTGTAACCAAAGATACAGAAACTATCTTTGACTGGTGCTATTATAATCTTAAGGAGGGCAAAAGCCCTCCTTTTGTGTTTTTTAGAAAAGGAGGTAAAGTGATGGGTGAATACAAAAAGTATTGGATAGCTGTAGTAGCCGTACTTATCATTGGTTTTTCAATCCTTGGTTATCTAGGTACTGATGTGTATCATCAAGCACCGCCGGTGCCGACTGCATATGTATCTCAAGATGGACAAGTCTTGTTCACTAAGGAAGATATTTTACATGGTCAATCGGCATGGCAATCTACAGGTGGTCAATCTGTGGGGACGGTTTTAGGTCATGGCGCTTATCAAGCACCTGATTGGACAGCAGATTGGTTGCATAAAGAAGTATCTATAATGTTGGATATTAAGTCGCAAGAGGCCTTTGGTGTTCTTTATAATCAATTGGGACCTGCACAACAAGCAGCAGTTAAAGAAGTGGTAAAAGAAGAATATCTAGGTAGTGCAGTTCGCGATGATGGAACCGTGGTTTTATCTCCAGAGCGCATTACGGCGATGAATATTACAGGTCGTTATTTTGTTGAACTTTATGGTGATAATCCAGAGTTGACATTGACTCGTGATCATTTTGCAATGAAGGACAATACATTGCCTGAGTTACAAGACCGTATTGATATGGCTCGTTTCTTCTTCTGGACTACGTGGATGGCATCTACCCAACGTCCTGGTACAGATGCGACATACACTAATAACTGGCCACATGAACCGTTATTGGATCATAATCCAACACCTGAAAGTGTTGCCTGGTCTGTTGTGAGTGTCATCATTTTATTATGTGGCATAGGTGTAGTTGTATGGTTGTGGTCCTTTGGTAAGAAAGACGACGAACATGCATTGGTTCCACCAGCAGAAGATCCAATTAGCAAGATTACCTTAACTCCATCTCAACGTTCATTAGGAAAATATTTATTTACAATCCTAGCATTGTTCTTATTCCAATTGGGGATGGGTGGTATCATTGCTCACTATACTGTAGAAGGTCAAGCGTTCTATGGTATTCCTTTAGCTCAATATTTCCCATATTCTATTGCCCGTACATGGCATATTCAGGCGTCCTTGTTCTGGATTGCTATGGCATTCTTAAGTGCTGGTTTATTCTTGGCACCAATTATTAATGGTGGTAAGGATCCTAAATATCAAAAGCTAGGTGTAGATATTTTATTCTGGGCGCTTGTAGTCCTCGTAGTTGGTTCCTTCGGTGGCACATACTTAGGTGTAGCGCATCAAATTCCAGCAGCCTGGAATTTCCTTCTCGGACACCAAGGTTACGAATATATTGAGCTTGGTCGTATCTGGCAATGGATTGAATACATTGGTATTCTATTCTGGCTTGTACTCATGATACGCAGCATTATTGGCGCTTTCAAACAGAAGGGGGATAAAAATCTTATTGCTGCCTTTATCTTCTCTGTTATCATGGTAGGTATCTTCTATGGCCCAGGTTTGTTCTATGGTGAACATAGCCATTTGGCAATTATGGAGTACTGGCGTTGGTGGGTAATTCATCTTTGGGTAGAAGGCTTCTTCGAAGTATTCTCTACTACATTGATGGCATTTATCTTTGTTACACTAGGGCTTGTATCATATCGTGCCGGTACAGTGGCAGCCATTTCCTCTGGTGCTATTTATCTTATCGGTGGTATTCCTGGTACATTCCATCATCTATACTTTACAGGTGTTACATCTACTATTGTGGCAACAGGCGCATCCTTCTCCGCATTGGAAGTAGTACCACTTGTACTATTAGGTTATGAAGCCTTTGAAAACTATACACGTCTTCACAGCGCACCTTGGATGCATCGTTTGAAATGGCCTGTATACTGCTTCATTGCGGTATCCTTCTGGAATCTTGTTGGTGCAGGGGTCTTCGGCTTCTTGATCAATATGCCAGTATCCTTGTTCTACATTCAAGGTCTTAATACAACTGCAGTACATGCACATACCGCATTGTTTGGCGTATATGGTTTCTTAAGCTTAGGCTTTGTATTCCTTATTGCTCGTTACATTCGACCTGAAGTAGAATTCAACGATAAATTGATGAAATTCGGGTTCTGGGCTCTCAATATAGGCCTTGCCTTAATGGTGCTCATCAGCTTATTGCCGATAGGTCTTATCCAAGCGTGGGCAAGTATCACACATGGTTTGTGGTTTGCACGTAGCGAAGAATTCATGCAACAACCATTGTTACAAACCTTGCGTTGGCTTCGTATGATTGGTGATACAATACTAATCATTGGTGCCGTAGCATTCTTCTGGCAAATTGTGAAAGTTCTATTTCCGAAGAAATCCTAATTGACAGGCATATTATAATTCTATGCATTAACGGCATAAATTGTATGAAAAATATGTGATAATTTATTACCATATTAATGGCGTTCCTTTCTAGACAAGGAACGCCATTTTTTGTTATACTATCCCTGTCAGGTACATGTGCCTGGCTTTTTTGAGTTGCTCAAAATTCTTGACATCGCTTGCTACGTATGATATATTTCTTTAGTATGTAGTCGAGCGTTTTCGAGTACAAGAGACAGATTAGTAAATAAAAAGCGAGGTGTATCCGGATGCGTAATGCCATTACTTTAGCTTGCACAGATTGCAAACAACGTAACTATCAAACGAACAAGAATAAAAAGAACAATCCTGATCGTATTGAAATGATGAAATATTGCAAATTCTGCGGTAAACATACATTACACCGTGAAACAAAATAATTCTTATCATTCATTACCTGTTGATTTGAGGATGTGAAACAATGGCAAAGTCTAACTCAGCAGTGCAGCAGCGTGGTGGATTTGGAAAATTCTTCCGCGGTGTGAAAGCTGAACTAAAAAAAGTAGTCTGGCCAACAAAAAAAGAACTCATCAATTACACAATAGTAGTATTTTTAGTGACGATTTTCATCGCCTTTATTATTTATGTACTTGATGCAGTCTTTGCCCAACTTTTTAATACGTTGTTGCACTTTGTTGGATAAGGGGGCCATTTCATGGAAGCAGATAAGAAGTGGTATGTAATTCATACCTATTCAGGCTACGAAAATAAAGTTAAAACCACTCTTGAACTTAAAGTTCAGTCTATGGGTCTACAAGATGTGATTAGCCGAATTTTGGTACCTCTTGAAGACGAAATTGACGAAAAAGATGGGGTTAAAAAAGTAGTAAAACGTAAGATATTTCCTGGGTACGTATTGGTTGAAATGGAAGTTAACGACCGTTCTTGGTATGTTGTACGCAACACACCAGGTGTAACAGGCTTCGTTGGCTCTGCCACAAAACCAGTTCCACTTTCTGATTCCGAAGTAGAACATATACTTAAGTCTCAGGGCTTGGATAAGAAACCAAGCATCAACATCGATGTAGAAGTTGGTGAAACGGTACGCATTACGTCCGGGGCCTTTGAAGATAAACTAGGTGTTATTACCGAACTTAACCCTGAAAAAGGAACATTGAAACTTAATGTGGAAATGTTCAACCGAGATACCGAGGTAGAGGTAGAGTTCTCTCAAATTGAGAAAGCTCTTTAATATATATATTATAACTCTAAAAAAGAGCAATCGATTTTGGTTGCCAGTGGGAGGATGTATATCCGTTACCACCACAGTATAAGCATAGGAGGTTTAATTACCCATGGCTAAGAAATTAGTTAAACAAGTAAAACTACAAATTGAAGCCGCTAAAGCTACTCCAGCACCACCAGTTGGTCCTGCACTAGGTCAAGCAGGTGTTAACATCGTTGCTTTCACAAAAGAATTCAACGAACGTACTGCTAAACAAGCTGGCTTAATTATCCCAGTAGTTATTAACGTATATGAAGATCGTAGCTTCGACTTCATCACTAAGACTCCACCAGCTGCAGTATTGTTGAAAAAAGCTGCAGGTATTCCAAAAGGTTCTGGTGTACCTAACCGTGATAAAGTAGCAAAAGTAGGTCGCGATAAAGTTCGTGAAATTGCTGAATTGAAAATGCCTGACTTGAATGCTAATACCGTAGAACAAGGTATGCGCATGGTAGAAGGTACTGCTCGCAGCATGGGCATTGAAATCGTTGACTAATAAGCGTACGACTTGCGCATAAGGCGCAAATCGGTGGGAGGGAATTCCCGTTTGACCACATAAGGAGGATATTATAATGGCAAAAGTAGGTAAGAAATACGCTGAGGCAGTAAAACTTATTGAAGCTGGTAAGTTCTACGAACCAGTAGAAGCAATCGAGTTGGTTAAGAAAACTGCAACTGCAAATTTCGATGAAACAGTTGAAATCGCTTTCAACTTGAATGTCGACCCTAAATACGCTGATCAACAAGTTCGTGGTGCAGTAGTATTGCCTCATGGTACTGGCAAAACTAAACGCGTTCTTGTATTCGCAAAAGGCGACAACATTAAAGCAGCTGAAGAAGCTGGTGCAGATTTCGTAGGTTCTGAAGAGTTAGTAGCTAAAATCCAAGGTGGTTGGAGCGACTTCGACGTTGTAGTTGCTACACCAGACATGATGGGTCAAGTTGGCCGTCTTGGTAAAATTTTGGGTCCTAAAGGCTTGATGCCAAACCCTAAAGTTGGTACAGTAACTCCAGACGTTGCTCGTGCAGTAAACGAAATCAAAGCTGGTAAAATCGAATACCGTACTGATAAAGCAGGTATTGTCTCTTGCTCCATCGGTAAAGCGTCCTTCGATGAAGAAAAATTACTTGACAACTACCGTACAATCGTTGATACTATTATCAAGGCTAAACCTGTAGCAGCTAAAGGTCAATACATTAAATCTGTAACCTTGTCCGCTACAATGGGCCCTGGTGTGCCTTTGAACGTGTTCAAATTGAGCAACGTTACAAAAGAGCAATAATCACATATGTCTCTTAGCTGTAGACGGCTGGTATGTATAATGGATGAAAATCCGCCCGCTGAGGCTGACACTAGATAATCTAGGACTAGTTCGACCTCATCGCGTGCGATGGGGTCGTTTTTACGCTAAGATAGTACATAGAGCACCAAAAAATCTACAAGGAGGTAATCTAATGGCTGTCACTGAACAAAAGAAAGCAATCGTTGCTCAAATGAAAGAAACTCTTTCTGAAGCAAAAGGCGCTGTATTGATTGGTTACACTGGTTTGACTGTTGCGCAAGCAACTGATCTTCGCCGCAAAATGTTGGCTGAAGGCGTTGAATACAAAGTAATCAAAAATACTTTGACTCGCATTGCTGCAAATGAATTGAATCTTGAAGGTTTCGCTGAGCATTTAGAAGGTCCAACTGCATTGGCTACTTCTAAAGAAGATGCTGTTGCACCTGCTCGTGTAATCGAACAATTCATCAAAACTACTGAGAAAGAAGTTGTAACAGTTAAAGCTGGTATCGTTGAAGGCGAAGTTATGGATGCTGCTGGTGTTAAAGCAATTGCAAGTCTTCCAAACCGCGAAGGCATGCTTTCCATGTTGCTTTCCGTATTGCAAGCTCCTGTTCGCAACGTTGCATACGCTGTCAAAGCTGTTGCAGAAGCTCAACCAGCAGAAGCTGCAGAATAATAATTTCTGCGAAGTATTCATTGGTCGCTTAAGACTGATACAATAAACTATTTTATGGAGGAAAACTAAAATGGCATTGAACATTGAAAACATCGTTGCTGAATTGAAAGAAGCAACTATTCTTGAACTTAATGATCTTGTAAAAGCAATTGAAGAAGAATTTGGCGTAACTGCAGCAGCTCCTGTAGCTGTAGCAGCTGCTGGTGGTGCTGAAGGCGGCGCTGCTAAAGATTCCTTCGACGTAATCTTGAAAGATGCTGGCGCATCCAAAATCAACGTAATCAAAGTTGTTCGTGAAGCAACTGGTCTTGGCTTGAAAGAAGCTAAAGCTATCGTTGACGGCGCTCCTGCACCTGTAAAAGAAGGCGTAGCTACTGAAGCAGCTGAAGCTTTGAAAGCTCAATTGGAAGAAGCTGGCGCAACTGTAGAATTGAAATAATTCTAGCCATAATAAAAGGCGTACCCATGGGTACGCCTTTTTTGTTATAGAAATAAAATTTGTAGTTATCTATCAATACCAATTAGCTGATTTTTCTATAATTATTGAATTTTATAAATGCTAGCCGATTTAGTTTTTCCAACTTCTGTTGCTATGTTATTGGTTGGTGAATTAGCAAATTCTTTACTATATTTATTTGGTACAATGATGGTAGCACCTTTTTCATTAGATACCCTTGTATCAAACTCATCTACTGTTATTGTGGGCATCAATGTTTTGCCTGCTGTCCATAGAGGATTATCTGTAGTATGTACAAATACTTGAGTTGGGGTATCTTTTGTATAATATACAATCGATGTATAGTAGGTACCATATATATATGTGTGTTGAGCACTTGACTCAATATATGGCTTGAATTGAAGCCCCGATTGATCAGATAAAATAGGTGTTACAGTTATTGTGATTGCCGTATATAAAATAGTTAAAGGTGTGGCTAAATAGATAGATAATGGTACGTTGCGATTTCTATACCGTTTAACTACTAGTGCAAATAGTACTAGTAATACGAATGCACTAATTAATGGTATAGGATTTAATTCTGGTGTTGCGATGCTGGCTACTAGGAATAAGATTGTATATATGCCTAATGGAATCGTTACAATATATTTAAAACTAGTACTCTTGTTATGGCAGCTAGTTGTGATAGCTTCAGCGCCCCAGATAAGACATGGGATTATTGCTGGTAACGTATAGGTTATATACTTTGTGGCCACTAGTGAATAGAATAATACAATTACTACAAACCAGATGGCGCCGAGAAGATAAAAATTATTTTTCCATGTAATGTTTTTGAGTCGGTAAATAACGGCTGGTGTCCATGGTAATAGAGCAAGAGGGACAATGATTAGGTAATAATACCAAACATTGAATTTTGGATGCTCAGATACAAGTGCTCGCTCCATGTTGTGAAGCCCTAGGAAACCAGATATGAATTCTTGACCGTGAATCGAGTACATAGCGATGTACCATGGACTGGCAAGAACTATAAATAAGAGAATTCCCAAAGGATTAAATAATAATGTAATATCCTTAGCAAGTGAGTAATCATCTTTATCTTTTTGGGTGAAACATCGTGCAGCAATGAATAGTAATAGTATTAATCCAGGAAGAACAATACCAACGGGCCCTTTAGTTACGACCGCTAAGGCTGCTGCCCCATAGGCTTTCACCATGGAATGTTTATCGTTCTTGGTGAAAGCTAGATAAGAATAGCCGAAGATGGCTAGTGAAAAGAAGAATAGGAAGCCGTCTGTTATGACTGCGTGAGAAATGTACCAGAACTGTAAGGCACCAAACAAAAGTATGGCACTCGTAATTGCTATATGCGTGGACTCTTTAATGCGATACACAAGATGGTACATAAGCGCAACACTGCCACCAGCAATAAGTGTATTTGGTATGCGCGATGTAAAGTCAGATATGCCAAATAGTTTATAGCTTATCATAAGCGCCCAATAGGTGAGGGGCGGTTTATCATACCAGACTTGGTCATATATCATGGGTGATATCCATGAGTTATGTTTTAACATTGTAATAGCAGATAATACATAGTTGGACTCAACCGGATCTGTTATGGGTAGATAGGCGTTATAGAAACCGTAACTCAGTACGGTTAATAAAAATAGCGCACCTATGCGCAGCATGTGATTGTTAATCATAATTACTCCTTACTTACATAGTTTATATTATTGTACTATAGGGCGTGTAATAATTAAACCAATGAAAGATAAAGCTTTTAGCAATATGGAAATAGTTACAAAAAAATTATTTATGAAATAATATATTGTATAGAATATTGTTTGTACAGAATACATGAAATGACTTTTATGTATACAAAATACATGCTATAATGAGCGCGTAAGATAAAACCGTTTCATTGAAATACTATTTTGTATAAAAATAGTAGAAAGAGGATTTATTATGAGAAAAGAACATGATTTCTTAGGCGAATTAGAAGTAGCTGATGAATTATATTACGGTGTACAAACAATTCGTGCATTAGAAAACTTCCATATTACAGGAAAACACTTGGACCAAGATTTTATCAAAGCATTGGCAATGGTAAAAAAAGCATCTGCTTTAGCGAATATGAAAACTGGTCGCTTGAATGTATCTATAGGTAAAGCTATTGTACAAGCTGCAGATGAAGTAATTGAAGGTCAATTTGCTGACCAATTCCCTGTTGATCCAATTCAAGGTGGTGCAGGTACTTCTGTAAACATGAATATGAACGAAGTATTGGCTAACCGTGCTTGTGAAATTTTGGGTCATCCAAAAGGAAGCTATGATGTTGTAAGCCCTAACAACCATTGTAATATGGCACAATCTACAAATGATGCTTTCCCAACAGCAATCAAGGTATGTGCAATTTTGAAATCTAAACCTTTACTTGAAGCATTACAACGTCTTGTTGATGAACTTGAGAAAAAGGCTGATGAATATAGCGAAATTTTGAAAATGGGTCGTACTCACTTACAAGATGCGGTGCCAATTACATTAGGCCAAGAAATGGGTGCCTATGCATCTGGTGTTCGCCGCGGTATTAAACGTATTAAATCTGCCGTTGAAGGTGCACATGTAATTAACATGGGTGCTACTGCAGTTGGTACAGGCCTTAATGCGGAACCTAATTATATTCATGATGTAGCATACGAACTTAGTGAAGTAGTAGGCGAACCATTCTACACAGCTGAAAACTTAATTGATGCTACTAACAATACAGATATCTTTGCTGATATCTCCAGTGGTTTGAAAGTAACTGCTCTCGTATTGATTAAAATGGCCAATGACTTCCGCTTGATGGCATCTGGTCCTCGTTGTGGTATTGGGGAATTAAAATTACCAGCTCGTCAACCTGGTTCTTCCATCATGCCAGGCAAGGTTAACCCTGTTATCGCCGAAGTATTGAACCAAGTATGTTACCAAGTTATCGGTAATGACTTAACCATTACATTGGCTGTAGAAAATGGTCAATTCGAATTGAACGTAATGGAACCTGTATTGGCTTATAATTTATTCAATAATCTTTGCTACCTCAAAAACGGCGTAAATACATTTGTTGATAAATTACTCGTGGATCTTGAAGTAGATCGTGAACAATGCGAATACTGGTTGAATCGTTCCGTTGGTATCGTAACAGCATTGTTGCCACATCTTGGATATGAAACAGCATCTTCTCTTGCAAAAGAAGCTTATACTACTGGTCGTGCTATCCGTGATATCATCTTGGAAAAAGGTTTATTGACTGAAGATGAAATCAATCATATCCTTTCTCCTAAAGAAATGACTCGCCCTGGTATTGCTGGTGCTAATCTTTTAAAACAAAAAGGCAACTAACATAGTCAGTTGTTTTAATACATGAATAAAGCATGAAAATGAAAGACTGTCAACCCTTTTGGTTGACAGTCTTTTTTAATACTGATAGAATTATATATTGCAAAAGTAGCGTTTCCTGCTTTTGGATATAAAAACTATAACTTGAATAGTGATGAGGTTTTCTTCCAAGGTTGTGCTTGGTTAATGGAAAGCAAGGTTATTTTTAAAAATGAAATGGGCCTTGCTTTATTTGACGTTATCCGAGCAGGAAAACTGAGACCTGTAAGATGTCTTTTCCGTGCCGTTATAGAAAATGGTAGACCAGTGTGTTTTGATAGGGGTGAAAGCAAATATGTTCAAACCTGAACAGGTAGGCAAACGAACTCGTTATACGTACGCAAAAATTAACGAAGTTATCAAGATGCCGCATTTATTGGACATTCAGCGTAAATCGTATGAGTGGTTCTTGGAGAGTGGTTTACAAAATATTTTCAACGATATTTCTCCGATTAAAGACAATTCAGGTAATCTAGTACTTTCTTTCGAAGGTTTCAGCTTAGGTGAACCTAAGTATGATATTAATGAATGTAAAAACCGTGATGCTACTTACGCAGCACCACTTCGTGTAAATATTCGCTTAGTAAATAATGATCCAGAAAATATGGACATTAAAGAACAAGAAGTATTCATGGGCGATTTCCCATTGATGACTGACACAGGTACTTTCATCATCAATGGTGCAGAACGTGTAATCGTATCCCAATTGGTACGTTCTCCAGGCGTTTACTACAATAAAGAAATCGATACAATGGGTAACCGTTTGTACGATTCCACAGTTATTCCTAACCGTGGCGCATGGATTGAGCTTGAAACTGACGCAAGCGAAGTTGTTGCTGTTCGTATTGACCGTAACCGTAAATTACCAGCTACTGTATTGGTACGTGCATTAGGTTGGGATACTAATGAAAGCATCCTTGACCTCTTCTGGAATGGTAAAACTGATGAAGATGGTTTGCCAGTATATGATGAACGCATTGTTCGTACATTAGAAAAAGATACAACTCAATCTGCTGATGAAGCATTGGTTGAAATCTATAAAAAATTACGTCCAGGCGAGCCTCCTACTGTAGAGTCTGCTCGTAACTTGTTCGATAATTTGTTCTTCGATGCACGCCGTTATGACTTAGCGCGCGTTGGTCGTTACAAATTGAATAAAAAACTTGGCTGGCGTCAACGTATGTTGGGTCAAACATTGGCTCAACCAATCGTAGATCCAGAAACTGGCGAAATCATTCTTGATGCAGGTGTACAAGTTGGAGAAGAACAACTTGATATCGTTGCTAATAGCCACGTATTCGATGGTGAAGGTTTCGCTGAGTTCTACATCGTAAATAACGATGGTGTAGAATCTAAAGTTATCTGTAATAACTGCAACTTGCCATACGATCATCGTACAGTAACACGTGAAGACATGATCGCTAACATCTCTTACTTGCTCAACCTTATGGATGGTGCAGGTCACACAGATGATATCGACCACTTAGGTAACCGTCGTCTTCGCTGCGTAGGTGAATTGTTGCAAAACCAATTCCGTATTGGTTTAACTCGTATGGAACGTGTTGTTCGTGAACGTATGACAATTCAAGAAATCGAATCTATCACGCCTCAAGCGTTGATTAACATTCGCCCTGTAGTGGCAGCAATCAAAGAATTCTTTGGTTCTTCCCAATTGTCTCAGTTCATGGACCAAACAAACCCATTAGCAGAATTGACTCACAAACGTCGTCTATCTGCCCTTGGCCCTGGCGGTTTATCTCGTGAGCGTGCAGGCTTCGAAGTTCGTGACGTGCATCACTCTCACTATGGCCGTATGTGTCCAATCGAAACCCCAGAAGGTCCAAACATCGGTTTGATCAACTCCTTGTCTAACTACGCGAAAGTAAATGAATTTGGTTTCATTGAGGCTCCATACCGTAAAGTAGAAAAAATCTATGGTACAGGTGCCGATGCAGACAAAGTTGTAAAAGTTCGTGTCACTGATTCTGTTGTATATATGACCGCTGATGAAGAAGAAGGCATGACAATTGCCCAAGCGAACTCCCCAATCGATGCTGAAGGTTACTTCACTAATGAACACGTTGCTTGTCGTCGTGGTCATGACGTATTGGAAGTTACACCTGATAAGGTAGACTACATGGACGTTAGTCCAAAAGAAGTTGTATCCATCGGTACAGCTATGATTCCATTCCTTGAAAATGACGATGCTAACCGTGCCTTGATGGGTGCGAACATGCAACGTCAAGCGGTACCACTCTTGCGCGCTCAAGCTCCACTTGTTGGTACAGGTATGGAATATACAGCAGCTACTGACTCCGGCGTTTGCGTACTTGCTCGTGAAGCTGGTAAAGTTGTACGTTGCTGGGGTAATGAAATCCACGTTCTTCGTGATAGCGATGGTCGTGTTGATACATACCGCTTGAATAAATTCCTTCGTTCTAACCAATCCACATGCTTTAACCAAAAACCAATCGTTAATCGTGGCGACCATGTTGTAAAAGGCCAAGTATTGGCTGATGGTCCTGCTACTGATGGCGGTGAATTGGCGTTAGGTTATAACGTTCTTGTAGCGTTCATGCCTTGGGAAGGTTATAACTACGAAGATGCGATCTTGCTTAGTGAAGAACTTTGCAAAGAAGATATCTATACATCCATTCATATTGAAGAGTACGAATGCGATGCGCGTGACACTAAATTAGGTGCCGAAGAAATTACTCGTGAATTACCTAATACTGGTGATGACACACTTAAAAACCTTGATGAAGATGGTATCATCTGCATTGGTGCAGAAGTACACCCTGGCGATATTCTCGTAGGTAAAGCTACACCAAAAGGTGAAACTGAATTAACTCCTGAAGAACGCTTATTACGCGCTATCTTCGGTGATAAAGAACGCGAAGTTCGCGACACATCCTTGCGCGTACCTCATGGCGAATCTGGTAAAGTTGTAGACGTTAAAGTCTTCACTCGTGAAAACGGTGACGAATTACAACCAGGTGTAAATAAACTTGTTCGCGTATACATCGCTCAAAAACGTAAGATTCACGAAGGCGATAAAATGGCGGGCCGTCATGGTAATAAAGGTGTCGTTTCTCGCGTTATGAGAAAAGAAGATATGCCATTCCTTCCAGATGGTACTCCAGTACAAATCGTATTGAACCCATTGGGCGTACCTTCTCGTATGAACATCGGTCAGGTTCTTGAAACTCACTTGGGTTGGGCTGTTCAAGGCTTAGGTATGAAAATCAAAGCTACAGACCTTCACATCCAAAATGTATTGAAAGAAGCTCGTACTGATGCATCTTACTGGGAACAAATCGACGCTATTCGCGGCTTATATGCTGAAATTGAAGAATTAGAAGTAAAAGCTAAAGAAGATGTAACTGTTCCTCATTTTGACATCGATGAAAAAATCATCGACTTGAAATCTCAAATTCTTGGTCATGTAGAGTCTGCAGCGCAAAAGAAACTTGAAGCTCTTGGCGGCGAAGCTCGTTATCAAGAACTTAAAGCTATTGAAGCTAAATACAATGCACTTCATGTAGAATTCTTCGACTCTGAAGAAGATGCTCCAGAAATGGATCCAGCTCTTGTAGAAGAATTAGAAGCCATTAATAAAGTTAAAACTACATTGAACCATATTGAATCTGCTCGTGCTAAACGCGTTGAAATTCGTCATGAACTCGAAGGCCTTGGTTACGATTATGAAACGTATGGCATGCCAAAACCAGATGTAGCTGGTATTCACATTGCTACACCTGTATTTGATGGTGCGCATGAAAAAGACGTATTTGAAACATTAGGCATTGCTGGTCGTTCCGATGATGGTAAAACAGTATTGTACGATGGTCGTACTGGTGAACCTATGGATAACCGTGTAACTGTTGGTTACGTATACATGCTTAAACTCCATCACTTGGTTGATGATAAAATCCATGCTCGTTCCACAGGTCCGTACTCCCTTGTTACACAACAACCATTGGGTGGTAAAGCTCAATTCGGTGGTCAACGTTTCGGGGAAATGGAAGTTTGGGCTCTCGAAGCATATGGCGCAGCTTATACACTTCAAGAGCTATTAACTGTTAAGTCTGACGATGTTGTTGGTCGTGTGAAAGCATACGAAAAAATCGTTAAAGGCGAAAACATCCCTGAACCAGGTGTACCTGAGTCCTTCAAGGTATTGCTCAAAGAACTTCAAAGTATTGGTCTTGATGTAAAAATCTTGAATGAAGATCAAGAAGAAGTTGTTATGAAAGAACTTGATGACGAAGATGAAGTGGTAGAAACTGGCATTGAAGAAGTTATGGAAGGCAGTGCAGTAGAAACTGATGAAGTAACTGTAGTAGAGCCAGAAGTAGAGGAAGAAGCACCTGCTGATAACGGCGGTGAAGACGATATCCTTAGCCAATTGGCGTTCCCAATGGGCGATTCCTCTAACGATGAAGACTAAAACTATCTATAAGGAAGGGAGCGATAGTAGTGCTAGACGTAAATGAATTCGATTCCATGCGAATCGGTTTAGCCTCTCCAGAGCAGATCTTAGCTTGGTCTCATGGGGAAGTTAAGAAACCTGAAACTATTAACTACCGTACGTTGAAGCCAGAACGTGATGGTCTATTCTGCGAACGCATTTTTGGACCAACAAAGGACTGGGAATGTCACTGCGGCAAATATAAACGCATTCGCCATAAAGGCGTAGTCTGTGATAAATGTGGTGTAGAGGTTACACGTGCAAAAGTACGTCGTGAACGTATGGGCCATATCCAATTGGCTACTCCTGTATCTCACATTTGGTACTTTAAAGGTATCCCATCCCGCATGGGCCTCATCCTTGATGTATCTCCACGTTCCTTGGAACGCGTATTATACTTTGCTTCCTACATCGTAGTAGATCCAGCTGGTACTCCATTGGCAAAACGCCAATTGTTGTCCGAGCAAGAGTACCGCGAATATGAAGCTCAATTTAATGAAGACGGTTATACTATCGGTGGTAAATCCGTCGTAATCGAAACAGTAGCTCAACGTAACGAACGTTTGGCTATTGTTCGCGAAGCACAACGCAAAGAGCGCTATAATGCGGCTCTTCGCGATGATGCAACAATCCCAGAAGCAGATAAAGAATACGAAGAATTAACTCGTGAAGAGCGTTATGAATTGGGCGCTGCTGAAGAGGTTCTCTTCGTATGTATCGACATGGGTGCTGAGGCTGTAAAAGCTCTTTTAGCAGAACTTGATCTTGAAGCATTGAATGCTGAATTGCGCGAAGAATTGAACACTGCTAGTGGTCAACGTAAAATCCGTGCAGTTCGTCGTTTAGAAGTAGTAGAAGCATTCCGTCAATCTGGCAACCGCCCAGAATGGATGATCATGGATGTTGTCCCTGTTATCCCACCTGAATTGCGCCCTATGGTTCAATTAGATGGTGGTCGTTTCGCTACATCTGACCTCAATGATTTGTACCGTCGTGTTATCAATCGTAACAACCGTTTGAAACGTTTGTTAGACTTAGGTGCTCCTGATATCATCGTGCGCAACGAAAAACGTATGCTTCAAGAAGCTGTTGACGCATTGATCGATAATGGTCGCCGTGGTCGTCCTGTAACAGGTCCTGGTAACCGTCCATTGAAATCCTTGTCCGATATGCTTAAAGGTAAACAAGGTCGTTTCCGTCAAAACTTGCTTGGTAAACGTGTTGACTACTCCGGTCGTTCCGTTATCGTAGTAGGTCCTGAACTTAAAATGCACCAATGTGGTTTGCCTAAAGAAATGGCATTGGAATTGTTCAAACCTTTCGTTATGAAACGTTTGGTAGAGCGTGGTCAAGCATCCAACATTAAGGCTGCTAAACGCCAAGTAGAAAGAATCGGTCTTGGTGTATGGGAAGCTTTGGAAGAGGTAATCAAAGAACATCCAGTTCTCTTGAACCGTGCCCCTACATTGCATAGACTTGGTATCCAAGCCTTCGAACCAATCCTTTGGGAAGGCCGTGCTATCAAATTGCATCCATTAGTATGTACAGCCTTCAACGCCGACTTTGACGGTGACCAAATGGCATGTCACTTACCATTGTCCGTAGAAGCACAAGCGGAAGCTCGTACATTGATGCTTTCTAGCCATAATATCTTGTCCACTAAGGACGGTAAGCCAGTAGCAGTACCATCTCAAGATATGATCTTGGGTACATACTACTTAACAGTTGTACGTGAAGATACTCGTGATAAAGCAAAAACATTTGCTACTTATGATGAAGTAATGCTTGCATACGAGTCTCATATTATTGGCTTGCAAGATATTCTTTATATCCGTTTACCTGACCATGGCCGTGTAGAAACAACGGCAGGTCGCTTGATCTTCAACAATGCACTATTCCCAGAATTGTGGCAATATGAAAAACGTGAAGATGGCACTTACTCTTTAGGTAAGGTTATGGATAAGAAAACAGTTGGTAAATTGGTTGACCAATGCTTCCAATTGTTTGGCAATGAAAAGACTGCAGAACTCTTGGACCGTATTAAATCCTTGGGTTACTCCTTCGCACGTCGCGCAGGTATGACTGTAGCTATTGCAGATATTAAAGTACCAGAAGTAAAAACTGGCTTGTTAGACACAGCGGAACAAGAAGTAGAAAAAGTATCTCGCTTGTATCGTCGTGGTCTTATTACAGAAGAAGAACGTTACCGTAAAACTATCCAATTGTGGACTCAAGCAACAGAAGATGTTACTGATGCCATGATGGATAATATGGCGCGCGATAAAGATGGCTTCAACCCTGTTTACATGATGGCTATCTCTGGTGCCCGTGGTAACAAGCAACAGATCCGTCAGCTTGCTGGTATGCGTGGCTTGATGGCCGATCCATCTGGTCGTATCATCGACTTGCCAATCAAAGCAAACTTTAAAGAAGGCTTGACTGTATTGGATTACTTTACATCCTCTCATGGTGCTCGTAAAGGTTTGGCCGATACAGCGCTTCGTACAGCTGACTCCGGTTACTTGACTCGTCGTCTTGTTGACGTATCTCAAGACGTTATCGTTCGTGAGGACGATTGTGACGTTGTAGGTATCGATCTCGTTCGTGAACGCGCTCGTTTGGCTACATCTCCACGTCAAGCATTGGAATTGTTGAAAGACAAGCTTATTGGTCGTGTTCTAGATAAAGATGTAGTGAATGTAGAAACAGGGGAACTTGTTGTACCTTCCGAAACTATCTTAGACGAACAATGTTTAGCTGATATTGCTGAATCCGGCGTAACATCTATCGCATTGCGCGGTGTACATTTAGGTTCTGACAGCGATATCAACCATACTAACTTGGTTCAAAAAATTATTCTTGGTGAAAGCGATGACAGCATCCGTGCAACATTAAAAGAAACTATGATTCAAAATATGTTGAACAAAGATACTGTACAAGCAATTGTTGACAGTGAAGGTGTTGAAATCTTCCCTGCTAATACACGCCTCACTGAAGAAGGTATCGAAGCTATTCTTAACTCCGATGTAAAAGAAGTACAAGTACGTAACAACGAAATTCATGGTATTGAAGTGGAAGCAATCGTTGAGGGTACTGGCGTTATTGAACCATTAAAAGATCGTATCGTAGGCCGTATTGCAGCTGAAGAATTAGTTAATAAAGAAACTGGCGAAGTTATCGTTCCTCTTAACGGTGAAATCACAGAACCATTGGCTGATGAAGTTGTAAAACACTACGAAACAGTTAAAATTCGTTCCGTATTGACTTGCCGCAGCCCTTATGGCGTATGTCGCAAGTGCTATGGTCGCGACCTAGGTACAGGTGGTCAAGTTCAAGTTGGTGAAGCTGTAGGTATTATTGCAGCGCAATCCATCGGTGAACCTGGTACTCAGTTGACAATGCGTACATTCCATACAGGTGGTGTCGCAGGTGACGATATCACACAAGGTTTGCCACGTGTCGAAGAATTGTTCGAAGCGCGTAAACCAAAACGTAATGCTATCATCGCAGAAAACGAAGGTACAGTTCGCGTTGTACCTAACGAAGGTAAAAAAGGTACTAATACTATCTTCATCACTGGTGAGGACGGTATTGAACTCGATTACCTCATCCCTTATGGTTCCCGCATTATCGTTAAAGACGGTGATGTTGTATCCTTGGGCGCTCGTTTGACAGAAGGTTCTATCAACCCTCATGACATTATGCGCGTAATGGGTACTGAAGCAACTCAACGTTACCTCGTATACGAAGTACAAAAAGTATATAAATCTCAAGGTGTAGAAATTAACGATAAACATATCGAAGTTATCGTTCGTCAAATGCTTCATAAAGTAAAAGTTGAAACAGCTGGCGATGCTGATATGCTTCCAGGGGATATGGTCGACGTTAATACCTTTGACGAAGAAAACCGTCGTCTTACTCTTAATGGCCGTGAAAATGCTACAGGCAAACGTACATTATTGGGTATTACAAAAGCCGCTTTGGCAACGGATTCCTTCTTGTCTGCAGCGTCCTTCCAAGAAACAACACGTGTTCTTACCGACGCCGCTATTAAAGGTAAAATCGATCCATTATTGGGCTTAAAAGAAAACGTAATCATCGGTAAATTGATCCCTGCTGGTACTGGCATGAGCCGTTACCGTAAGATTGAGGTTGTTAAAAACACACCTGAAATCATCGATATTACAGAAGAAGCTGCTGTAGAAGAATAATCTATTGCAATAGAAGAGAGCGTGCCTTAGGGCACGCTCTTTTTTTATAGATACTAAATTTCTCTGTTAAGATGTAATTGTCAGAAAGAATAAATAAACCTATACGTTTAATAATATAGATATATTGAATATGGTTAATAAAATTGAACTAAAAAATGACTATTTATTTTTCAGTTATATCAATTATGCATACATGAATTGTGATTAATTAAAATAATATGAAAGTTATGTATAAAAATGAGAATAAAATAGCTGTTTTTGCATAAAAATTACATATATTGTTATATGATTCGCCATTATGAAACGCACGGAAACGTGTACACATAAAATGCAGTTGTATAGCGGTGTGAAGCGTCGAAAAACGTTTGACATGTGTTTGTGTAATTGGTATACTTACATAGTGCTCAGGGGCAAGTATGCCTAAGTAGCATAATTTCGTAAGGAGAGTTTTACTATGGACATTGCCCATCTGAAGTCGATGAACAAAACAATCGGTGCCAAGCAAACGTTGAAAAACATTGCACGAGGGACTGTGAAGTATGTGTTCGTAGGACGTGATAGTGATGAAAGTGTAGTTGGACCTATACGAAATGCTTGTGCTGAACAGGGAATACCTGTGAATGACAAGCACACTATGGATGACCTTGGTCGTGCGTGTCGCATTAAGGTGCGGGCCACAGCGGTAGGTATCCTGCGTTAATCTTGGTAATATCCGATGTAACACTTTGTTATGACGGATCAATTATAAATCTCAAATTTGGAAAGGAGGTGCCCAAATGCCAACAATTAATCAGCTAGTACGCAAAGGTCGCATGAGCTTGACTAAAAAATCTACAGCTCCAGCACTTCAAGAATCTCCACAAAAACGTGGTGTATGTACTCGTGTGTACACAGCTACTCCAAAGAAACCAAACTCCGCGCTTCGTAAAGTTGCCCGTGTACGTTTGACAAACGCTATTGAAGTAACTGCTTACATCCCAGGCATTGGTCACAATTTACAAGAACACAGTGTTGTACTTATCAGAGGCGGTCGTGTAAAAGACCTTCCAGGTGTGCGTTATCACATCGTTCGTGGTGCATTGGATACAGCTGGCGTACAAAACCGTATGCAAAGTCGTTCCAAATACGGCGCGAAAAAAGCTAAAAAATAATTTTAGCCATTAAACGAAACTAACACACATCATTATAAAGGAGGAATTGAACATGCCAAGAAAAGGCCCTGTTCCGAAACGTGATGTACTTCCAGATCCGGTGTACAACAGCAAATTAGTAACACGTTTCATTAACAAAGTTATGTACGATGGCAAAAAAGGCATTGCTGAAACTATCGTATATGATGCATTCGAAATTATTCGTTCCAAAATGGGTCAAGACCCAATGGAAGTTTTTGATCAAGCATTGAAAAATGTTATGCCTGTACTTGAAGTACGTGCTCGCCGTATCGGTGGTGCGAACTACCAAGTGCCAGTTGAAGTTCGTGCTGATCGCCGTCAAACACTCGGTATTCGCTGGGTTGTAAACTATGCTCGTCTTCGTGGTGAACGCACTATGAAAGAACGCTTAGCAGGCGAATTGATGGACGCTTTCAACAATGCAGGCGCTGCAATCAAGAAAAAAGAAGATACTCATAAAATGGCAGAAGCTAATAAAGCATTTGCTCATTATCGTTGGTAATAAGAGGTGACAACTGTGGCAAGAGAGTTTTCCCTAGCAAAAACTCGTAATATCGGTATCATGGCTCACATCGATGCTGGTAAAACAACAACTACAGAACGTATCCTCTACTATACAGGTATTGTTCACAAAATCGGCGAAGTACATGAAGGTGCTGCTACGATGGACTGGATGGCGCAAGAACAAGAACGTGGTATCACAATCACTTCTGCGGCGACAACATGTCACTGGAAAGATCATCGTATCAATATCATCGATACTCCTGGTCACGTTGACTTTACTGTAGAAGTAGAACGTTCTCTACGTGTACTTGATGGCTCCGTAGCGGTGTTCAGTGCTAAAGGTGGCGTTGAACCTCAATCCGAAACAGTATGGCGTCAAGCATCTAACTACGGCGTACCTCGTATCGCTTATGTAAATAAGATGGATACAGTAGGTGCTGACTTCTTCAACGTAGTTGATATGATGAAATCCCGTTTGGGTGCAAATTCCGTAGCTATCCAAGTGCCAATCGGCGCTGAAGATACTTTCGAAGGCATCATCGATTTGATGACTATGAAAGCGGAAATTTACAAATCCGATGACGGTAAAGAATATGAAATCACTGATATCCCAGCAGAATATCAAGAAGTAGCTGAAGCTCGTCGCGAAATGATGATCGATGCTATCGCTGAAACTGATGACGATATCATGATGAAATATTTGGAAGGTGAAGAAATCTCCATCGAAGAATTGAAAACAGCATTGCGTAAAGCGGTTATCGCTAACCAATTGTTCCCAGTTCTTTGTGGTTCTTCCTACAAAAACAAAGGTGTACAAATGTTGTTGGACGCTGTTGTAGATTACATGCCAGCTCCTATCGACATTCCAGCTATTAAAGGTGTAGTTCCTGGTACTGAAGAAGAAACAACTCGTCCTTCTTCCGATGAAGAGCCATTCTCCGCATTGGCATTCAAAATCATGGCTGACCCTTATGTTGGTAAATTAGCGTTCTTCCGTGTGTACTCCGGTACATTGGAATCCGGTTCCTACGTTTTCAACTCCACAAAAGGTAAGAAAGAACGTATTGGCCGTATTCTTCAAATGCACGCTAACACTCGTAAAGAAATCGACATGGTTTACGCTGGCGACATCGCTGCAGCTGTAGGCTTGAAAGATACTACTACTGGTGATACTCTTTGTGATGAAAAGAATCCTGTAATTCTTGAATCTATGGAGTTCCCTGAACCAGTTATCTCCGTTGCTGTTGAACCTAAAACAAAAGCTGACCAAGAAAAAATGGGTACAGCTCTTGCTCGTTTGGCAGAAGAAGATCCTACTTTCAAAGTTCGTACTGATGAAGAAACAGGTCAAACTATTATCTCCGGTATGGGCGAACTTCACTTGGATATCATCGTTGACCGTATGAACCGTGAATTCAAAGTAGAATGTAACGTAGGTAAACCTCAAGTAGCTTATCGCGAAACTATCCGTAAAGCTGTTAAAGCTGAAGGTAAATTCGTTCGTCAATCTGGTGGTCGTGGTCAATATGGTCACTGCTGGTTGGAATTAATTCCTCAAGAACCAGGTGCTGGCTTCGAATTTGAAAATAAGGTCGTAGGTGGTGCAATTCCTCGTGAATACATCGGACCTGTAGAAAACGGTGTTAAAGAAGCTATGGAATCCGGTGTTATCGCTGGTTATCCAATGGTTGACATCAAAGTTATCGTATTTGACGGCTCCTACCATGACGTTGACTCCAACGAAATGGCCTTCAAAATCGCTGGTTCCATGGGCTTTAAAGAAGGTGCTCGCAAAGCAGATCCTGCATTGCTTGAACCATATATGTCCGTAGAAGTAGACGTTCCTGAAGAATACATGGGCGACGTTATCGGTGACTTGAACTCCCGTCGTGGTCGCATGGACGGCATGGAAGCTCGTAATGGTAACCAACATATCAAAGCATATGTTCCATTGAGCGAAATGTTCGGTTACGCAACAGACCTTCGTTCCAAAACTCAAGGTCGCGGTAACTACTCCATGACATTCGATCATTACGAAGAAGTTCCTAAGAAAATTGCTGAAGAAATTCAAGCAAAGAAAAACGGTTAATCTTACATTAGATTAATAGAATTACTATTTTCCTCGGAGGATAATTTAAAATGGCAAAAGAAAAATTTGAACGTACGAAACCGCATGTTAACATCGGTACAATCGGTCACGTTGACCATGGTAAAACTACTTTGACAGCTGCAATCACTAAAGTATTGGCTGAAAAAGGCCAAGCTGACTTCCAAGATTACAGCATGATCGATAAAGCTCCAGAAGAACGTGAACGTGGTATCACAATCAACACTGCACACGTTGAGTATGAAACTGCTAACCGTCACTATGCACACGTTGACTGCCCAGGCCATGCTGACTATGTTAAAAACATGATCACTGGTGCAGCTCAAATGGACGGCGCTATCTTGGTATGTTCCGCAGCTGACGGCCCTATGCCTCAAACTCGCGAACACATCTTGTTGGCTCGCCAAGTTGGTGTTCCTGCAATCGTAGTATTCTTGAACAAAGCTGACATGGTTGACGACGAAGAATTGATCGAATTGGTAGAAATGGAAGTTCGTGAACTTCTTTCTTCCTACGAATTCCCTGGCGACGAAGTACCTATCGTTGTAGGTTCTGCGTTGAAAGCTTTGGAAGGCGATGCTCAATATGTAGCTAAAATCGACGAATTGATGGAGGCTGTAGACTCCTACATCCCAACTCCAGTTCGTGATACTGACAAACCTTTCTTGATGCCTGTGGAAGACGTATTCACAATCACTGGTCGTGGTACAGTAGCAACTGGCCGTGTTGAACGTGGTCAAGTAAACGTAGGCGACACAGTAGAAGTTGTAGGCTTGAAAGAAAAAGCTGAACAATACGTAGTAACTGGTCTTGAAATGTTCCGCAAAACTTTGGACTCTGCAGTAGCAGGTGACAACGTAGGTGCGTTGCTTCGTGGTGTTGACCGTAAAGACATCGAACGTGGTCAAGTATTGGCTAAACCAGGTTCCATCAAACCACACACAAAATTCAAAGCAGAAGTTTACGTATTGACTAAAGAAGAAGGTGGCCGTCATACTCCATTCTTCTCCAACTACCGTCCACAATTCTACTTCCGTACAACAGACGTAACAGGTGTTGTAAACCTTCCAGACGGTGTAGAAATGTGTATGCCTGGCGATAACGTAACAATGAACATTGAATTGATCACTCCAATCGCTATCGAAGAAGGTCTTCGCTTCGCGATCCGCGAAGGTGGCCATACAGTAGGCGCTGGCGTTGTAACTGAAATCGAAGGTTAATTTAACCTTTTATGCTCATCGTAGTGATGCGTTGGGCACAATACATGCAGCATTCAGAGCGGCAGTAATGCCGCTCTAGTGTTGTGTTTTTAAACTATGAAGTAGAAGGTTGCCTCTGCGGAGGAGAATTTCTATGGAGCAGCCCATTCACGAAATGGACGACAGGAGGAATTATTAATAATGGCTAAACAGCAAAAAATCCGTATTCGCCTTAAGGCATACGACCACAAAGCTCTCGATCAAAGCGCTGCTAAGATCGTAGACACTGCAAAAAGAAATGGCGCTATGGTATCTGGTCCGATTCCATTGCCAACAGAAAAGAATATCTTCACAATTCTTCGTTCTGTACACGTAAACAAAGATTCTCGTGAACAATTCGAAATGCGTACACATAAACGCTTAATCGATATTCTTGAACCAAATTCGAAAACAGTAGATGCTATCACTCGTTTAGATTTACCAGCTGGTGTATCTATTGAAATAAAACTATAAGGAGGTGCGATAATGTCTAAAGCTATTTTGGGTAAAAAATTAGGAATGACTCAAGTCTTCACAGCAGAAGGCCAATTAGTTCCTGTAACAGTAGTGGAAACTACCCCAAGCGTTGTAGTGCGCGTTAAGACTGTTGAAACAGACGGCTACGAAGCAGTACAAATTGGTTACGGTTCCATTAAAGAAAAACATTTAACAAAACCTGTAAAAGGTCAGTTCGACAAAGCTGGCGTAGCTCCAGTTAAATATCTTCGCGAAGTTCGCGTAGCTAATGCAGCTGACTACACAGTAGGCCAAACTCTGGCAGCTGATATCTTCGCAGAAGGTGAATTGGTGGACGTAGTGGGTACAGGTAAAGGTAAGGGTTTTGCTGGCACAATTAAACGCCATAACTTCTCCCGTGGTCCTGAAACTCATGGTTCCAAATCTCACCGTGAACCTGGTTCCATCGGTCCTATGATCTCCGGTGGCGGCGGTAAGGTATACAAAGGTAAAAAACTCCCTGGACAAATGGGTGGTTACAGAGTTACCGTACAACGCTTATCCGTTGTGAAAGTTGATGCTGAACGTAACCTTTTATTGGTTAAAGGTGGTATCCCAGGCGCTAAAGGTAGCTTGGTTATGGTTCGCAACACGGTTAAACCTGTTAAATAATCATTTGTCGAAAGGAGGATTATGTAATGCCTACAGTAGCAACATATAATCAATCCGGCGTTAAAGTCGGTGAAATACAGTTAAACGATGCAGTATTCGGCGTTGAAGTAAACGAAGCCGTTATGCATCAAGCCGTAGTTCGTCAATTGTCTAACGAACGTCTCGGCACACATGCAACAAAAACTAGAGGTATGGTTCGTGGCGGTGGCCGCAAACCTTGGAAACAAAAAGGTACTGGTCGTGCACGTTCCGGTTCCAGCCGTTCTCCAATCTGGATTGGTGGCGGTACTACATTTGGTCCACAACCTCGCAGCTATTACAAAGCTATGCCTCGTAAGGCTAGACGTTTGGCAGTTAAATCTGCTCTTAGCGATAAAGTGAATAATAGCGAATTATACGTTTTGGAAGAAATCACATTAGCAGCTCCTAAAACTAAAGAAGTGTTGAACATTATCAATAGCTTCAACGTTGGTGATGCAAAAGTATTGTTCATCACAGAAGGTGATGTAAATGTTGAACGTTCCGCTCGCAACATCCAAGGTGTTAAAGCATTGGCTTGCGAAGGTATGAACATTTTCGATCTTCTTCATTACGATAAGCTCTTCATTACTAAAGGTGCTGTCGCAAAAATCGAGGAGGTACTTGGATAATGCAATTACATGATGTACTAATCCGCCCGGTTATTACCGAAAAATCCACTATGCTTATGGAAGAAGGCAAATACACTTTCCGTGTGCCTTTGACTGCAAATAAAGTGCAAATCCGTCAAGCAGTTGAAAAAATCTTCAATGTAAAAGTAGAAAAAGTAGCTACTATTCGTGTTTTAGGCAAAACTAAACGCATGGGTCGTACACAAGGTAAACGCAGCGATTACAAAAAAGCTATCGTTACTTTGAAAGCTGGCGAATCCATTGAATTCTTTGAAGGTGTCTAAGAGTCTAGTTGTAAGGAGGCCCACTAATGGCAATTAAATCATTTAAACCGTACTCCGCTGGTCGCCGGTTTATGACAGTATCCGCCTTCGACGAAATCACAGCAAGCAAACCAGAAAAATCTTTGCTAGCTAAGATTTCTCAAAAAGGTGGTCGTAACAATACTGGTAAAATGACAGTTCGTCACCAAGGTGGCGGTCATAAACGTCAATATCGTATTATTGACTTCAAACGTACTAAAGATAATATTCCAGCTAAAGTAGCAACAATCGAGTATGATCCTAACCGTTCTTCTCGTATCGCTTTGCTTAACTACGCTGATGGTGAAAAACGCTACATTTTAGCTCCTAACGGTCTAAAAGTTGGTGACGTTGTATTCTCCGGTCCTGAGTCCGATATTAAACCTGGTAACTGCTTACCATTGGCTAATATTCCAGACGGTACACAAATCCACAATATCGAATTGAAAATCGGTAAAGGTGGCCAAATCGTTCGTTCCGCTGGTACATCTGCTCAATTGATGGGTAAAGATAATGGCTATGCTATTCTTCGTTTACCATCTGGTGAAATGCGTCGTGTTCGTCAAGAGTGCCGTGCAACAGTAGGTGTTGTTGGTAACGCTGACCACAGCAACCTTGTAATTGGTAAAGCTGGTCGTCATCGTTGGATGGGCGTTCGCCCTGGCAACCGTGGTGTTGTAATGAACCCTTGTGACCATCCACATGGTGGTGGTGAAGGTAAATCTCCTGTTGGTCGTAAACATCCTGTTACACCTTGGGGCAAACCAGCACATGGTGTTAAAACTCGCGACAAGAAAAAAGCTTCTAACAGCTTAATCATTAAACGTCGTACAAAATAGGATAAAGGAAAGGAGATAAAATAGTGTCCAGATCTATTAAAAAAGGCCCTTTCGTAGCAGATCATTTGCTTAAGAAAGTTGAAGCTTTAAACGAAACTAACGAAAAGAAAGTTGTAAAAACCTGGTCCCGTGCCTCTACTATTATCCCAAGTTTTGTAGGCCACACAATTGCTGTGCATGATGGTCGCAAACATGTACCTGTATTCATTACAGAAGATATGGTAGGTCATAAATTAGGTGAGTTCGCTCCTACACGTACTTTCAAAGGTCACGGTAAGGACGAAAAATCTACAGGCAAAAAATAGGAGGAAATAATACATGGAAGCAAAAGCAATCGCTAGACATATCCGAATCGCGCCTCGTAAAATCCGTATCGTTGCAGATTTAGTGCGCGGTAAAAACATCGGCGAAGCATTTGCCATCTTGAAGTTCACTCCGAAAGTTGGCGCTGATGTAGTAGAAAAAGTTATGCGTTCTGCAATCGCAAACGCTGAACATAATTTCGATATGAATGTTGACAATCTTTACGTATCCGAGATCTTCGTTGATCAAGGCCCTACATTAAAACGCATTCATCCTCGTTCCCGTGGTCAAGCTTTCAAAATTTTGAAACGCACTAGCCATGTAACAGTAGTAGTTAAAGAAAGAGCTTAAGAAGGAGGGAAACAGAGTGGGTCAAAAAGTTAATCCACACGGTTTGCGTGTCGGTATCGTAAAAGATTGGGACGCAAAATGGTATGCAGATAAAGATTTCGCTGCTAATCTTCATGAAGACGTAAAAATTCGTAACTTCTTGAAAGAAACCCTTTTCATTGCTGGTATTTCCCGCATTGAAATCGAGCGTACAAATAAACGTATTAAATTGACTATCCACACTGCAAAACCAGGTATGGTTATCGGTCGTGGTGGTGCTGGTATCGAAGATATCAAAAAAGCAATGACTCGTTTCACTGACAAACAAGTGGACGTTAACATCGCAGAAATTAAACAAGCAGACATGGATGCAATCTTGGTTGCAGAAAACATTGCTAGCCAATTGGAACGCCGTATCGGTTTCCGTCGTGCAATGAAACAAGCTGTAGGTCGTACAATGCGCTTAGGTGCAAAAGGTATTAAAATCATGGTAAGCGGTCGTCTTGGCGGTGCTGAAATCGCTCGTAGCGAATCCTACCGTGAAGGTTCTATTCCTTTGCATACACTTCGTGCAGACATCGACTACGGTACTGCTGAAGCTCATACAACATATGGTTGTATCGGCATTAAAGTATGGATTTACAAAGGTGAAGTTTTGCCAGAAGCAAAACAACCTGCTAAGAAGGAAGAAGGTGGCAAGTAATGCTTATTCCAAAGCGCGTAAAACATCGTAAGCAATTCCGCGGCCGTATGAAAGGTCGTGCTATGCGCGGTAATACAGTGTCTCATGGTGAGTTCGGCTTGGTAGCATGCGAACCATCTTGGATCACTAACCGTCAAATCGAAGCTGCCCGTATTGCTATGACTCGTTATATCAAACGTGGTGGTAAAGTATGGATTAAAATTTTCCCTGACAAACCAATCACAGCTAAACCAGCTGGTACTCGTATGGGTTCCGGTAAAGGTTCTCCTGAATACTGGGTAGCAGTAGTTAAACCAGGTCGTGTAATGTTTGAAATGGACGGTGTGCCAGAAGCTACAGCTCGTGAAGCTATGCGTCTTGCAAGCCATAAACTTCCAATCAAATGCAAATTTGTTGTTAAGGGTAAAGAATTGGGTGGTGACGTAAATGAAGGTTAATGACATTCGCAATATGAGCGCTGCCGAAATGGAACAAAAAGTTTCCGGTCTTAAGGAAGAGTTATTTAACCTCCGTTTTCAGCTTGCAACAGGTCAATTAGAAAATCCTATGCGCATTCGTGAAGTTAAGAAGACAATCGCTCGTATTAAAACTGTACAACGTGAAGTTGAACTTAAATCTGAAAACGCATAATAACAGATTTGTTAAAGGTTGAAAAGGAGGCTTAAAATCGTGGCAGAAGAAAGAAACGTACGTAAAGTCCGCGTAGGTAAAGTTGTAAGCGACAAAATGAATAAAACTGTTGTTGTTGCTGTAGAACGTAAAGTACCTCACGCATTATATAACAAGCCAATGGTTAGCACTAAACGCTTCAAAGCTCATGATGAAAACAATGAGTGCCAAATTGGCGATACAGTTAAAATTGTAGAAACTCGTCCACTTTCTAAAGATAAATGTTGGAGAGTTGTTGAAATTCTTGAAAGACAAAAATAAGAGTGATGTAAGGAGGAATAGACGATGATCCAGCAACAAACAATTTTGAATGTTGCCGACAACACTGGTGCAAAACGTATTATGTGTATCCAAGTCATGGGCGGTTCTTATCGCAAATTCGGCAATATCGGTGACGTAATCGTTGCTTCTGTAAAAGATGCATCACCCGGTGGCGTTGTCAAGAAAGGCGACGTAGTCAAAGCTGTTATTGTTCGTTCTAAAAAAGGTATCCGCCGTCAAGACGGTTCCTATATCCGTTTCGATGAAAACGCAGCAGTAGTTATTAAAGATGACAAGACCCCTCGTGGTACTCGTATCTTTGGACCTGTAGCTAGAGAGCTTCGTGAAAAAGACTTCATGAAAATCGTTTCTTTGGCTCCAGAAGTATTATAAGAAGGAGGAACGCAGCATATGGCTAAACTACAAATCAAAAAAGGCGATACAGTTGTTGTTATCTCCGGTAAAGATAAAGGTAAGCAAGGTACAGTAATTGCTACTGAACCTAAAAAAGAACGCGTATTTGTTGAAGGCGTTAACACTGTAAAACGTCATACAAAACCTTCTCAAGCTAACCCACAAGGCGGCATCGTTACTAAAGAAGCTGGTATCCATGTTTCTAACGTAATGATCGTTGACCCAGAAACTAAAACAGCTACTCGTATCAAAAAAGTTGAAGGCAAAGACGGTAAATTCGTTCGCGCTACAGTTAAATCTGGTACAGTACTTAAATAATCAGGAAAGGAGGAGCTAAATAAATGTCTCGTTTATTTGAACAATATAACTCTGAAATCAAAAAGAGTATGCAAGAAAAATTCCAATACGGCAACGTTATGGAAATCCCTAAATTGGAAAAAATCGTTATCAACATCGGCGTTGGTGATGCAGTAGGCAATGCAAAAGCATTGGAAGCAGCAGTTAATGATTTGACTATCATTTCTGGTCAAAAACCTGTAATCACAAAAGCTAAAAAATCCATTGCGAACTTCAAAGTTCGTGAAGGCATGGCGTTGGGTACAAAAGTTACTCTTCGTGGCGAACGCATGTATGAATTCCTCGATAAATTGATCAATGCGGCATTACCTCGTGTACGTGACTTCCGCGGTATCAGCGCAACAGCATTTGATGGCCGTGGTAACTACGCTTTGGGTCTTAAAGAACAGCTCATCTTCCCTGAGATCGAATATGATCAAGTAGAACGTGTTACTGGTATGGATATCATCGTAGTAACAACTGCTAAAACAGATGAAGAAGCTCGTGAATTGTTGACTCAATTCGGTATGCCTTTTGAAAAATAATAGGAGGAACATATAGATGGCTAAAAAATCTATGATTGAACGCGAAAAGAAACGCGCTAAAATCGTTGAAAAATATGCAGCTAAACGTGCAGCGTTAAAAGCAGCAGGTGATTATGAAGGCTTGTCCAAATTACCAGCAAACGCATCCCCAACACGCTTACACAACCGTTGCAACTTAACTGGTCGTCCTCACGGCTATATGCGCAAATTCGGTATCAGCCGTATTGCGTTCCGTGAATTGGCGTACAAAGGACAAATTCCTGGTGTTAAAAAAGCCAGCTGGTAATATTAGACGAGAGGAGGTTTTTAGATTATGGTAATGACCGATCCTATCGCGGATATGCTTACGCGCATCCGTAATGCAAATGCTGCACTTCATGAAACGGTAAACATTCCTGCATCTAGAATGAAAGCAGCTGTTCTTGACATCCTTTTACAAGAAGGTTTCGTAAAGAACGTAGAAAAAGAAGAAAACACTTTAAAAGTAACTTTGAAATATGGTTCCAATAACGAAAAAGTTATTACAGGAATTAAACGTATTTCCAAACCTGGTTTACGTGTTTACGCGAAAAAGGAAGAACTTCCTCGTGTACTTGGTGGTTTGGGTATCGCAGTTATTTCTACATCCAAAGGCGTTATGAGCGACAAACAAGCTCGTAAAGAAGGTCTTGGTGGCGAAGTAATCGCATACGTTTGGTAATAGTAGCAATAGGAGGTAGAAATAATGTCACGTATCGGTAGAATGCCTATCGAGATCCCTGCAGGCGTTACTGTTACATATGATAACCATCATATGAACGTAAAAGGTCCTAAAGGTGAATTATCTCGCGATTTGCATCCAGATATGAATATCACTGTTGAAGGTAACACAATTACAGTAGCTCGTCCTTCCGACAATAAAGCTCATCGTTCCCTTCACGGTTTGACTCGCGCTCTTGTTGCTAATATGGTAACAGGCGTATCTGAAGGATTCACAAAAACTCTTGAAATCAACGGTGTTGGTTACAGAGCGGCTAAACAAGGCAATAAATTAGTTCTTACACTTGGCTTCTCTCATCCAGTAGAAATGGAAGCTCCAGCTGGTATTACAATTGAAGTTCCAGCTCCTAACAAAATCGTTGTTTCTGGTGCAGACAAAGAAGTTGTAGGCGCAGTAGCAGCTGATATCCGTAAATGGAGAAAACCTGAACCTTACAAAGGTAAAGGTATCCGCTATGAAGGCGAAGTTGTTCGTCGCAAAGCTGGTAAAGCTGGTGCAAAAGGTAAATAGTAATATCATCTATATGAATGAAAGGAGTGAATATCTTGCCTCGTAAATCTAGTAGAAATATCGCTCGAGCAAAACGTCATCTTCGTATTCGCCGTCACATCTCTGGTACGGCAACTTGCCCACGTTTGAACGTTTACCGTTCTTTGAGCAACATTTACGCACAAGTAATCGATGACGTAGCAGGTACAACTTTGGTTGCTGCTAGCTCTTTAGATAAAGATTTGAACTTATCCTATGGTGGTAACGTAGCTGCTGCTAAAGCTGTTGGTGAAGCAGTTGCTAAAAAAGCTATCGCTAAAGGCATTGACACTGTAGTGTTTGACCGTGGTGGTTACATTTACCACGGCCGCGTAGCAGCCCTTGCAGAAGGTGCTCGTGAAGCAGGCTTAAAATTCTAAGAAGGAGGAACTATAGACATGGCGAGAATTGACTACACCAGTCTTGATCTTAAAGAAAGAGTAGTATTCATCAACCGCGTAGCCAAAGTAGTTAAAGGCGGTCGTCGTTTTTCCTTCAGCGCTCTTGTAGTTGTTGGTGATGGCAACGGTTATGTAGGCGTTGGCTTAGGTAAAGCAGCGGAAGTACCAGAAGCAATTCGCAAAGGTATCGATGATGCTAAGAAAAATATTGTAAACGTAGCAATTAAAAATGGTACAATCCCTCACAGCGTAACAGGCGTATTCGGCGCAGGCCGCGTATTCTTGAAACCAGCTGCTGAAGGTACTGGCGTTATCGCTGGTGGCCCTGTTCGTGCCGTATTGGAATTAGTAGGTGTTCGTAACATCTTGACTAAATCTTTGGGCTCTTCTAACCCTAACAATATGGTTCGCGCTACAATCGAAGGTTTGAAAGATTTGAAACGCGCTAGCGAAGTTGCTGAACTTCGTGGTAAAACCGTTGAAGAAATTTATAACGCGTAATAAGGAGACAAGAAATGGCACAAGTTAAAGTAACATTAACAAGAAGCTTAATCGGTCGTCCTGAAGATCAACGCGCGACAGTTAAAGCTTTGGGCTTGAAAAAAACTAATTCTCAAGTTGTAAAAGAAGTAACACCTCAAATCGAAGGTATGCTTCACAAAGTTAGACATTTAGTAAAAGTTGAAGAAGTTTAATACTGATAAGGAGGTGCACTGAATGAAACTTCATGAATTACAACCAGCTGCTGGTTCCAAAAAAGCTCGTACTCGTGTAGGCCGTGGTTTAGGTTCTGGCTTGGGTAAAACATCTGGTCGTGGTCAAAAAGGTCAAAACTCCCGTTCTGGCGGTGGCGTTCGCTCCGGTTTTGAAGGCGGCCAAATGCCTCTTTATCGTCGTTTACCAAAACGTGGTTTCAACAACGTTTTTGCTAAACAATATGCTGAAGTTAACGTAGAACAATTGAACCGTTTTGAAGACGGTGCAACAGTTGATCCAGTAGCTCTTATTGAAGCTGGCATTTTGAAAAATGTACGCGATGGCATTCGTATTTTAGGTAACGGTACATTGGAAACTAAAAACTTAACAGTTATCGCTAATGGCTTCACTAAATCTGCTGAAGAAAAAATTACAGCAGCAGGCGGAAAAGTAGAGGTGATCTAGGGTGCTAGATAGCCTCTCGAACATCTTTAAGATTACCGAATTACGTAATAAGATTCTTTACACATTAATGATGTTTGCCATCTTTAGAGCTGGTATCCACATTCCTGTTCCAGGCGTTGATGCGTCTGTTATCGAATCCTTGTTTACATCCGGTAACCTATTCGGTCTATTAGACTTGTTTGCTGGTGGTGCGCTTAGTAAGTTCTCTATCTTTGCAATGAGTATTACACCTTACATCAATGCTTCCATCATCATGCAACTGCTTCAGTCTGTAGTTCCTCAGTTTGAAGCATGGAGTAAAGATGGTGAAGACGGGCGTAAGAAAATAGCGAAGGTAACTCGTTATGGCACCGTAGTCCTCGGCTTTGTACAAGCCGCAGGCATGGCATTTGCTCTTAGAGCAAACAACGCTTTGGTAAATAATGATTTCCTTAGTGTATTCGTTGTGGCCATCATCCTAACAGCAGGCACATGCTTGTTGATGTGGATTGGTGAACAAATCACAGCATATGGTATAGGTAATGGTATTTCCTTGATCATCTTTGCTGGTATCGTAGCTCGATTACCAGATGGTTTAGAAACTATTTATCAATATATCCAAAACGGAACAATCAATATGTTCCAAGCATTCTTATTTGCTGTAATTGCTCTTGCGATGATTGCTGTCGTAGTTGCAGTTACACAAGGCCAACGTCGTATTCCGATTCAATATGCTAAACGCGTAGTAGGTCGTAAAATGTACGGTGGTCACTCTACATTCTTGCCGTTGAAAGTCAATCAGGCAGGTGTAATCCCAATTATCTTTGCGTCATCTGTGTTGATGTTCCCTGTGACAATTGCGCAATTTATTGACAATGAATATGTTCATAAAATTGCAGATCTATTTACATGGGGTACGCCGTTACAAACGGCATTGTATGCATTATTGATTTTTATCTTTACGTATTTCTATACTGCAATCTCTATCAACATTACAGATATGGCAGATAATATGAAAAAATACGGTGGTTTTATCCCAGGTATTCGTGCGGGTAAACCAACTGCTGATTATGTGGATAACGTGATGACCAAGATCACTTTGGCTGGCGCTGTATTCTTAGCTGTCGTTGCTATTATACCGAATTTCCTCGGTAGTATTACCGGCGTCCAAGGCGTATACTTTGGTGGTACGGCTCTCCTTATCGTTGTAGGTGTAGCACTTGATACAATGCAACAAATTGAGTCGCTCATGGTAACACGCCACTATAAAGGCTTTGTGAAATAGGAGGGAAACAATATGTATATTCTATTAATGGGACCTCCTGGTGCTGGTAAAGGCACTCAGGCAGCTCGACTTATTGAAAAATACGGTATTCCCCAAATTTCAACAGGTGATATGTTCCGCGCTGCGATTAAGAACGAAACACCTCTTGGAGTTGAGGCTAAGAAATACATCGATGCTGGTCAATTGGTACCTGACAGTGTAACTGTTGGTATCGTACGTGATCGCTTGGTGAAAGATGACTGCAAATCTGGATTTATTCTTGATGGATTCCCAAGAACAACAGCGCAAGCTGTGTCCTTGGATGCAATCCTTAAAGAATTAGGAATTTCTTTGGACGCTGTACTTAACTTAAATGTTCCTTCCGAGGAATTAGTTAAACGTATTAGCGAACGAGCTGTTCTAGAAAATCGTGCTGATGATAACCCTGAAACAGTACAGAAACGTCTAGCTGTGTACGAAGAATCTACTAAACCTTTAATTGATTACTACCGCAACAGCGGCTTATATGAAGAAATTAATGGTTTACAAGATGTAGACGCAGTATTTGCTGACATCATTAAGGCTTTGGAGAAATAATCCATGATTATTTTGAAATCGCCCCATGAAATTGAATGTATCCGCAAGGCAAGTAAGCTTACAGCAGACACGTTGTCCTTGTTAGTAGAAAAGGCTAAACCTGGCATCACGACGCTTGAGTTAGATACAATTGCCGAAGAATATATTCGCAGCCACGGTGGTATACCAAGTTGTAAAGGGTACTATGGATTCCCTGCTACAATCTGTGCTTCTATCAATGATGAAGTTGTTCATGGTATTCCGAGCGCTAAGCGTAAGCTTAAAAACGGTGATGTCCTCAGTATTGATCTTGTATCATCTATTGATGGATATCACGGCGATTCGGCTGTGACGATTCCTATCGGTCACGTCAAACCAGATGTGATGAAATTGTTAAAAGTTACAGAAGAAAGTCTGTTCAAGGGAATTGAACAAGTGAAAGTTGGCAACCGTATCGGTGCTATCGGTCACGCTGTTCAAACGTATTGTGAGAAACATGGTTACGGCGTCGTTCGCGACTTCGTAGGTCATGGTTTAGGCCGCGAAATGCATGAAGATCCGCAAATACCAAACTATGGTAGTCCTGATCAAGGACCTTTAATGAAACCAGGTATGGTATTGTGTATTGAACCGATGATTACAATGGGTAGTTATCGTGTTCATGTATTAGGGGATGACTGGACAGCAGTTACCGTAGATGGTAAACCTGCTGCTCATTTCGAACATACAGTGGTTGTTACAGAAAACGGCCCTGAAATATTAACCATGCGTGATGAACCGCGGTTAATTAAATAAAACAGGTAACCGGAGGAAAAGATATGTCAAAAGAAGACGTTATTGAGGTGGAAGGTACGGTAGTTGAGGCTTTACCGAATGCCATGTTCCAAGTTGAATTGGAAAATGGTCATATCGTATTGGCTCATGTGTCAGGTAAAATGCGTATGAATTTTATCCGTATTCTTCCTGGTGATAAAGTTACTATGGAACTGACACCGTATGACTTAAATCGTGGTCGCATCACCTATCGCTTCAAATAAGCATAGGGTCCACAAAGGAGGTACTAATGAAGGTTCAACCATCAGTTAAAAAGATATGCGAAAAATGTAAAATCATTAAACGCAAAGGCCGTGTAATGGTTATTTGCGAAAATCCAAAACATAAACAAAAACAAGGATAATCTGATAGGAGGTGGATGATTAGATGGCACGTATCGCCGGTGTAGATTTACCTCGTGATAAACGAGTGGAAATTGGTTTAACTTATATTTATGGTATTGGTCCAACTTTAGCATCTGAAATCATTGCTAAAACTGGCATCAATCCTGACACACGTGTTCGTGATCTTTCTGAAGATGAAGTAGCGAAAATCCGTGAATTGTTAGATGCTGATTACAAAGTTGAAGGTGACCTTCGTCGTGAAGAAGCTCTTAACATTAAACGCTTAATTGAAATCAACTCCTATCGAGGCAAACGTCATCGTATGGGTTTACCACTTCGTGGTCAACGTACTAAAACGAATGCACGTACTCGCAAAGGTCCTAGAAAAGCAATTGCTGGTAAAAAGAAATAAGATAAAGGAGGGATAAAGCGTGGCTAAAAAAGTTGTTAGAACTAAAAGAAAAGAAAAGAAACATATTGAATCCGGTGCGGCTCATATTCGTTCTACATTCAATAACACTATCGTAACTTTGACAGATACAAACGGTAATGCGTTGTCTTGGGCTTCCGCTGGTGGCTTGGGCTTCCGTGGTTCTCGTAAATCCACTCCATTCGCTGCTCAAATGGCTGCTGAACAAGCTGCTAAAGCTGCAATGGAACATGGTCTTCGCACTGTTGAAGTATTCGTAAAAGGTCCTGGATCCGGCCGTGAAGCTGCAATCCGTGCTTTACAAGCTGCAGGTCTTGAAGTTACTTCCATTAAAGACGTAACTCCAATTCCTCACAATGGTTGTCGCCCTCCAAAACGCCGTCGTGTATAATTAATAGCGGCCGATTTGATACGGTGCTATAATTAAACTATGAACGTGTGTTGTATAGGAGGATGTTCCTGATGAGCGAAGAAAAGAAACTTAAAATCGAGAAGGTGGACATCGCCGAAGGCGGTCGCTATGGTAAGTTCGTATGTGAACCATTAGACCGTGGTTATGGTATCACTCTCGGTAATAGCTTACGCAGAATTTTGCTTTCATCCTTGGATGGGGCAGCTATCACCTCTATCAAAATTGATGGAGTTCTTCATGAATTCTCTACTATTCCTGGTATTCGCGAAGACGTTACGGATATCATCCTTAACTTAAAGCAATTGTGCATCAAAGTTGAAGAAGATGTGCAACTACCATTGGAAGTTCACTTTGACTTCCAAAAGGATGGTGTATTGACAGCTGCTGACTTAGCTGAGCAATTCCCACCAGAAGTGGAAGTATTGAATCCTGAACTAGTGATTGCGACTATGGATGAGACAGCTCATCTCGTAATGGACGTAGTGATTGAACGTGGCAAAGGTTACGTTCCTTCTACGAAGAATAAAAAAGACACAGATGTAATCGGTTGTATTCCAATCGATTCCATCTTCTCTCCAATTCTTCGTGCCAAATACGAAGTGAGTGATGTTCGTGTAGGCAATGAAATGGACTTTGACAAACTTACATTAGAAGTTTGGACTGATGGTTCCATTACTGCTGCTGATGCAGTGGCAAAATCTGCTGCCATTATGATTGGTTATTTAGGGAACTTCACTAAATTAGCGCACTCTGCAGATGTTGTAGATGTAAACACAGGTGAAGGCGGTATCGTTGTTGATCCAGTAGGTTCTGATAATGAAGAACCAGCTGTAGATGACGGCCCAGCAAAGATTTCCATCGATGAGTTGGAACTCTCTGTTCGTGCGTATAACTGCTTGAAACGTGCTGGCATTAATACAATTGCAGATTTGCTAGACAAAACCATTGATGACTTAGGAAAAGTTCGCAATTTAGGCAAAAAATCCATCGATGAAATTGAGGAAAAACTCAACAATCATCCAGGTGGTTTTCAACTTAAACAAAAAGGCGAATAAGGAGGAAGACGAATGTACAGAAAATTAGGCCGCGACAGCTCCGCTCGTAAAGCGTTGTTCCGTAGCATGTTAACATCTTTCTTCCAATATGAGCGTATTGAAACTACAGAAGCTAAAGCGAAAGAACTTCGCTCTTTAGCTGATCAAATGGTAACTTTGGCTAAACGTGGTGATCTTCATGCACGTCGCCAAGTTCTTGCATACCTCATGGATGAAAGCGTAGTAAAAAAATTGTTTGATACAATTGCTCCAAAATATGCAGACCGTCAAGGTGGTTACACTCGTGTAATCAAAACTGGTCTTCGCAAAGGTGACGCTGCACCTTTGGCTATTATCGAGTTAGTTTAATCAAACTCATACGGTGTTGTAACTTATGTTGCAGCACCGTTTTTTTATTGTCAATTTTATGGTACAATCGATGAGTATAATATCGTAATATATTAGCAGTTATCGTAAATATTAAATGTCTATTGTTAACCTTTTACAGAATACCTTAGATACTATTTCATTCTAAGTGTATGAACAGGACATATTATATTGATGCTAGTAGGCTCAATATGGGAATGATTGATTTGTAAATGGTTCTACTTTTATAGAAACGAAATTGACTAGAAAGATATGAGGTTATCCATGAATGAAAAAGACATTATGATTGAGGTCAATCATATGAGTCATATCTATACCGATGAAAATGGCAATGATGTACATGCATTAAATGATGTAAATTTATCTATTAAGCGCGGTGAGTTTGTTTGTATCATCGGTACGAATGGTAGTGGTAAAAGTACACTAGCTAAGCATTTCAACGTGTTATTACAACCTAGTGAAGGTCATATCAATGTATGTGGCTATGATACGCGTGATGAAGCGCATATTTGGGATATACGCCAACATGTGGGCATGGTATTCCAAAACCCTGATAATCAAATTGTGGCAGCTGTCGTAGAAGAGGACGTTGCCTTTGGTCCAGAAAACTTAGGTATTCCTAGCGCAGAAATTAGAAAACGTGTCGATGCAGCGTTAGAGGCTGTAAATATGACTGAATATAGAGAACATGGTCCTCATTTGTTGTCTGGTGGCCAAAAGCAACGTATTGCCATTGCCGGCGTACTTGCAATGAAACCAGATTGCATCGTCCTTGATGAGCCAACAGCTATGCTAGACCCTAAAGGTCGTCGTGAAGTGCTTGAAACAGTTCATAAACTCAATAAAGAAGAAGGTATCACTATCGTGTACATTACACACTTTATGGAGGAAGCTGTTACGGCTGACCGTGTGGTGGTAATGAAAAATGGCGTGAAGTTACATGATGGTACTCCTCGTGAAATCTTTAGCCATGTAGATACCTTAAAAGGCCTTGGCCTCGATGTACCTGTGGCGTCTGAAATTGCTTTCAAATTGAATGAAAAAGGTTATGAAGTAGGTAAGAGTATCATCAACAATGAAGAATTAGCAGAAGGTCTAAAACATTCTAAATTGGCTGATCAATTACTAAGTGAACATAAAGGTGCTAATACGATTAGTTCTCCTATCAATGAAAATTCAGATGTAGTAAGCGGGGAGGGCGTACACTAATGGCGATTGTATTAGATAATATTACCTATACCTATGGTGTAGGCACTCCATTTGAAAAAACGGCCCTTCATGGTGTATCTCTTACCGTTGAAAACGGTGAGTTTTTAGGTATCATTGGTCATACAGGGTCTGGTAAATCTACCTTTGTACAACATTTAAATGGCTTATTACATCCTACAACAGGAACCGTTACCGTTAATGGTGTAGATATTAGCGCTTCTACAGAGGAAGCTAAGAAGATGCGTCATAAGGTAGGCATGGTGTTCCAATATCCAGAACATCAATTATTCGAAGAAACCATTGCCGAAGATATTGCATTTGGTCCTAAAAACTTAGGCCTTAGTGCAGATGAAGTCGATGAACGCGTACGAGATGCCATGAAATTTGTAGGCCTCGACTATGATACTTATGCAGAGCGTTCTCCATTCCACCTATCTGGTGGTCAAATGCGTCGCGTTGCCATTGCTGGTGTGGTGGCTATGGATCCGGACTTCCTAGTTCTTGATGAGCCATCTGCAGGCCTTGACCCATTTGGTCGGGAAGAAATCTTTGAAGAAATTATTCGCCTTCATAAAGAAAAGGGGATTACAGTAATCCTTGTATCTCACAATATGGAAGATATTTCGCGCATGGCATCTCGCCTTGTAGTTCTTGATAAAGGTCGTATCGTTCTCGATGGACAACCGATGGATATCTTTAATCATCACCGCCATGAATTGCAAGCTGTTGGTGTAGACGTACCACCAGTATCTGTAACCATGGAATATTTGCGTGAACAAGGATTAGATGTATCTAATCGTGTATTATCCGTGGATGATGCAGTACAAGCCATTCTAGAAGGAGGTAGCCATGTTAAATAACATTACTATTGGGCAATACTTCCCAGGAAACTCCTTCTTGCATCGCATGGATCCTCGTGCCAAGATTATTGCCACAACTATCTTTGTGGTAGCTATTTTCCTAGCAAATTCTCCTCTTGCGTATGGCTTGGTAGGGGCATTTACCATCTTTGCTATGCTGTTATCAAGATTGCCATTACGCTTGATGTGGTCTGCTATTAAACCACTTTGGATTATCATCGTATTTACCATGGGTATTCATATCTTTACAACACCAGGTAATACAATCTTCCAATGGTGGATCATCAACATTACAGATCAAGGCGTGGCTATGGGTCTACAAATGGCGGCGCGATTAATCTTTTTAATCTTGTTCTCGTCTTTATTGACTTATACGACATCACCAATTCGTTTGACCGATGGTATTGAACATTTGCTCAATCCATTCCGTTGTATTGGTGTGCCAGCTCATGAATTAGCAATGATGATGACCATTGCATTGCGATTTATTCCTACACTACTAGATGAGACAGATCGTATTATGAAAGCTCAATCTGCTCGTGGTGCAGATTTTGTAACAGGCTCCATCATTCAACGTGCTAAAAACATGGTACCTCTCTTAGTACCATTATTTATTAGTGCTTTCAGACGCGCTGATGAACTAGCTATTGCCATGGAGGCTCGCTGTTATAGAGGCGGTGTGAATCGTACGCGCATGAAAGAACTACAAGTTACCTATGTAGATTATATCGGCGTAGGCGCTGTCATTTTGGTTACCATTTTACTCATCGTTTTATGGTGGCTTGATCTATGAGAAATATACGGATTATAGTCGCTTATGATGGCACTGACTTAGCAGGCTATCAAAAGCAACCTGACGATAAGGGCTTAACGGTGCAAGGCTGTTTAGAATATGGATTGTCAAAAATTTGTAATGAACCAATTCAAATCTACGGCGCTTCTAGAACAGATGCAGGGGTACATGCGAAGTTTCAAGTCTGTACATTCCAAACATCTGGAGCTATACCGGCAGAAAATATTCCTCGCGCTATGATTGCTCATATCCCAAAGGATATAGTTGTTCTTGAGGCGGTGGAAATACCCCTCGATTGGAAGCCACGATGGAATATATATGGTAAAGAGTATGTATATACTATCCATAATCAACTCATTGCTAACCCGTTGACAAAACGATACCATTGGCACGTTAAGAAACCTCTTAATATTGAGCTTATGCAAGCTGCCGGTAATGAACTGTTGGGCACGCATGACTTTACAACCTTGAAGGGCACGAATTCAACGCCTGCTGATCCTGTAAAGACTATTATGGGCATCCATGTAGAGGCCGAAGGCCCACATGTTACTATTTCAGTAGTGGGCAATGGGTTTCTATACCACATGGTTCGTAACATTGCAGGCTTGCTTGTCGATGTAGGACTAGGAAGACGCAAGGTGGAGAATGTTAAGGGCTATTTAGCTGCTAAAGATCGCCGTGTTATAGGTAAAACGGCACCAGCCCAAGGTTTGTGCTTAGAGGAAATCTTCTTTACCGAAGAACGGCAGCAAGAGGTATTACAGAATAAATATTCTATATAATTTTGTATAGACTACATTCTCCTATAATTTATTTAAAACGATAACCATTAATACTAAAAGGATACTACTTACCATGTAGTATCCTTTTCTCTTATAATTTTTAGTTATAATGCCTTAATTTATACCTATTATTATGTGAAATGATACATTGTAAACCCAAAATATACATGATACAATGACGATATAGACAGGTTCGTACTATAAAACATTAACATAGTAAGGTAGACTCTTGTCAGCAGTGTAATTTTTATCCTAAGGAGGGTGAATCTCTTGCAAAAACGTAAAGATTTTATCTGGAAAATGGGCGGCCAACAAGGTGAAGGTATTGAGAGTTGTGGCGAAATCATGGCGACAATCCTCGCTAAAGAAGGTTATTCCTTGTATAGCCAACGTTTATTTGCATCTCGTATCAAAGGTGGTCATACTACATTCGCATTGCGCGTTGCATTAGAACAAGTTATGTCCATTGGTGAAGGCGTAGACTTCTTGCTTTCTCTTGATCAAGAAACAGTTGATATGCATGGTTCCGAAGTTCGCGATGGCGGTTACATCATTTGTGACAGCAAAGTAAATCCTGACTTCTCTAAATTTGAAGGTACAAAGGTTAATTGCTTGTCCTTGCCAATTTCTGAAACAGCAATGAAACAAGGTTCCATGTTGATGCGTAACATCGTAGCACTTGGTATGTCTGTAGCACTTCTTGGTTTCGATACTAAGATGTTTAAAGATGCGATTGCTGCTAAATTTGCGAAAAAATCCCAAGAAATCGTGGATAAAAACTTGGCTGCTTTTGACGATGGTTATGGCCTTGTAATGGAAAAATTAGGCGATGTTGAAATCGATACATTGCCAGCTCCTGGTAAGAAAGATCAAATGTTCTTATTAGGTAATGAAGCATGTGCGTTAGGTGCTATTGCAGCGGGTTCCCGTTTCATGGCATCTTATCCTATTACTCCAGCATCTGAAGTAATGGAATATATGATTAAAAACATGGATAAATTGGGTGCTACAATCGTTCAAACAGAGGACGAAATCGCAGCATGCATGACAGCTATGGGCGGCGTATACGCAGGTGTTCGTGGCTTCACATGTACTTCTGGCCCTGGTCTTTCCTTGATGGCTGAATCCTTATCCATGGCTTCCATGGCTGAATTGCCAATGGTTGTTATCGATGTTCAACGTTCTGGCCCATCCACAGGTATGGCTACAAAGGTTGAACAATCCGATATTGATGCGGCTTGCTACAATGCACATGGCGATTACGCTGGTATCGTAATTTCTCCAACATCTATCGAAGAATGCTTCTATGAAATTCAAAAAGCTTTCAACTTGGCAGAAATGTACCAATGCCCAGTTATCTTCATGCCTGACTTACAACAAGGTTTGAATAAACAATCCGTTCCTTCCTTCGACTTGAATCGTGTACCTATTAACCGCGGTAAAATGATGAAAGAAGCTGATCTTCCTGAATTGGAACAACCTAAATACTTCAAACGCTTTGAATTGACTGAAGATGGTATTTCTCCACGTACAATTCCTGGCATGAAAAATGGGCTATTCCTTTCCACAGGTCTAGAACATAATGAAGAAGGTAAACCAGCAGAAGCACCTACAATGCACGTAGCGCAAACTGATAAACGCTTCCGCAAATTGGAAACTGTAGCTGATAACTATGAACCATTCTTGAATAATGCTAAATACGATGAAGCAGATGTACTCGTTGTAGGTATGGCTTCTAGCCGTGGCGCTATCGAAGAAGCAGTTGCTGAATTCGATCAAGAAGGCGTTAAAGTTAACCACTTGCAATTGCGCTTGATTAAACCATTCCCAGCTAAACAATTACAACCATTCATGGATGCTGCGAAAAAAGTGGTTATCGTTGAGCACAATGCTACAGGTCAATTGACTAACTTATTTAAAATCAACATGCATAAGAAATCTAAAATTTCCAGCTGCTTGAAATACGATGGTAATCCATTCACAAAAAGTTATGTGAAAAATGCGATTAAGGAGGTCCTATAATATGACAACAGCTAAAGATTACAGAAACGATATTCGTCCTAACTGGTGTCCAGGCTGTGGCCATTATGGGGTTCAAGCAGCGATTACTGACGCTGTAGTAGCGAAAAATATTCCACCAGAAAAATTAGCAGTAATTTCCGGTATCGGTTGCTCTAGCCGTATCGGTGGTTATTTCTACGCATATGGCGCGCATACAACTCATGGTCGTGCGCTTCCTTACGCACAAGGCGTTAAACTTGCTAACCAAGACTTAGAAGTTATCGCTTGCTCCGGTGATGGTGATGCGTTCGCTATCGGTATGGGTCACACTATCCATGCTTTCAAACGTAATGTAAACATGACATATGTTGTAATGGATAACCATGTATATGGTTTGACTAAAGGTCAAGCATCCCCTCGTTCCGATATCGGTTTTGTTACAAAAACAACTCCTCGTGGGGCATTCGAATCTCCATTGTCCGTTTGTGAAACTGCAATCGCTGCAGGTGCTACATTCGTAGCACAAGGTTACATGATTAACCGTGCAGAACTTGTTGATTTGATTCAACAAGCAATGGATCATGAAGGCTTCTCCTTCATTAACGTATTCAGCCCATGTGTTACATATAATAAACACAACAGCTATGACTGGTTCAAAGAACACTTAGTTGCATTGCCAGAAGGTTACGACCCAACAGATCGTGCAGCAGCACTTAAAACTTTGGGTGAAACAAATGGTTTGGTTACTGGTCTTATCTACCAAGATACTACTAAACCTTCCTTCGAAAAAGCTATGGCTGCAGCAAATGGTGGTCCACATCCTCGTCCATTAACTGAAGACGTTGTAAAACCAGATCAAGCGCTATTTGATAGCCTTTGTAATCAATTTAAATAATCTTATTTAAATTGGATCATTTATGGTCTGTACCCCTCTTTACTGGATGTCCAGTAAAGAGGGGTTTTTGCTTTATACCTTTATGAATAGTAGTTTTCCCTTATAGTGCAATGGAGAGTATTATTACCTTAAAGTGTTATAAATAGTATTATTACTTTACGGAGGTTTTCTTAATTGATATACTAATTTATAATTTAGGATATTTATAATTAAGTAAAAATTTGAAAACTTATAAGTATAAGAGGCTGTTATTTCAGAATATGAGGCATAATGGAAACGTATAGATGTATTACTTACTGTACGATTCATTAAGGAGAGGGAATGAGTAACGTGTCGAATGAATATAATGAAGCATTACTAGAGCCACTTAAGTATTATCGGGAAGAGCTAAAAGATTCCTTCCAACGAGTGACAGAAGAATACTTTCAACAATTAGTAGATCAATCAAAAGTAGATATAGATAACAATAAAGTATTAATAGATAAGTATACTGCTGTATCAGAAAATCGGGACCAATCGAATACATCATATAAACGATTTGGCATTATTAAGAAGATTGATATTGTTATCGGTATAGGGGCCATTATTTATGGTATTTATCAGTTTTCACAAAATCATGTAGATATCGTATCTATCATTATTTGTATTGCGGTTCTAGTTCTATGTGTAGGTTTATATCTGTACTGGATTAAGCCTAATAGTAAGAGCCTTGAGGAAAAGCTTAAAGACCTAGATGCGACCTTAGCTCAAATGCGTCAAGAAGGCTATGAGATGATGGCGCCTTTGAATAATCTCTTTCATAGTGAAATGACTATGGAACTCCTAAAAAAGGCGATTCCTTTTATTCATATGGATTCTAACTTTAATATTGAACGATATGAACAGCTCGTTAAAGATTATGGATTTTTAGAAAAAGGCGATGTGAATCATTCCACATTAGATATTGCGTCTGGCGATATTTTAGGAAATCCCTTTGTATTTCTTAAGCGTATAGTCCACTGGCTGGACGACTATACCTATGAAGGCACATTAGATGTGACCTATACAGAGGAGTATGTAGATTCTAATGGGAATTTAAAGACTAGAGATGTTAACGAAACATTACGTGCTGTAATAAGACAACCTGGTCCATATTATGCAAATAGAGTATCCTTAGTGTATGGTAATCATGCGGCACCTAATTTAACATTTCATAGAAAACCACCGGAAAAAGGATTCTTTAATTTTGGTGGTGCCAAGAGTCGATTAGCGAAAGGCATTGCTAGTCTTAGAAAGAAAGGTCAAGACTCATTGGAGGATGGCGGTAATTTCCAAGCTTTAGCCAATGAAGAGTTTGATGCCCAATTTAATGCATTAGATCGAAATAATGAGGTTGAGTTCCGCGTATTGTTTACGCCATTAGCACAAAGCAACTACAAGGATATTTTTGAAAACTCACCGTATGGCGATGATTTTATATTTAACAAAGAATATAAAATTAATGAGATTAAAGCTGACAACTCTCAAAACTGGGATTTTGATACTTCGCCATCTCAGTATTATGATTTTTCATTTGAAAAGATTAAAGAAAAGTTCATTAATTACAACTGTAGTTACTTTGATCACATGTATTTCTCATTCCTGCCAATTTTAGCAATTCCTGTGTATCAACAGATGGCATCTAATGATTATATTTATGGTAAATCTTATGCTTTCAAATATAATGATTACATTACAGAAATGCTGGCGAATAAAATGGGACTCAATTTATTTGTTCCCCCTGATGCGTCGGAGCGTAATAATGTAAAAACAATCCTTAAGACTAGTCACCATAAAAATGAAGGTGACTCGGAAGTAATTAAGGTAGATGCCTATTCGTATAGAGCGATTGAACACATAGATGAAGTACCTGTACGAGCGGGTAATGGTAGGACCTATTATGTGCCAGTCCGCTGGGATGAGTATGTTCCTGTAACAAAACAAGAATTTATAGAGGTGACCGACATACAATCCGCAGGAGATGATTTCAACCATATTAAAGGTTTAGATCATTATCAAAAATCTGAAGATAATAGGGATAGATCCTTTGCGTATGATCACTTTATGGCAGGTAAACTATATCGACAAAATCAGTCTCTAGGCGATTTATTAAATACTATTTATGAACAATGTGGAGGTACTAAAAATGGCTAATCAACTCGACGAAATGAATCCGGAAATTATGTCTGAAGGCAGAGATGTAAATGTTATTGCGAAGGTAATCCCTGTAGAAACTAGTGGTTTTGAAAAAATGTTACCTACTATTCTTATGGCTATCGGTGTTATTGGTATCGTTTTAGGCATAGTTATTGACAAGTATCTGGTATCCATTATTGGTGCAATCGTGCTAATTTATCCATGGTGGAGATTAAAACAAATTAGCTCAGAGTTTAATATGATGGAACAAAGAATCCAAAATGCTGCTTCTGAAATCGACAATTATATGGAGCAACGTGTGGTGATTCTTTCCAATGCGGCTAAATTAGTGGAAAAATCTATTGAAGTAGATAAAGATATTCTTGTAGATATTGCTAAGTATAGAAGTGGTAATTTCTCTGAAGAGTCTAGAAGTGATGTGAACTCTCAACTTAACAAGGCTACAAGAGCTCTTAATGTGGCTATAGAAAATTATCCAGAATTACAAAGCCAAGATACAATTCGCGATGCAATGCAACAAAACTCTTATTTGCAAAAAGAAATTACTGCAGCTAGAACGTTATACAATGATGCGGTAAATACTTGGAATAGAGAAATCTTTGAATTCCCATTTAAAAAGATTGTAGCTGCTAAAGAAGGTAGAACTACAAGAATTCCATTTATTGCTGATCAAGAAACTAAAGAAAAGGCTAAAGGCGTTTTCTTTTAAGGGCTAAGTAATGGGGCGTTAGTGTATAAAGGGAAGACTATGAAATTTGGCATTAGTATATAAGGGGATACTATGAAGTCTTATGAAAAAGGGATTAGCTTGTCTATCTGGACTTTGAGTTGGCCTATATTCATCGAAGTGTTCCTACAGATGCTGGTAGGTAACATAGACCAACTGATGATGAGTCACTACTCGCCTGAAGCAGTAGCAGCAGTAGCTAATGCCAATCAAATTTTAAATATCTTTATTATGCTCATCATTGTGATGAGCACAGCTACGACGATTCTGATTGCTCAATATTTAGGGGCTCGGAATCAATCGAAGTTATCAGAGGTGTGTACGGTCAGCTTGGTGCTGAACTTTTTCTTCTCATCGATAGCGGCCGTATTCTTTATTACTTGTCATACATGGATTTTTACATGGCTTGGCATACCTCCAGAAACGATGAGCGATACGTCGGTGTATACAACCATAGTGGCCGCAGGCTTGCCAATTCAGGCTATGTACTATGCGTTGGTTGCCGTGTTTAGAGGACATTCATTAACACGTGTTACTATGTACATTGCATTGGTTATGAATGTTATCCATATTGCAACTAACTATGTGTTAATCTTTGGCCATGGGCCTATACCAAGCTTAGGTGTACTAGGGGTATCCATTTCTACATGGTTGTCTAAGGTGGTTGGCCTCCTGATTATCGGTTATACATTTAAGAAACTGCTTACATTAGAGGTAAGCTTTAGATTCTTAAAACCATTCCCATGGCATACGGTTAAGTCCTTGCTGAACATCAGTGTTCCTTCCGGTGGCGAAACCTTAAGTTATCAGTTATCTCAGACAACGATTATGAAAATGGTCAACATCCTAGGGCTAGCTGTTATTAATACAAAGGTGTATGTATCAGTTATTGCCATGCTTTGCTATGTATATACCATAGCATTAGCAAATGCATCTCAAGTTATTGTGGGTTACCTGATGGGGGCTAAACGACAAGCTGAGGTGACAAATCGCGTATGGCATTCTATGTTGTTAGCCATTGCCATTAGTGTAGGACTGGCTACGTTCTTTTATATTACCAGTGATATTGTACTATCCATATTTACTACGGATCCAGAAATCCTATCGTTAGCACATAATGTATTACTGATTGAGATTTTTCTTGAGTTAGGTCGTGCCGTTAATATTGTTATGGTTGGCTGCTTACAAGCAGCAGGGGATATTAGAACACCGATGCTCGTAGGCATTTTTGGCATGTGGTTATGTGCTGTACCATTGTCCTATCTATTTGGAATTTACTGGGAATGGGGGCTCGTAGGCATTTGGATTGCCATGGCGGTAGATGAAATTTTACGAGGTTTATTATTTGTATATCGCTGGTATAGTGGGAAGTGGAAAAATAGACGCCTCATAGAGGCATAGTCTTATATTTACACGATTTCAATATACTTTTAGTAGTTTGTAGATATAGTTAGCCTTACATTAGAGAGTGTAAGGCTAATTATTTGTGAAAGTAGGTTTATATGAGTAAGACAGTAGGCATTATTGGCTTAGGTCTATTAGGTGGTTCGTTGGCGAAGGCTTTAAAGGCCTATACCGATTATGAGGTGGTAGGGTATGCTCGTCGCCAAGAGGTTTGTGATGCGGCCATTCAGGATGGGGTGGTAAAAGCTGCTTGGACTGAGGTAGAACCATTGATTGAAAATTCAGATATTGTTGTATTTTCATTGCCTCCAGATACAAATGCAAGACTATTTACAGAAATGGCACATCTTTTTAGACCAGGACAAGTGGTGACTGATGTATCTAGTGCAAAGGAAAACTTTGTACGAGCTGTATATGATTCTATTCCGAAAGGGACAATTTTTGTGTCTGTTCATCCTATGGCTGGCTCTGAAAAGGGTGGCTACGAAGTATCTCATAAAAACCTATTTAAAGGTATGGGTTGGATTGTACTAGAGGATAAGGCCTCTGATGTATATAATGAAGAGGTTGCTCAAGAACTAGCTGAAATGGGACGCGCTGTAGGATCACGTATTGAATTCGTCGATATCTATGCTCACGATGCGTATTTAGCTATGGTGAGTCATATGCCACATTTATTGGCATCCATTTTAACTCAAGTTTCCGGTGGTGATGAATTAGGCGAGTTGCGCATGAAATTATCTGCAGGAGGCTTTAGAGATTGTACACGTGTTGCCGGTGGTTTGCCATCTATGTGGCGTGAAATCATCTATGGTAATAGACACAATGTAATTGAAGGCCTTTCACAGATTGAATCCGAAATTAAACGTGTAAAAGAGATACTTTCACAAGAAGATGAAGGTCAAGCCTTAGAATCCTATCTTGAACGGGGCCGAGAAATTCGTGGTAAATTGCCATATTTAACAGGGCAAATCAAAAATAGCTAATGACAATTAACGATTAGCTAAGGCCATATATTGGTTAATTAAGGATATATCGGTTAGTTAAGGCTACATATTGCTTAGTAATTATGGATACTAACGATGATTAGTTAACATTCATTTAATACTTATGCATATTTATGTAGCTAAAGCAACATGATTTATGCAGTATAATGTGTATACTAGAGTTCTAGAAGAATATACATTTAACATATGATTTAGTTAAGGGAGATATTATGAGTTTGTTACAAGAAACTTGTGACGCTATTACTGGGCGCAGTCATGAGATTGAACAACATATAATTGATAGTTGGAATGCAGGTTCACCTGTAGAGCAATATGGACGACTTGTAAATGTAGTGGCTCAATATGGGGCGGCTACGAATCAAGAACAGTTAACGGTACCAAAGCCTTGTATGATTATTGCCTCTGCAGATCATGGCGTGGCCGATATGGGTGTCAGTGCGTATCCAAAGGAAACAACCGTAGGGATGACACAAAATTACCTAATTCCTAAAGGGGCTGGCGCTAATTCCTTAGCTAATTACTGCGGTGCTCAAATGGAAGTCATCGACATGGGCATTGATGCAGATATGAGCTGGGTACCAGGATTACGTATTCATAAACTTGGTATGGGTACAAAGAACTTTGTGGAAGAACCTGCCATGACTCGTGAGCAAGCTATTGAAGGTATTGAAACAGGTATTCGTCTTGTAAAAGAAAAAATCGACGAAGGCTTTAATATCTTCTTAGTAGGGGAAATGGGTATTTCCAATACTACAGCGAGTGCGCTTATGACTGCTAAGTTTGCTGGACTCACTGCAGAGGAAGCGACAGGCAGGGGTACTAACATTTCTGATGAACGTCTAAAATTAAAGCAACGCATTGTGCATGATGTATTAGAAAAATATAAGAATATACCGAAAGACGATGCCATCGGAATTTTATCCTCCGTGGGCGGATTTGAATTCTCCTGTATCGTAGGTGTTATTCTAGGTGCTGCAGCGAATAATGCATTAGTTATTATTGATGGCTTTAATACATCTGCTTGTGCACTAGTTGCTAAGACCTTGGTGCCACAGGCGATGGACTATGTGATGGCATCTCATTTATCTGCTGAAAAAGCGGCTAAATCGTCCTTAGAAAATCTAGGCCTTGAAGCCTATGTTGACTTAGGACTTTGCCTCGGTGAGGCATCTGGTGGCTCCATTCAAATGGGCATGCTAGATCTTGCCGTTCATATGTATTTGGCTGTTACAGGAGGTAAGGCATGAGAACTTTTATAATCGAACCGTTACATGCGCCATCCATGGAAGCATGTCGATTACGTATCGACAATTTAACAAAGCCTATTTATAGCCTTGCTACATTAGAACTAATTGCAGAGCGTTTTGCCGGTATTCTTGCAGATCCTCAACCAAATCATTTGCGATATGGTGTACTTGTGGTGGCGGCGGATCACTTGGTGGATGGTCCACAAAATAGCCAGCATGGTCGTGAAAGCTACGCAGCTATTAAGCGTTTCAATGATGGTAGAACGGCTACACAAGGTGCGGCATCTAAGTTACAAGCACCTGTGCATGTAGTAAATATAGGCCTTGAACAAGATACAACAGATTTGACGAATATTGACCAAAAGGTTATCCGTAAGGGTTCCCACTTCTTTGGTGTAGAACCTGTTATTTCTCGTGATGAGTTAGAAGAATCCCTTGAACTTGGCTTTACCTATGCTGACAAATTACATAAGGCTGGCTTGCAAGTAGTTGCTATTGGTAATATTGGTGAACGAGCTTTCTTGGATTCTCTAGTAACGACAGCAACTATTACAGGTTGCGCCTATGACGATATTCTCGTTCATACTGAATGTGGACCTACCATTGAGCAACGAGCTGCTCATATTCATTCCTTTGTAGATCGTTTCAACATTGCCGTTGATGATTGGTCTGCTTTGAGTGAAAGCGAGCGTCGTGATGCGGTATTGTATTTGCTTCATGTAGCAGGTGGTTTAGATATTGCATTCTTAACTGGATTTATTTTAGGTGCTGCTAGTCATCGTATGGCGGTAGTGTTTGATAATGCCGTAACCGGTGCAGCTGTATTAGCGGCAGTTACCATTGAACCATTGGTTAAGGACTATATATTCCCATCTGCAGCATATGAGGAACCAATCCATAAGGAGCAATGTCGATTCTTAGGTGTAAAACCATGTTTGCACTATAACTTACAAATTGATGAAGCATTAGGCTCTACAATGGGACTATCCATTATCGATGCATCCATGCATATGCTGAATGATATGAAAACCTTCGTAGAAGCTGAGGTTAAAGCCGCTGAAGACGGAGCCGGTAAAGGTAGACAAAAGAATAAAGAGTAATCTAAATAAAAGAGGGGTTATTAAATCCCTCTTTTTATATGTTTTATGCTCAATTATGCAAAATTAACTGAGAATTTCATGGAAAAACCATTGACACTATATGTGTAAATTGATATTATTATAGGGCAGTCAGGACAGACTTAAATTGTTCTTGACGACAGATTGATGATTATGTTATATTAATTATCGGTTCTGTATGCGGGAATAGCTCAGCGGTAGAGCACCGCCTTGCCAAGGCGGGGGTCGCGAGTTCGAATCTCGTTTCCCGCTCCATACATTCCTCGATAGCTCAGTTGGTAGAGCAATCGGCTGTTAACCGATCGGTCGTAGGTTCGAGTCCTACTCGAGGAGCCATTTATGACTCACTAGCTCAGTTGGCAGAGCACCTGACTTTTAATCAGGGTGTCCCGCGTTCGAGTCGCGGGTGAGTCACCATTCTGGCCCGTTGGTCAAGCGGTTAAGACACCGCCCTTTCACGGCGGTATCCCGGGTTCGATTCCCGGACGGGTCACCACATGGACGATTAGCTCAGCTGGGAGAGCGCCTGCCTTACAAGCAGGATGTCGGCAGTTCGATCCTGTCATCGTCCACCACATGCGGGAATAGCTCAGCGGTAGAGCACCGCCTTGCCAAGGCGGGGGTCGCGAGTTCGAATCTCGTTTCCCGCTCCATTAATGTTCCTCGATAGCTCAGTTGGTAGAGCAATCGGCTGTTAACCGATCGGTCGTAGGTTCGAGTCCTACTCGAGGAGCCAATTTCATATGGCCCGTTGGTCAAGCGGTTAAGACACCGCCCTTTCACGGCGGTATCCCGGGTTCGATTCCCGGACGGGTCACCACATGGACGATTAGCTCAGCTGGGAGAGCGCCTGCCTTACAAGCAGGATGTCGGCAGTTCGATCCTGTCATCGTCCACCAACGTAAGCGGTTATCTTCGGATGACCGCTTTTTTGTTATAGAAATAAAAAGTAAGAGTACAACTGTAGTAGTTGTACTCTTTGCACTTTATGTACTTTATGTACTTTATATAGTAGTTGTTGTTCTTTATGTAGCAGTTGGATTCTTAGTATTTAACGCGGCGCGTACATGATAATATAGACACCTACAAGACATACGAGACCGCCGATGATATCATATGTGTCTGGTCGTAAACCATCGATGAGCCAACCCCATAGGATGGAGAGGGCGATAAATACGCCACCGTAGGCTGCGTAAACTTTACCGAAGCTTGCTTCCGGTTGGAACGTAGGGATGATGCCGTATAAAAATAGGATGATGGCACCGGCCAGTAAATAGACAGGACTTTTATCGTCACGCATATAGAGCCATACTAAATAACCGCCACCAATTTCGGCTAAGCCGGCCAAGATAAAGAAGAAAATAGATAAAAGCATAATTACCTCGCTATATTAATTGAAATCTATTCTCTATTTTACAACTTGTGATAGTAGAGAGCAATTATTTTTAACATAATAAAAACCTCGTACACCTAAAGGTATACGAGGTTATGTTCGTTCTTATAAACGTGCTGGTGATTCGCTTTGTACATAGTCCATAAAGGTATGCATTGTTTCGGATTTAGAGTTATTCTTCTTGAATGCGAAGCACACTTGTAGTTTAAATGGTTTTTCTAAAGGTATGAAGCCATCATTGATATTTAAAGAATTTAAGATTTGGCGTGCTACGATGCAGCCAGATTTATTTTTTTTGCAGTAGTCGATCATTGTATATGGGTTGGATAAACGGCTGCCTCTAATATGTAGGTTTTGTTGGCCGTTACCCACATAGTTTTTCAATGTGCGATACATAAAGTACTTAGGTGGATACATAAGCAACGGTTGTTGCTGAATTGCTTTCAAACTAGCAACTTCCATACCATCGATAATGTTTGGAGCATAGTATACGAATTCGTCCTCCCGAAGGGCTGTAGATTCATAGGCTGACATATCTTTGTTGTTTGGTAAGTAGAGGAGAGCGATGTCAATACGATTTTCGCGTAAGTCGAGCATCAATTCTTCTTCTTCCATGTCGTAAATGCTAACTGAAAACTCAGGATGGTTTTGGAAGAAGTGAGATACATAGCCATTAAGACGGATATCACCTAAACTACGCAAGACACCAATATTTAAGATCGGACGCTCTACCTTGCTGGCTAAACGAATCGATTGGATAGCGCGTTCCAATGTGTCAAGAACTTGCTCTGCTTCTGGTAGGAATAATTCGCCTTCAGGCGTTAAACGGCTACCTCTTGTGGAGCGTGATATTAATTTCACACCAACTAGACGCTCTAATTTTTTCATTTGAGCGCTGAAAGCTGATTGTGTAATATTCATAGATTGTGCAGCTAATGTAAAGCTTCCTGTTTTATTATAGGTAATAAAACTTTGTAGCTCTTGCATTGTAGGTAACTCTTTCATAGTATTCCCCCAATATTGACATAAAACTCCAATGATACCTATTACCTTTCTTACTCATATTGTAGCATACTATAATTGTTTTTTCATCTAAATCTATAAAATATGATGAAGCATGCACAATCGATATAGTGAGCAATATTATCGTAAAAAATCGTGATAAATAAATGCGATTATGCACTTATTTCAATGACTTTCACAATTATCAATAATTGACATAAGTAAATGAAAATGATATTATACATGAGTACCTTTATGTGTAGGTACAAGTTTATATTAATCTTATGAGGTGATAATCACATGGCAACGAGAAGAGAGGCTCGATTCAAACTTTGTCGTCGCTTTGGTGTGAACGTATTCGGTCACGCAAAAGCCTTGAATCGCGTCAAAAAAGACCAACGTCAGAAAAAAATGTCTGAGTATGGCACACAATTATTAGAAAAACAAAAAGTTAAAGCTTACTACAACTTGCTAGAACGCCAGTTCGTACGCTATTATGATAAAGCGAAAAAAATGCAAGGTGTTACAGGTCAAAACATGTTGATTCTTTTGGAACAACGTCTTGATAACCTTGTATATCGCATCGGCTTCGGTAACTCCATTCGTCAAGCTCGTCAAATGGTAAACCATGGCCACATCTTGGTAAACGGTCGTCGCGTAGACATTCCTTCCTTCTCCTGTAAACCAGGCGATGTAATCGAATTGCGCGAAGCATCTCGTGACAACGAAATGTTCAAAATTAACTTCCAAGAACTTCGTTCTTTCGAACTTCCTTACATTGAAAAAGACTTGGAAGGCTTCAAAGCTACATTCACTCGTCTTCCTCAACGTGAAGAACTTCCTATCGAAGTTAACGAAACACTTATCGTCGAATTGTACTCCAAATAATTTGGCGCTTATGGGAAAACCACTCAGAATTGGGTGGTTTTTTCTTTATGACATGTCACTGTTAAAGGGCTATAACAGTGTAAAAAACAATTGACATAGAACACCAAAATCTGTATACTATTTTGAGTAAGCTTTAGTCGTGTTTCCATTAGCCCCGGAAGCAAAGGACAAGCTGATTTTGGTAGAATTATGACGTTATTAGGAGGATATGCAGCATGAAAACTACATTTATGGCCAATCCGAACACAATCGAACGGAAATGGTATGTTGTTGACGCTGAAGGTAAAACTTTAGGACGCCTTGCTGCCGAAGTTGCAAAAGTTCTTCGGGGCAAAAATAAACCAACTTTCACACCACACGTAGACACTGGTGACCATGTGATCGTTGTAAACGCAGAAAAAATTCGCGTAACTGGTAAAAAATTGGAACAAAAGGAATACTTCCGTCACTCTGGTTACCCAGGTGGTTCCCGTTTCACTAAATTGTCCATGATGCTTGAAAAACAACCTGAACGTGTTGTTGAAATGGCAGTTCGTGGTATGCTTCCAAAAAATAAATTGGGTGCACAACAATACCGTAAATTAAACGTATACGCTGGTCCTGAGCATCCACATGCAGCTCAAAAACCAGAAGTATTAGAAATTTCCGTACGATAATCTAGAGGGAGGAACATATAATGGCAGTAGCACAATATTACGGCACTGGTCGTAGAAAATCTTCCGTTGCTAGAGTTCGTCTGGTACCGGGCACAGGTAAAATCACTGTTAACAAACGTGAACTTAATGAATATTTCGGTCGCCAAACTTTGGAATTGATCGTAAAACAACCTTTGAACTTGACTAACACAGTTGAACAATACGATGTAATCGCAACTGTAGCTGGTGGCGGTCCTTCCGGTCAAGCTGGTGCAATTCGTCACGGTATCTCCCGTGCGTTATTGGACGTAGATGGCGAACTTCGTCAATCTTTGAAAAAAGCTGGCTTCTTGACTCGTGACCCACGTATGAAAGAACGTAAAAAATACGGTCTTAAAAAAGCCCGCAAAGCAAGCCAATTCTCCAAACGTTAATATTTGGAAAACAGGTTATTACACCTGCAGACAATGTCTGCAGGTGTTTTTTTATACTATGATTAATATAATATTGTCGTTAGAGTGGAAAATTATTTTTACGTTTACATCTATATTTAATTCCCCTATAATAGAGATATATCATCGAATTTTTTCGAATATAGATTTTCATATAGGAGAACTCATATGATTTATAATACAATTCAGTACGTAGTAGATAATGGTATCGGTACGTTGACATTTAATCGGCCTACAGTGGCGAATGGTTTTAATATCGAGATGTGCAAGGAAATCCTTGAGGTTTTAGATAACGCACATAATGATGAAAGTGTTCGTGCTTTGCTCATCAATGCTGAAGGTAAGGTATTCTCTGCTGGTGGCGATTTAACAGAAATGGAACGGGCTGTAAATGATGGTGATACAGAGTCTTTATTTGAAATTGTTGAACTAGTAGCTCAAATTTCTATGGCTATGAAACGCTTACCTAAACCTGTTATCATGAGCCTTCAAGGTGCTGCAGCAGGTGCGGCGTTCAACATGGCGTTAGCAGCAGACTTTGTGGTAGCGGCTAACAATGTACGCTTTATCCAAGCTTTCGTAAACGTAGGTCTTGCTCCAGATGCAGGTGGTTTGTTCTTGTTGACTCGATCCATTGGCATGAACCGTGCTATGCATATCGTTATGACTGGTGAAGCCGTATCTGCTGAAAAAGGTAAAGAACTTGGCTTTGTATATAAAGTTTGTGAATTAGAAGATTTAGAAACTGCTACAAGACGTCTTGTAGAGAAGTTAGCTAAAGGTCCTGCACAATCTTACCGCGTTATGAAAGAAATGATGTGGAATAGCTTCTTATCTGGCTGGGAAGAGTACAAGAAGTTTGAAGTAGAAAATCAATGCTCCTTAGGTCTTTCTGAAGACTTTAAGGAAGGTGTACGAGCTTTCACAGAACGCCGTCGCCCTAAATTTGGTCAAAAATAATAATTATTCTCTTGTAATTCTTTGGAATATCATGTATTTTATAAGCAGTTACTAATATAATTCGAACCGATGTGGCTCTATATATTGAGTTACATCGGTTTTTGCTTTCATAAAAAAGCAAAAGTGTATATAATAGTACTATTATAATAGTTTTAGGAGGTCATTATTACATGGCTCAAGATACAATTAAATGTTATGACGGTCCTAGTGATGTAGTCCAAGCCTTGGCGGAGGATTTTATTGATTTTACTAATGATGAAATTAGCCGTACTGAAACGTGCATCGTTGGTATTACTGGGGGTACTGTTATAAATGGTTTGTTAGAATTACTTAACTCTCCTGAATATATTGAGCGCCTTAATTGGGAACGGATATTCTTCTTGTGGACTGATGAGCGTTTCTTACCACAAGCGCATGAGGATAATTACTTTAATCGCGTAAAACCTCATTTGCTATGCAAGGCAAAGGGAGCTGCTCATTTCTTGCCCATTAATACGGATTCTAAAACCGTACATGAAGCGGCTGAAGAATATGAAAAAGAGGTTCGCAATGTCCTAAAGGCATGTAAAAAATCTGGTCTTGATTTAGCGTTGCTTGATTTAGGCGAGGATGGTCATACGGCAGGATTATTTGCAGGCTCTCACGCACTGCGTGTAGCTGATCAAGATGTAGTGGCCGTTGAAGATGGCAAGGTATGGGAACGCATTTCTATGACATTTTCTTTCCTAGCAAAATCTGATGCTGTCTGGTTTACTGTGACTGGTGAAAGCAAGCGAACTGCATTGACAAAGGTATTGTACCAACGCGAAGATTACGAGGATTTAACGTGGGAAAAACGCATTGGTCGTACATTGCCTGGTGCTGTGCTTTCACAAGAAGCTGTGACCTGGTATGTGGACAAGGCTGCCTATAATGATGTACACTAAAAGATGTAAGTTTTAGTAAATATAAAGGAGATACATATGGGATCTATAGGAACACCTGAATTAATAGTTATATTAGTGATCGCTTTAGTTATCTTCGGACCTGGTAAGTTGCCTGAAGTAGGTAAAGCTATTGGTAAGGGCATCAATGAATTTAAAGATGCTATTTCCGGCCCTAAAAAAGCTGTTGATGAAACGAAAGAAGCCGTTAAAAAGGCGACTACTATCGACGTAACAGCAGGGGCTAAAAACGACGATAAACATAAAGAATCTAATGATTAATAGGAGGTATCACTATGTGTAAAGATTGTGGTTGCGGTGAAGATAATGGCGTTGTAACAAAGGTATTTACTGTACCTGGTATGATGTGCAATAACTGTAAAGAAACGGTTGAAGGTGCATCCCTTGGTTTACCTGGTGTTTTGAGCGCAGAGGTAAATTTGCCAGAGAAAACAGCGACTGTTTCTTTTGATCCAGAAAAAGCATCTGTTGAAGTTATTACAAAAGCTATTGAACGTACAGGCTTTGAAGTAGAAAGCGTTGCAGATGGTGTACAAGAACATAGTCATGGTTTACTAGGAACATTGAAACGTTTCTTCAAATAATCGAACCCATAGGGCTGTATTGAAACACTGTTTCGATGCAGCCTTTTTTCATAAAGAGGTAATAAAATGATACGCAAGTTTGATGCTAAAAATTTCAAGTGGGATGGCGTCGATACCTTGGTATATAAACAAGATGGTAGCCCTTTTAAAGATGTAACACGTCAAGTTTTATACGATGGGGCCTTTGATATTCCATGCCAATTCCGCTATTTTGAATGCTTGCCAGGTGGGTATTCTACGCTTGAATATCATGAACATACACATATGGTTATGATATTCCGCGGGAAGGGTCAAGTCTTATTAGGCAATGAAATCCATGATGTAGAAGCTGGTGATTTTATTGAAATTCCAGGTAAAACGATACATCAATTCCGGGCTAATAAAGGAGATTATATCGGGTTCCTCTGCTTGGTTAACCAAGATCGGGACAAGGTTAAATTATTATCCCCTGAAGAGATGGATACATTGCGCTCTAATCCGAAGATTAAAGAGTTTTTGGAAAGCTGTTAGTTCATATGGCGGTTATGTGTGATGACCGCCATATAGTTTTTTATAATCAACAGTAACTATTGATATGTATAGTTTAATAGGGAGGTTCTATGAATACCTTTACACGCGCCGCACTGACGGTACTGGTAGGACTTGTAATCTGGTTCTTGCCTCATACGGAGGCAATTAAGCCGGAAGGTTGGCATTTATTAGCTATCTTCACGGCTACTATTGTGGGCTTTATTTTAAGACCGTGGCCAACAGGCATTATGGCACTCTTTGGTATTGTTGCTGCCGTAGCAACAAATTCTATTACCATGGTACAAGCATTAGGTGGTTATGCTGAGGCTAATGTATGGCTTATCGTGGCAGCCGTATTCTTTTCTAGAGGTATTATTAACTCTGGTCTCGGTAAGCGTATCGCGTATACCTTGATTCGTGCGTTTGGTACTAGTTCCTTAAAGTTAGCCTATGCATTGGCTTGTACGGATCTTATTATTTCTCCTGCCACACCATCTAATACGGCGCGTGGGGGCGGTATTATTTTCCCAATCGTACAAAACATTTCCTTAGCTTTTGACTCTGAACCGAATGGTAGTACAGCACGTCGCATAGGGGCGTACTTGATGACTACGGCTCATACGATAAACACTATAACCGTAACCATTTTCTTAACTGCTTGTAGTGGTAACTTATTGATTACATCATTAGGGGCAAAATTATTTGGCTATGATATTTCTTGGTGGGAATGGTTCCAAGCTGGTGTGATCCCTGGTGTGATTTGTATGATTTTGATGCCTTGGTTTATTTACAAAATCTATCCACCAGAAATTAAAGAAACTCCACAAGCTGCTGAAATGGCTCAAAAAGAGTTAGACGCTCTTGGGCCAATTACAAAGGCTGAAATTTCTGTGGCTATCATCTTTATACTTTGTATCTTACTTTGGGCTACAGCGATTTGGACGAAGTTACATCCTACAGTAGTTGCTATGATGGGCGTTCTTGCTTGTGTAGTAACTGGATCCCTTACCTGGGAAGATATTCTCGGTGAACGCACTGGTTGGGATATCCTTATCTGGATGGGTACACTTGTAGGTATGGCTGGTTTACTTGGTAAATTAGGTGTTGTAGCTGTATTTGCAGATTTTGTAAGTCAACATCTTGTAGGTATTGATTGGTTCTGGGCATCCTTTATTATCTCTGCAACCTTTGTATACTCTCAATATTTCTTTGCCAGTGGTACAGCGCGTATTACAGCGTTGTTCTCCGCTTTTGCAGCAATCTTGGTGGCAATGGGTGCACCAATTCCGTTTACCATCTTGCTCTTTGGTTTGATGAATAGCCCTGGCTGTACATTAACGCATTATAGCTCTGGTGTAACGCCAATCTTCTTCGGTGCAGGCTATGTACCGCAAGGAACATGGTGGCGTGTAGGTCTTGCTATTTCTGTAGTAAGCTTCCTTATTCACTTCTGGGGCGGTACCCTCGGCATGTGGTTATTTGGAATCTTATAATATAAAAATCCCTCGCTTCGGTGAGGGATTTTTTGTTTTGAGCTGAGCTGTATATAGGTTGGTTATCTATTTATTTTGTATAAGCGTTATATAGATATTGTATCTAATAGTATTTGCTATAGTTTTTATATATGGTAAACTTTAAAAATTTATATAATAAATCTATAGAATATTTATTGCATGTAGAAATATAAAGTGTTATTATTATTTTATGATTACAGATTACTTTAGGAGGAAACATGTTGGGTTTAGTCATTAGCTTGTTGATTATCGCGCTCGTCGTGATTATTAAAGACATTCGAATTATGAACAACAACTTAACACGTTTTTGTCTTAACGGTTCCACGAATGGTTTAATATACAATCAATAAGATTTGACTATATGGTTTGTTTCTTATGTGTATTTATTCCAAGGGGTACATAGGATTGTTTATGTATATCGGAATTCTGTAAACAAAAGGAATATCATTTGTAAACTTTTAAGACGATTCATAAGAATCGTCTTTTTTTATTAAGTTGAAAAGCGTCCAAGTGGATGCTTTCAAGAAAAGTGAGGAGATTAACATGAGTTGTAGAAGTGACAATTTAAAAACAGGCGTAGCACGTGCACCACATAGATCTTTGCTAAAAGCTCTTGGTTTCGTTGATGAAGAAATGGGTAGACCAGTCATTGGTATTGCGAACTCTTTCAACGAAATTATCCCTGGTCACGTGGGCTTGAAAAATATTGTACAAGCCGTAAAAGACGGCATTCGCAACGCAGGTGGTGTGCCAATCGAGTTCAATACAATCGGTATTTGCGACGGTTTGGCTATGAACCACATCGGTATGAAATACTCCTTGGTAACACGTAATATCATTGCTGACTCCATCGAAGCAACAGCTATGGCAACACCTTTTGATGCTATGGTATTCATTCCAAACTGCGATAAAGTAGTACCTGGTATGTTGATTGCTGCGGCTCGTCTTAACATTCCATCTGTATTCGTATCTGGTGGCGCTATGCTTGCTGGCGTACATAATGGCAAAAAAATTGGTTTGTCTGACGTATTCGAAGCAGTAGGTAAACATCAAACTGGTGAAATGGGTGATGCTGAGTTAGCTGAAATCGAAAATACAGCATGTCCTACATGTGGTTCTTGCTCTGGTATGTATACAGCTAATACAATGAACTGCTTAACTGAAGCTCTTGGTATGGGCCTTCCTGGCAATGGTACAATTCCTGCTGTATACTCTGAACGTTTACGTCTTGCTAAATTAGCAGGTATGCAAGCTGTAGAGGTATTGAAAGCAAATCTTCGCCCTAAAGATATTATGACTCGCGAAGCTTTTGAAAATGCAGTAGCTCTAGATATGGCGTTGGGTGGCTCCTCTAATACAGCACTTCATTTGCCAGCTATCGCTCACGAAGCAGGTGTTCCATTGTCTTTAGATGACTTTGATCGTATTGCACAAAATACACCTCAATTGTCTAAACTTTCTCCATCTGGTAAATACTTCATTGAAGACTTGTATGCTGCAGGTGGTGTATCTGCGGTATTGAAACGCTTAGCAGAAAATGGTCGTTTGCATACAGATTGCAAAACTGTAGCTCTTAAAACACAAGGTGAAATTGCAGAGGCTACTCATGTTGTGGATGAAGATGTTATCCATCCATGGAATAATCCAGTTCATGAAACAGGCGGTATCGCAGTCCTAAAAGGTAACCTTGCAGTAGATGGTTCCGTTGTAAAAGCAGGTGCCGTAGATGATGATATGCTCGTTCACTCTGGCCCAGCAAAGGTATTCAACAGCGAAGAAGAAGCTGTTGAAGCTATTACAGGCGGTAAAATCGTTAAAGGCGATGTTGTCGTTATCCGTTATGAAGGTCCTAAAGGTGGCCCTGGCATGCGTGAAATGTTGACACCAACATCCATGATTGCAGGTATGGGTCTTGATAAAGATGTAGCATTGTTGACTGACGGTCGTTTCTCTGGTGCTACACGTGGTGCATCTATTGGTCACGTATCTCCAGAAGCAGCTGCTGGTGGTACAATCGCGGTTGTTGAAGATGGCGATATCATCAACATCGATATTCCAAACGGCAAATTGGAATTGGCTGTTTCTGATGAAGAAATCGCTCGTCGTAAAGCAGCATTGAAACCATTCAAATCCAATGTAACTGGATACCTTAAAAAATACGCTCTTCACGTATCCTCTGCAGCACAAGGTGCTATTGAAGTGTTGGAAGACTAATATTAGACTTTAATTTAATACTATCTAGAGGAGATGGTGACCATGCATAAGTTGTATGATTTTATGGAGGCTCGCGAGAGACTTAGCACAATCACTGTGAAAACAAAATTGCTTCACAGCGATGTGTTCTCCGATGAATCTGGCAATGATGTATATATCAAGCCAGAAAACTTACAAATAACAGGTTCCTTTAAGGTTCGTGGTGCGTATAATAAAATCGCAAAATTAACAGAAGAAGAAAAGGCGCGCGGCGTTATCGCCGCGTCTGCCGGCAACCATGCACAAGGTGTGGCTCTTGCGGCAAAACGCCTAGGCATTAAAGCGACTATCGTTATGCCAAAACATACGCCTCTTATCAAGGTGAATGCGACGAAACAATATGGTGCTGAAGTCGTATTATCTGGTGAGATTTATGATGAAGCTTACCAAAAAGCGATGGAGCTCCAACAAGAACACGGTTATGTGTTCGTTCATCCTTTCGATGATGAAGATGTAATTGAAGGGCAAGGTACAATTGCGTTAGAGGTTCTTGAAGAATTGCCTGATGCAGATGTATTGTTAGTTCCTGTAGGTGGCGGCGGTATTGTTTCTGGTATCGCAGCTGCTGCCAAATTAAAAAATCCTAGCATCAAGATTATTGGTGTAGAACCGGAAGGTGCTGCTAGTGCCATCGCTGCATTAAAAGCTGATCATCCTGTACCACTTAATGAAGTGGCTACCATTGCAGATGGTACTGCTGTGCGTCAAATCGGCGAAACTACATTAGAATATATCAAAAAATACGTAGATGAAATTGTTACTGTTTCAGACTATGAATTGATGGAAGCATTCTTATTGCTTGTAGAAAAACATAAGCTAGTTGCAGAAAACTCTGGTATTTTACCACTAGCAGGTCTAAAAAAATTAGAGTGCAAAGACAAAAAAGTGGTAGCTATTGTCAGTGGTGGTAATATCGACGTACTTACTATTTCCTCTATGATCAATAAAGGTCTCGTATTGCGTGGCCGTATCTTTACGTTCTCCGTTAACCTTCCTGATAAACCAGGTCAATTGGTTGCGGTATCTCAAATGCTTGCCGATGCGGATGCAAACGTTATTAAACTTGATCACAATCAGTTTAAAAACCTTGACCGCTTCCACGAAGTGGAATTGCAAGTTACTGTAGAAACAAATGGTGAAGAACACATCCAACACATTATTGATACTTTCAAAAATAATGGTTACATTATTAAACGATTAAATTCCAGCGAGATTTTATCTGAATAGCTGGTTGAAAGGGTTCCTATGAGCGCAGAAACAATCAATGGGGCACGCATTGTCCTTGAAACATTGCATCGCCTTGGTGTAACTGACATGTTTGGTTATCCAGGTGGCGCGGTAATTCCAATTTACGATGAAATTTATAGCTTCCCTGAAATTAAACATTATTTTGTTCGTCATGAACAAGGTGCAGCACATGCAGCAGATGGTTATGCACGCGTATCCGGTAAAGTTGGTGTATGTCTTGCTACCTCTGGTCCTGGTGCAACAAACCTTGTAACAGGTATTATGACTGCGTATATGGATTCAGTACCTATGGTAGCCATTACTGGTCAGGTTGGTCGTGCATTTATTGGCAAAGACTCCTTCCAAGAAGCGGATATTCAAGGTATTACAATGCCAATTACAAAACATAACTACCTAGTTCAAGATATTCGCGACTTACCTCGCATCATTAAAGAAGCATATTTTATTGCTAGTACAGGTCGTCCAGGACCTGTTCTTATCGATATTCCAAAGGATATTCAAACAGAAAAAATATCCATGACAGAATACAATAAATTATATGAAGTACCTATCCATCTTGAAGGGTATGATCCAACCTATAAAGGTCATCAAGGGCAAATTAAGAAAGCGGCTACACTCATTAAAAATGCGAAACGTCCGCTCATCATTGCCGGTGCCGGTGTATTGAAATCTGGCGCTATGGATGAGTTAAAGGAATTGGCAGAAAAGGCTCAAATTCCTGTAACAAATACATTAGTTGGCCTTGGTGGTTTCCCAGGGAACCATGAGCTTGCTCTTGGTATGGTGGGTATGCATGGCTCTGTAGCGGCTAATAATAGTACAGAAGAAGCAGACCTTGTTATTGCAGCTGGTATTCGTTTCCACGACCGCATTACAGGCCATCCTGATTTCTTCTGTAAAAAAGCTAAAATCATTCATATCGATATCGACCCAGCAGAAATTGATAAGAACGTCACTATTAACGTACCAATCGTAGGTGATTTAAAGAGTGTCTTAACCGAATTGAATACACTGGTAGAGCCTACAACTCATGAACCGTGGATTGCTCAAATTCGCGAATGGCAAGCGGAATACCCTATGGTAATTCCTGAATCTAAAGATGGCGTATTACATCCACAATACGTCTTGTCTGAACTTAATAAGATTGCCAAAGAGGATGCAGTTATCGTAACTGACGTAGGTCAACATCAAATGTGGGCGGCTCAATTCTTAACTCATAAAAAACCGCATACCATCGTTACATCTGGTGGTGCAGGTACAATGGGCTATGGTTTGCCAGCTGCTATTGGGGCTCAAGTGGGGGCTCCCAATAAACAAGTCATCCTCGTTGTTGGTGATGGTGGCTTCCAAATGACCTTTGAAGAACTAATGATGGTTCGTCAATATAATTTACCAATTAAGATTGTTATCATCAATAATGGTTACCTTGGCATGGTTCGTCAATGGCAACAAATCTTTAATGACCGCCGTTATTCCTATGTAGATTTGGAAACGAGTCCAGACTTCTTGAAATTGGCAGATGCCTTTGATTTGAAAGCCGCTCGTATCGATAATGTAGAGGATTTCAATAAAGAATTTAAATCTTTCATTACATCTGATGAAAGTATCATCTTGGATTGCCGTGTAGCAAGAGAAGATAATGTATTGCCGATGATTCCAGCTGGCGGTACCGTAAGTGGTATGATGGGCAAGAAAGGGGTGCTATAATGGCGAGAGAACATCAAGTCTTAGTAATTGCAAAAAATACAGCAGGCATTGGTGCACGTATATTGGCGCTCTTTAACCGTCGTGGTTTTAATGTTACAAAGATGACATCTGGTATTACAAATACACCAGGCTACGCTCGTATTACCCTCACCGTTGAGGCAGATGATCGCATCTTAGACCAAATTCAAAAACAAATTTACAAGCTCATTGATGTGGTAAAGGTTAAAGTTTTTGAAGATCATGATGTGGTATGCCGTGAGTTAATGCTTATCAAGGTAAAAGCAACTGCTGCAACACGCTCTCAAATTGTACAAATTGCCGATGTATATCGTGGCAATGTGCTCGATATTTCTCCTACTTCTATGATTATTGAAGTAATTGGTAGCGTAGAAAAATTACGCGGTTTCATTCAAATTATGGAAACGTATGGGGTCCTTGAAATTGCCAAAACTGGCATTACCGCAATGAGCCGTGGAGAAAAGATTTAGGAGATGGTTGTGTGAGTAGTGAATTACTCCATTATGAAGACGTCAAGTTTCGTCGTGAAGGCCGCGAAATTTTAAAAGGCATTAATTGGCATGTTGAAGAAGGGGAGAATTGGGCCTTATTAGGTCTCAATGGGGCTGGTAAATCGACGATGCTCAGCATGATTCCAGCTTACCAAATTCCTACAACAGGACTATTACGCGTATTTGGTCATGAATTTGGTAAATATGCATGGCCTAAAATCAAGGCGCGATTAGGCTTTGTTAGTTCGGCGCTTGGACAATTCCAGTCCACCTTGGATAAACAAGTGGTAGAAGATGTTGTTATTTCTGGTGCTTTTAATAGTATTGGTATTTATCAACAGGTAGAGCCTGAAGTACGTGAACGAGGACTGCAATTATTGTCTGAGTTTGGTTTGTCCTATTTGGAAGGCCATAGATTTCATACACTATCTGCTGGTGAACAGCGCCGCGTATTATTAGCACGTGCTATTATGGCTAATCCAGATTTGCTCATTCTAGATGAGCCTTGCTCTGGCCTTGATTTGCCTGCTCGCGAGCAATTCTTAAGAACTGTTGAGAATATGGCACGAGAGGAGCATAAGCCTTTTATTTATGTATCTCATCAAATTGAAGAGATTATGCCCAGTATTACACATGTAGCTATTATTAAAGATGGCCTCATTGTATATAAAGGCAAGAAGCGAGACATCTTAACAGATGAAATTTTAAGCGACGTATTTGGTATTGATGTATCTGTAGTATGGGAAAAAAATCGCCCATGGATTATAGTTAAGTAAGAGCTAAAAATGGGATAATTCATTTTTTCTTAATACAAAAAGGGTACAAATTTAAGTTGTAGATTAGTCTATTTGACTATTCGATAAATTACGATATACACTACAAATCTTGCATTTATTTGTGAGATTGTGTACAGTATATATATTAAATATTCTATTGAATATATATTGGAGGTTGTCTAGTATGGCAGGTAAAATTTTAGGTACTACAGTTTATTATGATGCAGATTGTAATTTGAGCAAATTGGAAGGCAAAAAAATTACAGTTTTAGGTTACGGCTCCCAAGGTCATGCTCATGCATTGAACTTAAAAGAAAATGGTATGGACGTAACAATTGGTCTTCGTGGCGGTTCTTCTAGCTGGAAAGCTGCTGAAGAAGCTGGCCTTACAGTAAAAGAAACTGCAGAAGCAGTTAAAGGTGCTGACATCGTTATGGTATTGATTCCGGACGAATTACAAGCAGACGTATATGCACAAGATATTGCTCCTAACTTGAAACAAGGTGCATACTTGGCATTTGCTCACGGCTTCAACATTCACTTTGGTAAAATCGTACCTCGTGAAGACATCAACGTATTCATGGTAGCTCCTAAAGGCCCTGGTCATTTAGTACGTCGTACATACCAAGAAGGCTCCGGTGTTCCTTGCTTGTACGCTGTAGAAAAAGATCCATCTGGTGATACTGAAGAAGTTGCATTAGCATGGGCTTCTGGTATCGGTGGTGGCCGTTCCGGTATCTTGGAAACTAACTTCAAATCTGAAACTGAAACTGACCTCTTCGGTGAACAAGCTGTATTGTGCGGCGGTGTTACTGAATTGATCAAAACTGGTTTCGAAGTATTAACAGAAGCTGGTTATGAACCTGTAAACGCTTACTTCGAATGCTTGCATGAAATGAAATTGATCGTAGATCTTATCTACGAAGGTGGCTTCCAAAAAATGCGTCACTCCATTTCCAACACTGCTGAATATGGTGACTACCATGCAGGTCCTCGCGTAATTACTGCAGATACTAAAAAAGCTATGGAACAAATCTTGGCTGATATCCAATCTGGTAAATTCGCTGACGAATTCTTGGCTGATTCCAAAAATGGTCAAAAATTCCTTAAAGAACATCGTGAAGCAGCTGCTAACCATCCAATCGAACCAGTTGGTGCAGAACTTCGCAATTTGATGAGCTGGTTAAAATAAGAGATTACATTAGTAATTTCTTGATAAGCATAGGCTTACTGAAAGCGACCCCATTTGGGGTCGTTTTTTATTGAGTAATACTAGTACGTATGATATAGTTAACGTAGAGTCAGTGTAGTATATTTTGGTATAAGGAGAGATACTATGAGTTCTACAACTATTATTATCATCGTAGCGGTTGCAGTCATTTGGGCCATTTTGTTTGCCGTATTTATGAAGTTCAATAAAAAACGACAAGCCGGTGAACAACAATTTGTACAAGAGAATGCTAATAAAGCGATTCTTCATATTTATGGTAAATCTGTAAAGGTTGATGGTAAGGACCTTTCTACTATTGATCATAAAACTGGTCAATATGGTCAAGTCATTGTGGCAGTAACACCAGGAGAACATACCATTGAATCCGTATATTACACAACGGATAATGTGGGTACTAAAACAAAGAATATTGAAACACAGCCTGTTACCATCACAATTCCAGTACAAGCAGGTAATGAATATAATGCGGCTATGTATTTCTATTCCGCAGAACAACGTAAGGCCTATTATAAAGGTGACGTTGATGATGCTATTTTAGAAGTTGAACTAGAATTAGAATCTGGTTTTACAGCGAATACCCATGCTTATATCATCGTGTACCGTGAATGTAAATAAATTAGTATAGTAACTGTTTAATAGAGCTATCATTGTGGTAGCTCTATTTTTTATAAATCGTTGTTGGTTATTATCATATTTATTTGTGATATAATAAAGAATAATATATGAAAGGAGAACGATATGGATTTTTACACTTTGGCCTATGTTGAAAGTCAGGCTGTGACAGGCCAAACATGGGGCTTTATCGTTTTTGTTGCCATTCTTTTAGCATTGCTCGTTCTAGGTGTACAGGTATTGCGAAATGGTTTTACTAATCGCTATCGGGATTTATTGGTTATTTTGTCTTTAATTGTAGTATTTTTCTTAGGCCTTGAGTATCAAGAGTATAATCGAATGAAAACATATTCTGAAGACTCCTCTCGTATGGCTCAATTTTTACATTCTTTTAGTGCTGATCGTTCTGTACCAAGTGAGCAATTAGCGGTTAACTCCTTAAAAATTCGCAATGGTATGATTTTAAAGGTAAGCGATGATTATTATGAGGTTCAGTTTAATCCAGAATTTACAACCTATACAATTACTCGTGTGTATAAGATGAGCCCAACAGATCGTATTCATGATAAAGCGGACGTATTACCATAAGGAGGAACGTAAATGACAGAAGCTATGGCCGTCTATGGGATGGTCTTTGCCAAACTCGCCATCGGTCTCTTGGCGATTATCTTACAAATCAACTTAATGGGGAAGGGCAACTTAGCGCCAACCTCTGCTTTGGACCAATTACAAAACTATGTACTTGGTGGTATTATCGGTGCCATTATTTACAATGACCAAATCGGTATTTTACAGTTTATGTTAGTCCTCATTTTATGGACTATACTTGTAATGACGCTTAAGTTCTTAAAAGGAAATCTCCGATTCTTTAAAACTATTTTGGATGGACATCCTGTAATTGTTATTGAAAAAGGTCATATCTTAACAGAAGAATGTATGCGTTATGGCATTCAAGCGGCGGAGCTTAAGTTAAAGCTTCGTACAGCAGGTGTTCAATATGTTACGGATGTTAAGCGTGCTGTATTGGAGCAAAATGGTCAGCTCAGCGTAGTTCAATTTAGTGATGAGAATATTAAATTTGACCTTATTGATGATGGTCAAATTAACCATTTTACATTAGATGTAATTGAAAAAGGCCAGGATTGGCTAGAAGAAGAAGTTGAAAAGCAAGGCTATAAAATTAAGGAGGTATACATTGCAGAATACAAAGATGGGGAAGTTGTTATTTACCCTTATGAAAAAAAACATCGCCCTCAAATTGTAAAAACACTTAAAGATAAGACCTCTCATACAAAGGATAAATTGAAATCTAAATTGTAATGTTTCTTGGTCTTATAGTATAGTTAAGATAAGTATTATATACTACTCTTATAGACATACAAATATAGACATACAAACGATATATAAAATGTTTTTAAGCCCACTATTCGTAGTGGGCTTATATAGAAAGGAAATTAGTGAATCGTAAAGATTTAATTGATAGATTACAAGCATTATATAAAGACGAAGATAGTCGGGTAACGGTAAACCCTCATGCAGGGCAGAAGGTAGCTATCGTCTATCCTAATACATATTTTGTAGGCATGAGTAATCTTGGTCTCCACATTATTTATGAGGAAATCAACTTACGCAATGATAGCGTATGTGAACGTATCTTCTTGCCTGAGAAAAAGGAATTAGAAGCATACGATAAGACTAAGACACCGTTGATGAGTGTTGAAACACAGCGGCCTATGCATCAATTTGATGTGGTGGCCTTTGACGTGACCTTTGAAATGGACTATTTTCATATTCCGTTGATGTTACGTCATGGACGCGTACCTATTATGGGGAAGGACCGCACCGAATTTGATCCTATCGTTATTGCCGGTGGCCCATGTGCTACCTTTAATCCTGAGCCATTTGCTGACTTTATCGATGCTTTCATCATCGGTGAAGGGGAAGGTATCGTTAGTCGCGTTCTAGATATCATTCGCGATGGCAAAATGGAGGGTCTAGATCGCCACGCTATTTTGCGTCAATTAGCGAATGTATCTGGCGTGTACGTCCCATCCTTATATGTGCCGATTTATAGCGAAGATGGGGGCTTTAAAGGCTATGATATTGCAGACGGTGCGCCGAAGACGATTAAACGCCACTTTGAAATGCTCACTAGTGGCGGCGAAACCGTAGTAGCAACAAACTATACAGAATTTGGCGCTATGTACATCATCGAGGTGGCACGTGGTTGTGGACGACATTGTCGATTCTGTATGGCCGGCTATTGTTTCCGTGTACCGCGCGTACGACCTTTAGAAATATTAAAAGAAGGCGTAGATAGAGCAGAGAAATTAGGTAAAAAGGTAGGCCTTATGGGGGCCGCTATTTCTGATTATCCAGAGGTAGATGAGTTAGTTACGTATATTCGTTCTAAAGATATGCGTTATTCTTGCGCATCCTTGCGTGCAGATTCTTTGACGCAAGCCGTTGTAGATGGCTTGGCAGATAGTGGGCAAAAGACGATTACCATTGCGCCAGAAACGGGCAGTGAACGATTGCGGCGCGTCATCAATAAGGGCATTAGCGAAGAGCATTTACAAAATGCGGCCACTTTATCAGCTAAGTCTGGTATCCAACATATGCGACTCTACATTATGATTGGGTTACCAACGGAAACTAACGAGGATATTGAAGCAATTGTAGGTCTGGCAGAACGGACGCAATCCCATATGGCAGAGGTGGGCTGTAAAGGTCGTTTAACACTCAGTATCAATCCATTTATTCCAAAGCCTTTTACACCATTCCAATGGATGGCTATGGATAATCAAAAAACGGTAGAGAAAAAACTTCAATATATTAAAAAAGCATTGCAAAAGAATCGTCGTATCGAGGTGCTCGTTGAATCACCTAAAGAGGCATATATCCAAGGTGTACTCGCTCGTGGTGATCGCCGTCTTGGCGCTGTTCTTGCGGCATGTGCAGCAGATCGTGGCAGTAAGTCCTTCAAGGCTGAAATGAAGGCAGCAGGCCTAGATATGGACGAGATGAACTATCGTGAACGCAGCTTTAATGAATTCTTGCCGTGGAGTCATCTCGATATGGGGATGGATGAGGGATATCTTGAAATGGAATGGAAACGCTCTGTAGATGAAGCGTATACACCGCCATGTGTACAAGGCTGTAAGCGATGTGGTGTATGTAAATAGGAGGCACTTATGAATCAATCTGTAAAACGTATAGATGTTAAAGGACCTCATGGTACTTGGTCTTATGAAACTCCTAATTGGGCAGATCGTTTTCCTATTACAATAGGTGATACGTACCGTCATGGTGGTGTATCTCAAGAGCCCTATGAATCACTAAATTTAGCATTTCACGTAGGGGATGAGCCTAAGTATGTTCGTGAAAACCGTGCTATTGTTGCTGAATATTTAGGTGTTCAACCAGAGCGAATCTCTTGTGGTAATCAAGTACATGGTTTAAAAGCTGTAGAAATCACAGAAGATCTCGTTGGTGCGGGAGCCTTGGGAGAGGATACAGCCATAGCCGATTGTGATGCTGTATTTACAAAATTACCGAATGTACCGCTATTTTTATTTACTGCTGATTGTGTAGCTGTAGGTATTTATGATGCTAAGCATCACGCTATCGCTACGGTACATGCAGGCTGGCGCGGAGCGATAGGACATTTGCCAGTTCTTACTATTGAGGCTATGAAAGAAGCGTATGGTACGGAGTTCAAAGATTGTTATATCTATCTTGGACCTAGTATTGGACCGGAGTCCTTTGAGGTTGATGTAGAGCTAGGCAAGCGTTTTGAGTTAACTTGGCGTGGTATGACAGAGCGTAGCGTTGCTGATGTGGTAAACTATCCAGGCGATAAATTAGATAAAGCCTATATTAACTTATGGAACTTTATCGCCGAAGGGCTTATGGTTAATGGTGTACCTAAAGAACATATTGCTATCGGCGGTACCGATAGTGTAACCGAAGGTGATTGCTATTCCTACCGCCGGGAATCTGGTAAAACAGGTCGCATGGCTTTGTTTGGTATGCTACAAGAACGGTAGTATATACATACATAGATTCATAGGCTTTATAAGACCTAAATGATGTACAATCAATACTAAATACTATATAATAGAATAGTCTATACAAATATATTTTATGGTTTTTAAATATAGATTGAAGGGGAATCACATGATTGAAGAATCCCTACACGCTATACAGCAGCGCATGGCAGATGCTATGGCGCGCGTTGGTCGCGTAGATACAGCATTATTGGTAGCGGTTACTAAGAACCATCCCGTATCGGCGGTGGAAGAGGTGGCGCGTCTCGGTGTAACTCATGTGGGTGAAAACCGAGTACAAGAGGCTAAAGAAAAACAGCTCACCTATAAGGGGCCACAATTAACATGGCACTTGATTGGTCATTTGCAGGTCAATAAGGTGCGTCAAGCGGTGCCTATGTTTGATTTAATTCATTCTGTAGACAGCCGTAAATTATTAGATGAAATCGAAAAGGTGGCAGCAAAGCACGATAAGGTACAAGATGTATTATTGCAAGTTAATGTAGCCCGCGAAGCATCTAAAACGGGTATGACCGTTGAAGAGTTTCCGGAAATACGAGACTATGCAAAGACATTACCTCATGTCCGTGTTCGCGGCTTGATGTGTATGGCACCATTTTTCGATGATCCAGAGGAAGCACGTCCAATCTTCCGTATAGCTAATGCCTTGTATGAGGATATGAAGGGCTATTTTGAAGAAGGACAGATTCAATATTTATCTATGGGGATGACTCACGATTTTGAAGTCGCTTTGGAAGAAGGGGCTAATATTATTCGTGTAGGCACAGCAATTTTTGGGGAACGTGTGTATTATTAAGGCTCGGGTTGCCTAGTAATCGGTAGCGTTATGTATTAGGAGGAAATCCAAATGGCATTGGGAGATTATTTAGACAAAGCAAAAAACTTATTCTTAGGCAAAAATGATGATGACTATGAATATGATGATTATGACTACGAAGATGATGAGGAATACGAAGCTGAACCAGCTCCAGTAGCTCCAGCAGCACCTGTATCCGGCGCATCTGAATTTCATCCACGCAAGGTAGGAGGCCAATCTACGATGACACAACGTCCAACAGCTATGAAAGTAGTTGTAATTGAACCAAAAGTATTTGAAGATTCTGAAAATATTACACATCAATTACGCGACATGCGTCCTGTTTTGATCAACTTTGAAAATACAGATCCTCATGAAGCAGCGCGTATTGTGGACTTCGTATCTGGTGCGACATTTGCATTGGATGGCAAATTGGAAAAGGTTGGTAAGGACATTTTCATGTGCGTACCTGTAAACATTTCCATTGATTATTCTGATAATGAAAGTAACAAAGCTGAGCAAAACGAATACGCTTGGGAAAACAAATAATCTCTCTATAAACGGTGGTGACAACTATGTTAGGTAAAACCTTATGTATCGGTGTTGGCTCAATGGGTGGCGCTCTATTGCGCGGTGCATTACAGCAGGGCGTGTTGAAAGCAAGTGATACACACATTCTGGTGCGTCGCGAAGAACAATGTAAGGCTCTTACTGAAGAGCTTGGTGTAGTCGGTTTTACGACTATGCCTAATGTACAAGAGTACAATACCATTCTCTTGGCTGTAAAACCACAAGTGTTACCATCTGTACTAGAGGATTTAAAAGAAGTACCTTATGGAACGGTTATGATCTCCGTTGCAGCAGGGATTACCTTAGATACCCTTGATGCGGCGATTCCACAAGCTAACTGGTTTAGAGCTATGCCAAATACACCGGCTTCTATTGGTGCGGGTATGACTGCTCTTGCTGGGGATGATGTGAATACAGACCTTGGCCGCGATGTACAAGCTTTATTTGAGGCTGTTGGTGAAGTAGCCGTGGTGAGCGAAGCCGATTTAGACCGATTAGGTGCACTATCTGGTGCGGGCCCTGGCTATATGTTCGTCATCCTCGATGCCTTAGCTGATGCGGGCGTTCGCATCGGATTGCCTCGTCACTTGGCAATCAAGGCAGCGGCTCAAACGATGTATGGTGCTGGTAAGATGGCTCTTGAAAGTGGCAATCATCCAGCAGTACTACGAGATCAAGTAACAAGTCCTGGTGGCACCACCATTGCCGGTATTGGTGCCATGGAAAAAGGTGGACTTCGCAGTGCTCTCCAAGACGGCGTAGTAGCATGTCTTGCTCGGTCGAATGAATTGGGGAAATAATTTTGGCAGATACTAGTAAATTAATTCGATATTTTGAAGCCAGTGGCAGCGGAGAGGAAGCTCGTCGCATGCTCGATTTGGCAGAGCAGGTTGTAAAAGGTCGCCCTTATCGTGTGGCGGACTTTACGAGCCCTGCAGGCCTTGTCATTGCAGACGCAATCAAGGCTAACTACCCACAACTTATCGTTAAGACAGACGGTGGCTATGAAGGGGCGGAACGTATCCGCATCGCCTTTGTAGATAGCGACTTTAACGGTACTGTGGACATGGGCATTCGCACCCTTAAGGTAAATTGGGACCCACGGTTCCGATTGCTTACCCATCGCGATGTGCTTGGCTCCTTGATGGGCCTTGGCATTGATCGCTCCAAATTTGGGGACGTTATCGTTCAACAAGGGGGCGCTCAAATTATGGTGGATGAAAGCGTAGCAGACTTTGTGATTCAAAACTTCACAAAAATCGCTATGGTTTCCGTATCTGTAGAGGCGATTGAGCTATCAGATATTGCACCAAAAGAAGAAAAAATTAAAGAAGTCCGCACTACAGTTGCTTCCTTGCGCTTAGATGCGGTGGCAAGTTCTGGTTTTAGCGTGTCTCGTACTAAATTGGTGAGCGCTATAAATGCAGGATTATTGCAAGTAAACTGGCAACCAGCTAAGGGTGTATCCCAAGAGGTTAAAGAAGGGGATGTGATCTCTATGCGTGGTCGTGGCCGAATGAAGGTAGAAGCCATTACAGGTACATCTCGTAAGGGGCGTATCGGCGTATATCTGAAACGATTCATGTAGGCAATTGAAAATCGGCTTGACCATCAAGCCGATTTTTTTATATATAGTAGGACAGCCATGGTATCCATAACATTTCAACCTACAACTGAAGATACAATCTTATTCGTTGGTGGCGGAGAGGTCGCAGAGCGACGAATGCAGCTCTTTATTGATGAGCCGTGCAATATTGTCGTAATCGCTCCCACTGTAACAGATAGAATTTGCCAATGGGCAAAGGATAATCGTATCACTTGGTACGACCGTGCTTTCACAAAGGACGATGAAAAACACATTATAACGAGCAGTTTGTTTTTTATCTGCACGGATAATCACGAATTAAACAATACGTTATATGAGATGGGGAAAAAACACCGCGTTTGGACTAATCGCAGTGATGACCCTAAGGCGTGCGGATTTACTGTACCTTCGTCCCTTGAACTAGGGGATCTTCATATCGCTATTAGCGCTAATAATGTAGGGCCTCGTATTAACCGTCTCGTAAGGCAAGATATGATGAATCGTTATGGTCAGTTGCAAAAGGCTATGCCTAGACTTAAAATATTTAGAGAAGAAGTAAAGTTACTACTTCCTACTCCAGAGGCTCGACAGAAATTTTGGCGAGACCATCTGACCGTAGAAACTTTTGAGGCCATTCTCAAGGGAGAGTGGACGACTATAGAGGAGAAACTTGACCATGAAATTAGTGGTATTAGGCCTAAATCATAGAAGTGCCGCTGTAGAGGTGCGTGAACGTTTCTCGTTTGATAAGGACGAGGTAGCTTCAGCACTAAACCGCCTCTATGAATTCGACTGTGTAGCAGAATGCGTTATTTTGTCTACATGCAATAGAACCGAAATTTACGCGGCCTTAGAAGGTGTAGAGTTCCCTAAAGAATATATGTTGGCAGTGTTAAAGGATTTAAAAGGTGCCGACCATATCGATGAAGATGCATTCTTCTTCTATGAAGAACGAGATTGTATTGAACATCTATTCCGTGTGTCTGCAAGCCTTGATTCCCTTGTGTTGGGGGAAGGTCAAATCTTGAGCCAATTAAAAGGGGCTTATATTCAGGCTTATAGCGCAGGCTGTACGGGCACAATTTTTAATATTTTATTCCAACGCGCTATTAGTGTTGGTAAAAAGGTGCGTACTAATACGGGCATTGCTAATACGCCTGTATCTGTTAGTTACACCGCTGTTAACCTAGCTGAGGATAGCCTAGATAAACCATTATCTGAAGCGACGGTGCTCATCTTAGGTGCTGGCACCATGAGTGAGTTGACCGCAACGCACCTACAAGCAAAGGGCGTAAAAACGATTTTTGTATCAAATAGAACCTTTACCAAGGCAGAGGCTCTAGCAGAGCGATTTAATGGTAAAGCTGTTAAGCTCGATAACTTTGTAGATTACGCTAAAGATGCGGATATCCTCATTACATCTACAGGGGCGCCACATTATATTATTACGGAACGTGAAGCAAAGAAAATTACCTCTCTTCGCAAAGGTGAGCCAATCGTTATGATTGATATTGCGGTACCACGCGATATCGATCCCGGCGTAGCAGATATGGACGGTATTTACTTATTTAATATTGACTCTCTTGAAAGTGTAGTCGAAGAAAATAAGGCACAGCGCGAAGAGGAGGCTCGTCGTGCAGAGCCTATCATTCACGATGCTATTGAAGAATTATTAGATAAATTGAGCTATTTAACGGTGCGTCCTATGATGGCATTGCTCACAGAAAAAGCAGAACGCATTCGCCGTCGTGAGTTACATCGCGCATTAGCGAAATTGCCTGACATTTCTGATAAGGAGCGCCGCATTATGGACTCTATGAGTCGCATGATCATTCGCAAAATGTTGCGTGAACCGATGATTCACTTTAACGAAATCGCTGGTACAGAGGAAGAAGGTTTGTACTGGGATTTATTCAAAGATATGTTTAATCTTGAGAAAGAAGGCTGAGGCCATGAGAGACCATATTCGAATCGGCACGCGAAAAAGTGCCCTTGCCCTATGGCAGGCTGAACATATTAGTGCAGAGTTACAACGTCTGTACCCAAACATTACGGTCGAGCTAGTTCACTTTAATACAAAAGGGGACCGTATCTTGGAAAAACCACTGGCTCAAGTGGGTGGTAAAGGTTTATTTACTGCTGAGCTAGAAGAGGCCATGCATAAAGGCGATATTGATATCGCCGTACATAGCTTGAAAGATATGCCTACAGAGTTGCCAGAAGGGCTAACTCTTGGTGCTATCTCTGCTCGTGAAGTGCCTTACGATGCGCTTGTGAGCCCCGTGTATAAAACATTAGATAAATTGCCTGAAGGTGCTCGCGTCGGTACAAGTAGCTTGCGTCGTCAAGCGCAATTATTACATGTCCGTCCTGACCTTAAGGTCGAAGTTATCCGCGGTAATGTACAAACTCGTTTGAGCAAGATTGAAACAGAAAAATTAGATGGCGTTATCTTGGCACAAGCCGGTCTTAAACGGTTGGGCTTAGATGATCAAATTACCCAAGTATTTAAAGCGGATGAAATGATTCCTGCTGTTGGTCAAGGGGCACTTGCTATCGAGTGTCGTGCTGACGATACGGAAATGCTTGAAATGCTAGCTCCTATTAACGACGAAGCTACACGCTATGTCGTTGAAGGGGAACGCAGCTTCTTGCGTCAGTTAAATGGTGGTTGCCAAGTGCCGATGGGGGTACATGGTACTATCAATAAAGGTCAATTGACCTTAAAGGCCATGATCGCATCCCTCGACGGTAAAACGGTATACGAAGGAGAAATTTCTGGCCCAGCAAAGAAAGCTGAAATTCTTGGTAAAAACCTTGCAAAAGCCTTATATGAAGAAGGGGGCAAACATATTGTAGATGCTCTCATAGAGGAAGGAATCATAAAATGACAGGTATGGTATATCTAATCGGTGCAGGCCCTGGCGATGTTAAACTCATTACTGTAAAAGGTCGCGAATGCATTGAAAAAGCAGATGTAATTGTATATGACTATTTAGCAGATGCTCATTTGTTAGAATGGGCTCGCCCAGATGCAGAGTTGATTTACGCTGGTAAACAATGTAAAGATCACACAATGCACCAATGGGAAATCAACGAGTTATTAGTTCAAAAAGGTAAAGAAGGAAAAATCGTAGCGCGCTTAAAAGGCGGCGACCCACTCGTGTTCGGTCGCGGTGGTGAAGAGGCGATGGCTCTTGGCGAAGCTGGTGTACCATTTGAATTCGTACCAGGCGTAACATCTCCCATCGCAGCACCTGCTTATGCAGGCATCCCTGTAACGCAACGCGCTATGGCTACATCCTTTGCGGTTGTAACCGGTCATGAGGATCCAACTAAAGCAGTATCTGGTATTCACTGGGAAGGCCTTGCTACGGCAGTAGATACACTTTGCTTTGTAATGGGGGTTGGCAATTTGCCTACCATTGCAGAAAAATTGATGGCTCATGGACGCCCAGCTTCTACACCAGTAGCGCTTGTTCGTTGGGGTACAAAAACGATTCAAGAAGTTCTCGTATCTACCCTTGAACATGTAGTAGAAGACGTAGAAAAGGCACAACTAAAAGCGCCAGCTATCATCGTAGTAGGTGATGTAGTTAATCTTCGTGAAAAATTACAATGGTTCGATAATAAACCTTTATTCGGTAAAACTGTAGTAGTGACACGCGCTCGTTCTCAAGCTAGTGCATTCCGTGAAAAATTAGCAGCTCAAGGTGCTAATGTAGTTGAAGCGGCAGCTATTAAAACATCTCCGTTGGAGTTATTTGATGAAGATCGACGCATCATTAATAACACAAAACAATACCAATGCATCGTATTCACATCTGGAGAAGGGGTTCGTTACTTCTTCGATGCTCTGTATAAAGAAGGCAAGGACACTCGTGCATTAGGTAACTCTAAAGTAGCAGCCATCGGCTGTGCTACAGCTCGTGAACTTCAAAAATACGGTATCGTTCCAGATATTATTCCTGTAGACTACAAGGCTGAATCTGCTGTAGAGGCTCTTGAAGAAGAACTCAAGGCAGGGGATTCCGTATTGCTCATTCAACCAAAAGTAGCTCGCGACGTAATTCCACGCTCTTTGCGTCATCACGATATAGATGTAGATATCTTGCGTTTATATGAAACCACACAAGATACATCTCAACAAGAAGCATTAGTAAATGCCTTAACAGAAGGTACTGTAGACTACATTACGTTTACAAGTTCCTCTACAGTAACAAATACAATTCAATTATTGGGCGATGATGCATTGAAACTATTAGGCAATACTAAGATTGCTTGCATTGGACCTATCACTGCTGCTACAGCTATGAGTGCAGGCCTTAAACCTGCTGTCATCAGCGATGTATATACAACTGATGGCTTAGTCAATGCTATTATAAAGGACATTTAGGAGGATCACATGTACGATTTAACATACCGTCCTCGCCGCTTGCGTATCAATCCAGAAATACGTGATTTGGTACGGGAAACGACACTCGACGTAACTGATTTAATTTATCCATTATTTATCGTTCCTGGCGAAGGTATCAAAAAAGAAATCGATACATTACCAGGCCAATACCACTTATCTGTTGATGAAGCTGTAAAAATGGCTCAAGAGGTATATGATCTTGGTATTCTTGGGGTAGAAATCTTTGGTATTCCTACATACAAGGATGAACAAGGTTCCTCTGCATGGGATATGTCCCAACCTGTACAACAAGCTATTAAAGCCATTCGCGCAGCTGTGCCAAACCTATTGGTTGTAGCTGATGTATGCTTGTGTCAATATACTACAACAGGTCATTGCGGTATGATTGATGACCATGAAATTTTGAATGATGAAACATTGCCATTACTTTGTAAAGTAGCGGTAAGCCAAGCAGAAGCGGGTGCACATATGGTGGCTCCATCCGATATGATGGACGGCCGTGTAGGTGCTATTCGTGAAGCTCTTGATGCGGCAGGTTATACGAATGTATCTATCATGAGCTATGCTGCAAAATACGCATCTGCTTACTATGGTCCGTTCCGTGGTGCTGTTAACTCTGCACCTAAATTTGGGGACCGTAAGTCCTATCAAATGGACCCAGCTAATCGCTTGGAAGCTTTCAGAGAAATTGAACTCGACATTGCTGAAGGCGCAGATATTATCATGATTAAACCGGCCTTGTCCTATTTGGATATTGTTCGTGAAACACGTGACCGCTATGAATTACCTGTAGCGGTATACAATGTGTCTGGCGAATATGCGATGGTTAAATCCGCTGCAGCAGCTGGCCTTATCGACGAAGAACGCCTCGTTATGGAAACAATGCTTTCTATGAAGCGCGCTGGTGCTAAAATTATTATTACGTACCATGCTATAGATATTGCTAAATGGTTACAAAAGTAAGGAGAAACCATGTTCCAACTCGGTAAATCTGAAAAAGCCTTTGAAGAGGCTAAACGTTATATGCCAGGCGGTGTAAACAGTCCCGTTCGTTCCTACCGCAGCGTAGGTTCTAACCCTCCGTTTATCAGCAGCGCTAGCGGCAGCCGTATTTATGATATTGATAACAACGAATACATCGACTATGTGTTGAGCTGGGGACCTATGATTTTGGGCCATGCGAATCCTGAGGTTATAGCTAGCTTGCAAGAGGCGATTCCACGTGGTACTAGCTACGGTGCGCCTACACTACTAGAAACAGAATTGGCTAAAAAGGTACAAGCCTTCATGCCATCTATGGAGGTTATCCGCCTTGTTAACTCTGGTACAGAGGCGACTATGAGTGCTTTGCGCGTAGCTCGTGGCTATACTGGTCGCGATCGTATCGTGAAATTCGTTGGCTGTTATCATGGTCATAGCGATGCACTCTTGGTGAAAGCTGGCTCTGGCCTTGCTACCTTTGGCGTGCCAGATAGTCCTGGCGTTCCTCAAGGTGTAGCAGAAAATACAATTACCTTGCCGTACAACGACTCTGATGCGGTTCGTAAATTATTCGACGAGATTGGCGATACTATTGCAGCTATCATCGTAGAACCTGTAGCAGGCAATATGGGCTGTGTGCCTCCAGAACCAGGATTCCTCGAAACCTTGCGAGAAGTGACTAAGGCTCATGGTGCATTGTTGATTTTTGACGAAGTTATGTGTGGCTTCCGCGCTAGCAGCGGCGGTGCACAAAAACGTTATAAAATTAAACCTGACCTTACATGCCTTGGTAAAATTGTTGGCGGTGGCATGCCACTTGCTGTATTTGGTGGCTCCCGTGAGATTATGAATCAAATTGCACCAGCTGGTCCTATTTATCAAGCTGGTACATTGAGCGGTAACCCTATTGCCGTTACTTCTGGTCTTGCAACGCTTTCCATTTTGCAACGAGATCCAACTATCTTTAAACAAGTAGAAGACGCAACTATCGCCCTTTGTGAAGGCTTTGAACGTTTGGCAGCCCAATACAATGTGCCTGTTGTAGTACAACGTGTAGGCTCCATGTTCACCATCTTCTTCACTGATAAACCAGTTAAGAATTTTGATGATGCAGCAGCGTGCAATGAAGAACAATTTAAAATGTTCTTCCACCATAACTTGAGCCATGGTATTTACTATGCACCAAGCCCTTATGAAAGTAACTTCGTATCTATCTGCCACAAGAGCAGTGAAATCGAACGCACATTAGCCGTAGCTGATGAAGCTTTCAAAAAAATCAGTGATACACTACTATAAAAATTAGTGATACATTATTATAAAATATATAGTTTGTAGTTGTTTATGTATCGATGTAGGTGATGAACATGCAGTTTTACAAGAACTTAAAGCGTGCTCGCGTGCGCATGGGCAAAAGCCAAATCGAAGTAGCAAAGGCCGTAGGTATCAGTAATGCGGCGCTTTCAAATTACGAAACAGGGTATCGCGAACCAGATTTAGATACACTCTGTGCCCTGTCTCGCTATTATGGATTGACCTTAGATGAGCTGCTAGATGTAAATGGAGAACAACACGAGCCCATCTATGATCTCAGTCCAGTATTAAAGAATAAATACATCGCCTATAAAGGTGATGTATTTGAGTTGAAAGACTCACAAAAACGCACGCTCTTACGCGAGCTAGACAATCTATTTACTAAATTTGAGAAATCAAAGGTAGAAGATAAAAGTAGTAAACCAAAAACGTATAAACATGGGAATCCACATATCAACCGGGCGGGCCTAGCTAATAGTGCTGGAAGTCTGGCAGCAAGACGAAATATAAAGTAGTGGAATAGACTACTTTGTATATTGAGTGGAATATGTTTATTTGAACAACTGAATTAGAGCAATTATAAAAGCACCATCTATCTTAATAGGAAACGACACATAAGTCGGACCTAGGTAGATGATGCTTTTTTTTGTCATGGATAAATTGCTAAGTTAATGAATTATTTTTTTGCATCAAATATAAATAAAATATTAAATTACTTAATATTTTATTGCAAAAAGAAGATAATTTAATATATAATTTACTTTATAAAGAAAGGAGAGGAATTAATGAGAGTTGTATGTATTGCAGCAGGTTGTGTTGGCTTGCTGACCACATTCGGTACGATGCCTACTATTGCGGCTGAAGTATCCAACCCATTTATACAACAAGAAGCGGCCCGAGCCGATGCTTCATTACGCCAACGTGCAGAAGCACCAATGACTGGGGCCGCTTTGCCGCGTTCAGAATCTGGCTATATAGGTTTAGATAAAGTGCCAATGAAGTCATTACCTAAGGAAAGTACATCGTTTGCAATAGAGCATATTGTGGTGACTTCTTCAGAACCAGTGTTACAAAAATATAAAAATCGATTGCAGGTCTATAATCATAATCGCATTGGGACAGAAGGCATTCAGTTTTTACAAAAGGAATTACAAGAACAACTGTTATCTGATGGGTATATTACGAGTCAAGTAGTTGTGCCAAATCAAGATTTACAGTCTGGTACACTCACGTTTGAGATTATACCTGGTTATGTAGAGGATATTGTTCTTACAAATCCTAAAGCACGTACGAATTGGCGAAGTGCTTTTCCTGTGAGACCTGGTTACGTATTACGACGTCAAGCACTAGAGCAAGGGATTGATCAAATGCGTAATGTACCAGGTCAAGATATTAAGATGACCATAGAGCCTGGTACGAAACCGCTACATTCTATTGTTAAGCTTACCGTTGAGCAAAAAGGTTTTGTACACGGCTCTTTGATGCTAGATAATTCTGGAAATAAATCAACAGGGACGTATCAAGGGGCTGTATTTTTATCTTTCAGTCAATTGGCAGGACTCAATGACGTATTAACTACTAGCTTTACAAAAGACATCAGTCATCATGATGATGGGCATGGATCAAAACAATATGCGGTTAGCTATTCTGTTCCTGACGGAAATCGTACGTATCGTATTTCAACGTATAAATATAGCTATAATCAATTAGTATTCATGCCTAATGCGTTTCGTTCTTCTGGCACTACGCAAGGTACAGAGTTTGCAGTAGAGCAAGTATTAAATAGAACAAGTCGCTCTAAAACTTCGGCTGTAGCAAAAGTCATTCATAAGGAGCGTCATAATTATTTAGACGATGTAGAGCTTGGTGTACAAGAGCAACATACAACCGCTGTCGAGGTGGGTTTATCTCATCGTCAATATAGTGGGAATACTGTATCCGATGTTTATCTATTCTATCGACAAGGTATTAATGGATTGGGTGCTCAAGTACGGAGTTGGGAAGGCTTGTCAGATAATCCTACTACACTATATAAAATGGCAGGCGTAGAAGGTCAAGTTCAAACTGGTGTTCGCATGGGTCATAAACAAGGTACGTATACGATGCGTTTTAGAAGCCAGTTTACAGACCAACGCTTATTTGGTACTGAACAATTTAGTATTGGTGGTCGTTATTCTGTACGAGGCTTTAGTGGAGAAGAAACCTTAAGAGGGGATTCTGGTTATTATGTACAAAATGAATGGGCATTACCATTTAGAAAACAACAAGTCACCCCTTATGTAGGTGTAGATGTTGGCCATGTATGGGGTCCATCTACAGAAACGCAAGTAGGTAATACCTTGGTTGGTGGCGTAGTCGGGGTTCGCGGAACAGTTGGTGATGCTGTAAATTACGATGTATCACTGGGAACCCCTATTAAGAAACCAGAAGGATTTGATACAGATACGCGTGTGTGGGCCTTTAGAGGCAGTTATCAGTTTTAAGTGTTGTAATCTAGTGCAGCTATACCGTTACATGGTGAATGGTATGTATTAGAAAAGGAGAGTAATATGAATATAAAAAAGCAGACGGCAATGGCTATCTTTGCTGCATTGTTAGCGACTAACTCTGCACCATGGATTCCTATGGCCCTTGCTAATCCTGTTGTACCTGATCAAGGTAAATTAGGACCAAAAATAGAAGAAGCTCGTAATGGCATGACTGTCGTTAATATTAATACACCTAATGATAAAGGGTTATCACATAACCAATATAATGCATTCAATGTAGATGAAAAGGGACTTATTTTAAACAATGCGAATCGCCCTGTGAATACAGAGCTCGCAGGATATATTATGGGAAATCCTAACTTAGTAGGCTCTACAGCCAATACTATTTTGAATGAAGTAACTGGCACAAGCTCTACATCCATGAATGGTGCTCTTGAAGTAGCTGGGGATAAGGCACATGTTATCGTTGCAAACCCTAATGGTATTTCTGTTAATAATGGCACATTTATTAATGCAAGTAGCGCTACACTCACAACGGGTAATCCAATTATTAATAATGGTAGTGTTACAGGCTATAATGTTCAGCAAGGCGTTATTATAGTAGGTGAAAAAGGTCTTAATACATCTAAAACAGCACGTACAGATATGCTAGCTGAGGCTGTAAAACTCAATGGTAAAGTTTGGGCCCAAGATGTTCAAGCTGTAACGGGTAAGAATGATATTTCCGTAGATGCTACTGGTAAAGTTACGAATACTCATAAAACTGGTGAATCGAGTCAAGTCGGCCTTGATGTAGCGGCTATTGGTGGTATGTATGCTAATAGTATGTACTTGGTGGGAACTAATGAAGGATTTGGTGTTAATAATCAAGGTGTATTATCTGCACAAAATAAATTAACCATAGATAGTACTGGCAAGTTGCAAAATACAGGTACGATAGCTGCTACAGATGCCAATATTACAACTAAAAGTCTAGAGCAGATGAATAAGGGTAAACTTTATGTAGATACAGCAAAGATTACTACTGATTCTGTAATACAAACTGGTAATGCTACGACTAAAGAAGCACCTGTTATGATTGCTCAAAAAGATTTGTCTATAGCGACAAAATCTATTGTTAATACAGATGGTAGTGTAATCAAAGCAGAAGGTAAATTACAGCTTGGTAAAACGATGGATGAGAAAGGTACAGTGTCCGGTAAAATGGATAGTGTAGTAAATACTGCATCAACAATTGAGTTTGGTCAAGGTGGAGCTTTGCTTGCGAAATCTGTAGATAATAAAAATGGTGGTATTACCCTTAAGCGTGTAGCTGTAGAGGGCAAAGAGCATGTCAAAAACGAAGTAGCTCCATCCGGTAGCATTAAGCGTTATCAATTGTCTGAAGAACGAATTTATGGACATGATGATAAAATTCCAAAAGATAAAGTAGTAGTACACTCTTCTGAGAATCTCCAACTTTCTATAAATGGTAAACATCATGATAGTTGGACTAAATATGAATATGATCGTACACGTGAGGAAGATGCAGTAGATACATCTAATCCTGGACGAATCATTTCTGGTGGCAATTTACATGTGGATGTAGATCATATGGTGAATGAAGCTAGTCAAATTAGCGCTGTTGGAGATATTACGGGTACCGTAGGTCATTACGAACAAAGTAACCCGAAAGGTAATGAATATATTACGGAAGAAGGCACTGCTACAAGTTATAGTCGTCATCATAAAAAAGGGTGGGATACTACCAATATTCGTGAGGCTAAGTATAAGAATACTAAGGTAAACCCTAAAGATGTACCTGTTGCCGTATATGGCGGTCATGTAGAAAACAGTAAGAGTGATGCTACAGTAGATGCATCTTTGTTAAATAGTATGAGTCAGTTATCGACGAATCCTAATACTTCCTATGTGATTGAAACCGATCCAAACTTTACAAATCGTCGTAACTTCTTATCTTCTGATTACGTATTATCTCGCCTCAAATTAGACCCTATGAATATACAAAAACGATTGGGTGATGGGTATTATGAGCAACAGCTCGTTATGCAAGAGATTATGCGTCAAACTGGTAAAAGTAGACTGCAATCAGGTCTTTCCGCAGAAGAACAATATCGCCAGTTAATGGATGCAGGTATTAGTGTCACAAAATCTCAATCTATTGCATTAGGGCGAGGATTAACAGAGGCTGAGCAAAAAAATCTTAAAGAAGATGTAGTGCTCCTAGTGAGTAAGTCTGTTGTATTACCAAATGGCAAAACTGAAACTGTGCTAGTACCTACTTTATATTTAGCACCAACTACAAAACGAGTAGAAGGTGGTGCTAATTTACAAGCCCAATCTATTAACCTATCTGTTGATACTATGCATAATAGCGGTAGCATTGTAGCGGATAAGGATGTGACTCTTACTGGTAATTCCATTCACAATGATAATGGTCTTATTAAAGGTAACACGGCTACGGTTACAGCAAATGACGAAGTTCGTAATACACAAGGCACTATTATGGGCAATGATACAGTCTCTGTGTATGCTAAGAAAGACATCATTAACGAAGGTGGCACCATTACACAAACTAATGCAGCTGGCTCCACAAAGGTTGCTGCGGGGCGTGATGTAATCAATAAAGGTGTACAGTATGAGGCCGGTAATAGCAAGATTCAGTGGAACAGTAGCAACAACCGCCGTGAGACGATTACGGGTGTAGATCAAGGCCGTATTGGTGGTGCTGGTCAAACAACAGTAGTAGCAGGCCGAGATGTATCTATGGAGGCAGGTGTTATCACGTCAGATGTGAATACAACTGTTACGGCAGGTCGCAATGTAACGATGAAAGCAATGAATACTACCCACGAGCTTGAAGAACATCGTTTTGATAAAGGTAAATCTGGTGGTGGACACTCTCAAACGACTCAGTCTCATGATCTTGTTAAAGCTCAATCATCTGTTGGTAGTAGCATTGAAGGTAAAAATGTTTCTATTGTAGCCTCTGATGCCGTACAACTTGAAGGCAGTCAAGTATTAGCGGCAGACACAGTACAAGTATCTGGTAATACCGTTGCATTAAATACAGCGAAGGCAGATAGTACAGTCAATCACGTATACCTAGATAAAAAGAAAAGTTTAGTAAAACGTGAAAGTACCAATACGGTGGACGATGTAACTACTACGTCTGTAACAGGTTCTACGGTAAGTGGTAAAACTGTAACGATTACTAGTGCTCAAGATGTAACTGGTCAATCTGCTCAAATTATGGGCGAGAATGCTGTATCTGTTACGGCTGGTGGTAAGGTAGAGTTGGGCGCTGACAAATCTACTACAGATGGCTCTAGTGTGTATCGTCATAAAAAATCTGGCTTACTAGGTGGTGCAGGTATAGGCTTCACTATTGGTAAAGAAAAACATAATGTTGATGAAGCAAACCATGAAGAATCTACAGAGAGAAATACAATTGCTAGTACTAAAGGTGCTGTTACTATTAAAGCAAATGATACAGTACACATTACAAGTGCAGATATTGTTGCTAAAGAAGGTGCTGTGTTAGATGGCTCTGCGGTTACATTAGATGGTAACGTGGATCATAACCATATGACACATGATGAACGCTACAAAAAAACTGGTCTCACCGTATCCTTAGGTGGTGCAATAGCAAATACACTTACAAATACTACACGTACAATAAAACAAGCTGGTGGACGTGATGACAAGCGGTTAGCCGCACTTGAACTCAATGAAGCGCGTAAACAATTGCAAGATGGCTATATGGCGGTAGATAAAGCGGTTAAGGGCGTTAAACTTCGTGATGATGATGGTAAAGTATTAAAAGACACAAAAAATCATTCCCGACGTGGTCAAAAAAATATTGATGATGCTGTAAATCTCTCTGTAAGTATTGGGAGTACTTCTAGAAAACAAGGGCAAGTAGTAGATACAAATACATATCAAGGTGGCACTCTTGTTAGTGATGGTAATGTACATATCAAAGCTCGTGATGCTCAGCAAAGTGGTATTGGTTTAACTGGTGAAACAGTAGAGGCTAAAAAACTAGTATTAGATAGCGCTAGTGATATTAATCTTGAGGCTGGTAAGAATACTGTAGATGTTAATAATACCTATAAAAGTTATGGCTGGAGCGTGGGTGCTGGTATTAGCTTAACTGGCGGTGGACTCCTGGACATTAATGCAAGCGGTCATATGGCTCGTCAAAATGGAGACACCCATCAAGAAAGTTATGTACCTACTAAGATTAAAGCAGTTGAATTAGCACAACTCAAAGCAAAACGTGACACAAATATTATTGGTTCTACTGTATCTGGTAAAAAGGTAGAAGTAGATACAGGCCGTGATTTACATATTCAAAGCTTACAAGATGTAGATAACTTTAAAGAACATAGTAAGTCCGCTGGATTCTCTGTATCCTCGAAACCTAATTTCAAAGATCCAACTGGCAGTATCAATGCTAGTGTAGGTCGAATTGATAGCAAATGGAAAAGCGTAACAGAACAAGCTGGCATTTATGCTGGAGAAGAGGGCTACAACATTAATGTAGGTAATAATACTACATTAGAGGGTGCTGTAATAAAAAGTGATGCTCCAAAAGCTAAGAATAAGTTAACTACTAAATCTCTAGAGATGAAAGATATCCAAAACGAAGCTGAGTATACATATAGCAACAATGGTATCGGCTATAACTACCATGGTAGTAAAAAGAAACTCGAAGAGATGAAGACCAATGATAAAAAAGGTTATGATAAGATTTATAACAGTATCGGCCTAGTTCCAAACTTAGGTGTAGGCTCTAAAGGTAAAGCAAGCTCCACTACTCAATCTGCTATCTCTGATGGTATACTTACTGTAGATGGTAAAGAAATTGATACTAAAACCATCAATACGAATACCGAAAATACGTTGCATCAATTAGATAAGATTTTTGATAAAAAGAAAATTGAAGAACGTCAGGAGCTAGCACGCTTATTTGCTAAAAATGCTTTTGAAGAAGTACATCGTTTAAGTGATAAATATCATTGGAAAGAAGGTGGACCAGAGAAAGTAGCCTTGCATGCTGCAATTGGTGAAATTGCTGCACAATTGGCAGGCAATCCAAATGGTTCTGGGGCCGTGGCATCTGGTATTAATCAATTAGCTATTAAGAAAATTATTGATAAGGTAGGAAGAGAGCATCCTGACCAAGTGCAAATGTTGAGTACTGTATTAGGGGGCACTCTTAATAGTATAATAGGAAAATCTTATAATGTTGGAGCGACAATGGCTTCGTATGGCTCGAAATGGAATGATTTAGGAGAGGCTCATGAGGGACGCCGACCAGTTGATGTAATAGTTGCAGTAGATTCTTCTGGAATAACAGGACATGTATCAATAATAATTAAGTATGAGAAAGGAGGGGCTGAAGAAGGAAATTATGGCCGTTATGAAGGTGATAAGTTAGTAGATAGTAGTGGCGTAAGTATTGCAGCACCTAATGGATTTGGAACTATATATATAGATCAAAATTATGAATTTAAAAACTCTTCAGCTATAAAATACTATTATTTAAATTTAAATGCCGAAGCTGTCCAAAGTGCATTTAATAGAAACTTTAAAAATGCAAATTATGTTTTAGAAAAAGAAGGTGCTAATTATCAGTTTTATAGAATTCCTGGTCATCCGGATGATTATCAATTGATGAGTCATAACTGTGTAACTGTTTCTGTCGCTGCATTAGTTGACGGGAGTGGAAGTCATCCTACTTTAGATCGATTAAGGGGAGCAATCCTTCCTGCTGCAGTCGGAAATTTATTGGACCAAGATTATGAAAATAATCAGGGTCTTGTTTATAAGGTGGAGTAAATGGGATATAGGCGAAAACATCTTATTTGGGTTTTTATTATAGTTTGTATATTGGCTTTGGCATATGTATTGAGATTTAAATTTATATCTTATTATGAAGTATGGAGTCCAGATAAAGGTGTAGTTGTAGTTCTCAATGGTTCTAATGCAAACTTTTATAATGCTCAAGATATAAGTAAAAAAATTAATCTTGATTTATCTATGTTAAATATTAATAATGGGATCATCACGGATATTTTTTTTGCTAAAGATAGTTTGTTTGTTATTCAGAAAGTACAGAATGATAAGAACGTTGATTGGTATTTAACTAATATTTTTGCCGATAGGATAGAAAAGACTCTTATTTATACAGGCGAGAAATATCATATTTTTCAGGTTTGGAATAGTAATGAGAGCCTCATTCTTAATACATCTGAAGGTTATTATCGATTGAATTTGAAAAGTGGAGCAGTTTTTAAATTAGATAATCGAAGTGATATAAGTTATGAGTCCCTTGTTTATAGTGAATGGCCAGAAGAGGAGTTATTTACTAATCAAAGTTTTGGCATAGATTATTCCAAAAGTGAAATATATAATTTACTATCTAGACGCTTAAAAATCAATGGTATTGTAGATAATATAGCTGTAGTTCAAATTTTACCTAATACATCAAATGATGAGTTTGTTAGTTTAAATGCTCTTTTAGAGAGCTTAAGATTTAATATTAATGCAGCTAATTTTTCAACTTTCTATTTAAACTTAAAAGAAATAAAATTTTTAAAATTTGATTTATGTTCTGACGATAATCATAAGTGGTATATGAATATTAAATATCTAAATACTGATTATAATGAAAAAATATTAACTAACTTTCAAACTATAATTAATCATCAAGATAATATACTTTTGAAGTAATATAATTAAAATTTGATATTTTAATATTTACTTATAGAGATATCTTTTAGAAGGGGCATATTGAGTGAATATTTATTTTAATTAAGTTTTATAGTAATAAAGTAACGGAAAAAAATGTTGAAATTACACTTAGATATTATTAATGCATGAGTATTGTAAATAAGGAGAAATAATACTTTTAAAATTTTGAATGCTACAAATTAATAATTAATGTGTAATTATAATGTTGTTTTTTTAATAACAGATAGTTGAGTTTTACCAAGCAACTATCTGTTATTTTTTTATTGTTGCTTATATCGAATAATTCCTATTAAAATTACCAGAATTTTACAATTTTATGAGTGTTTTATGATAAAATAAAAGGTATGAATACTTCAACAACTAGGTCTATTACCTATAATGGCGACAGAATTGAATATGAGTTAACCATCAAGCGTGTGAAGAACATGAACATGCGCATTACCCGGGATGGTGTGATCCATGTGTCGGCGAATGGGTATGTGCCGGATTATAGGGTGGACAAGTTTGTCATCGAGAATATGCCCTTCATTGAGCGGGCTCGTTACAAGATTGATGCATTGAATGCCAAGCGCGTCGATGCATTGCAGTATGTGAATGGTGAAAGTTTATCCATCCTCGGCATTCCCGTTACGTTGCGCCTAGTTGAGCAGGATGGAAAGCCTCATATCGGCTTTGATGGGAAGACGATTCTTACCATGGTTGTGCCTCGTGGTACGCCCTATGAAGCGAAGCATAAATTAATGCAAAGTTATTGGCGTAATTTAGGGGAGAAGGTCTTTGTCCATTGGGCGAAGGTCGTGTATCAACGCTTTCAAAATTACAATATCGATGTGCCTATGCCAACCATAAAACAGCAGCGTATGAAGAGCCGTTGGGGTTCTTGTACGCCAGCAAAGCAGCTCATCAAGATGAACACTCGCTTATTAGAGGGGCCACAGGCGTATATTGAGTACGTCATGGTTCATGAGTTTGCTCATTTTAAATATTTAGACCATTCCAAGAACTTTCACAATCTAGTGGCACAGTTTTTGCCAGATTGGAAGGCTCGTAAGAAGTCATTGAACGTGTATTTTGCTCATCGCCCTTAAAGGAGGTGTACCATGCAGCCATTTGTACATTTACATAGTCATACAGAGTTTAGTTTGCTGGACGGCATCAGTCGTTTGCCTGACATGGTACGTCGTGCGAAGGAGTTAAATCAGCCAGCTCTTGCCATTACGGATCACGGCAATATGTACGCAGCCATTTATTTCTACAAAGAATGTGTGGCCCAAGGTGTTAAACCTATCATCGGTTGTGAAGTATATGTAACGGAAAATAATCGATTCGATCGTCCCGAAGGTCGTAGCCGTGAACGATTAAAACACCTTATCTTGTTGGCGGAGACCATGGAAGGGTATCGTAATCTTGTAAAAATCGTGTCTAAAGCATCGACGGAAGGTATGCTATATCGTCCTCGTGCAGACCGCGATTTATTGCGTCAATACAGCAAGGGCATAATCGCCCTCAGTGCGTGCATTCAAGGTGAAATCCCTCAGTATATTTTGCAAGATAATATGGAAGGCGCGAAGCGTGCCATCGAATGGTATATTGAGACGTACGGGAAGGATAATTTCTTCTTAGAAATCCAAAATCATGGCCTGCCAGAGGAGGCAAAGGCTCAAGAGGAGCTCATTAAGCTCAGTAAGGAATACGGTCTTGGCATCGTAGCGTCTAATGACTTTCACTATGTTTTAAAAGAGGATGCAGACGCGCAAGATATTAAGGTGTGTATTTCTACAGGCCGTCGTCGTGCCGAGGTAGACCGTTTAAAATTCCCTAATGATGAGTTCTATTTAAAATCTGGGGATGAGATGGCGCAGTTATTTTCGCATATTCCTGGGGCCATCGAAAATACTTTAAAAATTGCAGAGCGATGTAACGTAGAATTCAATTTCGACGAACATCATTTGCCACAATTTGATGTGCCAGAAGGGGAAACGTCTAAGACTTATTTACGTAAGGTTTGTGAACGAGAAATCCCACGCCTTTATGGTGAAACGTCTGAAGAGTTGCAAAAGCGTCTCGACTACGAGTTAGACGTTATCGGTACGATGGGCTTTGAGGATTACTTCCTCATCGTATGGGACTATGTACGCTATGCTCGTGAACACGATATCTTAGTAGGCCCAGGCCGTGGTTCGGCAGCAGGTTCTGTAGTAGCCTATCTACTTGGCATTACAGGCCTTGATCCATTGAAGTATGACTTGCTCTTTGAACGGTTCTTAAATCCAGAGCGGGTAAGCATGCCCGATATTGATATTGACTTCTGCTATGAAAAGCGCGGTCAAGCTATCGAATATGTAACGCGAAAATACGGCCAAGAGCGTGTATCTCAGATTATTACGTTCGGTACTGAAGCAGCTCGTGCCGTTATCCGCGACGTAGGTCGCGTGCTCGACTTACCACTGGCGGAGGTAAACCGCATTGCGAAGATGATTCCCAACGAACTGGGGATTACCTTAGATAAGGCTCTACAAGGCAAAGAGTTAAAAGCTTTATACGAAGCCGATTCAAACGTTAAAGAGTTATTTGACTTTGGTAAAAAGCTAGAAGGTATAGCGCGCAATTCGTCCACTCATGCGGCGGGTGTCGTAATTTCTGCGGACCCTCTCGATGACCACGTACCGGTACAAAATGCCAACGAAGAAGGCTTTGTAACACAGTACGACAAGGATAACATCGAGGAATTAGGCCTTTTAAAGATGGACTTTTTGGGCCTCCGTACCTTAACGGTTATGGGGGATGCCTTAAAGCTCATCAAGGCGAACCGCGGTATCGACCTCGATTTAGATGCCATTCCACTCGATGATAAGGCAGCTTGTGATATCCTCACAAAAGGCGACACCTCTGGTGTATTCCAGCTCGAGTCAGAAGGTATCACCAAGCTCGTTATGGACCTTAAGCCTGAGCATTTTGAAGACTTAATTCCATTGGTAGCCTTGTACCGTCCAGGCCCACTGGGCTCTGGCATGGTGGCGGACTTTATCGACCGCCGTCACGGTAAAAAAGAGGTTACCTATTTACATCCCATATTAGAACCTATATTAAAAGATACTTTTGGGGTAATCTTGTACCAAGAACAGGTTATGCAAATTGCATCCGCCATGGGCGGGTTCTCCCTTGGTCAAGCGGACTTGATGCGCCGCGCCATGGGTAAGAAAAAGGAATCTGTTCTAAAGGCGCAGCGCGAGTCCTTTATTCAAGGTTCCATTAACAATGGTATAGAAGAGTCCATTGCAAACGAAGTATTCGACTTGCTCGTATACTTCGCAGGCTATGGCTTTAATAAATCACATAGTGCGGCTTATGCGTACATCGCATACCAAACGGCGTATTTGAAGGCCCATTATTTCCCAGAATTCATGGCTGCTACCATGACGAGCTTCATGCAAAATATGCAAAAGTTAACATATTACATTAACTCTTGCAAGAAGCATAATGTTAAGGTATTGGGCCCAGATATTAACTATTCTGAGCGCAGCTTTGCCGTACAAGGTGATGCCATTCGCTTTGGCCTTGGGGGCATCAAGAACGTTGGTGATAATGCTATTGATCGCTTGATTCGTGAGCGCAATGAGCACGGCCTCTATACGGATATCGTAGATTTCTGTAAACGAGTGGACAATAAGGTTGTTAATAAACGACTTCTTGAAAGTCTCATTCGCTGCGGAGCTATGGATGGGTTCAAGGAAAACCGCAACCAATTATTGCACATGTATGAAAGTGCTCAAGCTGTTGGTGCTAAAGAGCAAAAAGATGCCGCTATGGGCACCATGAGTCTTTTTGGGGACGTAGAAGAATCCGTAGATTTTATTCCTGTACCGAATGTGGAAGATTTATCGGAAGACGATAAATTAAAGGATGAAAAGGAATATACCGGCTTTTACATTACAGGCCATCCATTGCAAGGCTATGCGAAGGAGTTAGAGGGCCTCTTTGAACTGGGCGCTCTCGTAGAAAATCCAGAGCAATACGATAGTCAAACTATAACCTTTGGCGGTTTGATTGAAAATAAGACGGACCGCATGACGAGACGAAATGAGGTTATGTCTATTCTTCGCATCGAAGATTATTCTGGTGCGGCTAATGTAGTAGCGTTCCCGAAGGTCTTTAGTCAAAGTCAACAGTTCCTTGCTGTTGATATGATCGTTAAGGTAAAAGGCCGCGTTGATGCGGATGAAAAGGGTGTGCAAATTATTGCAGACCGAATTATGCCGTTAAAGGTAAACTATAGTCAGGCTAAGCATGTGGCTATTCATATTTATAGCCAATATGACACGCCAGAAAATAGTGAGGCCTTGAAACGGGTGTTAACTAGCACCGCAGGCTCTGTGCCAACATCACTATATTTGCACCGTCAACGGAAGCGCATTAACTTGCCACCGAATATGTGCTTTGATCCTAGTGATGAATCCATCAAGGCTATTGAAGCTATATTAGGTGATGGCTCTGTAGAGGTGCAATAATATATGCATAAGTAGATATTAAGGCACGAATAAATATATTTACTACTTAATAACTTATGTTGCGTGAAGCACAGCTAGCTTTCACCAATATTACTACAATAAGAAATGAAAGATTTAATATAGAAATTGCTTTCATAGGAGGAAAGATGAAACGTACAAAAATCGTATGTACTGTAGGACCGGGAACGGATAAATTTGGTATTTTAGAAGATATGATGCGAGCGGGTATGAACGTGGCTCGTTTTAATTTCTCTCACGGATCTCATGAAGAGCAAGCAGAGCGCATGCAAATGGTGCGTGATGCGGCGATGATCGTTAATAAACCAATCGCGTTATTGCTCGATACAAAAGGTCCTGAGGTTCGCCTTGGCCTATTTAAAGAGGGCAAAGTATTCCTCGAAGCAGGTCAACAATTTACATTGACCACCGATGAAGTGGAAGGCACAAAAGAGCTGAGCTCCGTGAACCACAAAGGTCTTGTAGGCGACGTGTCCGTAGGGGATAAAATCCTATTGGCTGATGGTCTTGTAACACTTAACATCGATGCCATCGAAGGGAATAACATCATTACTACTGTTCAAAACAGTGGTGAAATCGGTAACCGTAAACGGGTGGCTGTGCCAGGTGTAGCGCTTAGCTTGCCTCCTGTATCTGAACAGGACGAAGCGGATTTACGCTTTGGCTGCCAACAAGGGGTAGACTTTGTGGCGGCCTCCTTCATGCAACGCGGCAAGGACATCGTTGCCATTCGTCGCATTCTTGAGTCTGAGAAAAAAGATATCAAGATTATCGCAAAAATTGAAAATGCTGAAGGCGTTAAAAATATTGATGAAATCTTAGAAGTAGCAGATGGCCTCATGGTGGCTCGCGGTGACCTCGGTGTAGAAATCCCTGCCGAAGAGGTACCAGTACTTCAAAAAATGATGATTGAAAAATGTAATGACTTGGGTAAACCAGTTATTACGGCAACTCAAATGCTAGAGTCTATGATTCAAAATCCACGTCCTACACGGGCTGAAGCAAGTGACGTAGCCAATGCCATCTTAGATGGTACGGATGCGATCATGTTGTCTGGTGAAACTGCAAATGGCGCTTACCCAGTAGAGGCGGTTACGACTATGACTCGCATTGCTGAGGTAACAGAACAAGCTGCTATTTACGATAGTAAAAACCGTGCTCGTCAAGATGTGGATATGACGACTACCAGTGCGGTATGTTTAGCAAGCGTGCGCATCGCTCAAAACCTTGGGGCTGCTGCTATTTTGACATGTACTGAATCTGGTCATACTGCAATTAGCACTGCTCGGCATCGTCCGGCTTGCAAAATTATTGCTGTAACACCGCATGAAGAAACAATTCGCCGCATGCAATTATGCTGGGGCGTAGAGGCTATTAAAGGTCATGAAATCGTTAACTCTGATGAAATGGTTAAACAAGCGATTACAGGTGCTCTTGGCACAGGTGCCATTGAGTCTGGTGACTTAGTTGTGGTAACGGCTGGCGTACCATCTGGCGCTACAGGTACTACAAATATGATTCGCGTTCATATTGCAGGCCAAGTACTCTTATCTGGTAATGGTATTTTGCGTAAATCCGTTACAGGCACTGTATTCATTGCTGCTAATCATAAGGGCAATTATGAAAGCTTCAAAGATGGCGACATCCTTGTTGTGGGTACAATGGAACCTGAATTGATGGCTATTGCTAAACGTGCAGGCGGCATTATCGCTGTTGAAGATGGTTATACCTCTGACAGTGCTATTGCAGGCATTACCTATGGCATTCCTGTAATTTTAGGCGCGAAAAACGCTCATGACGTACTCCTTGAAGGTCAAGAAGTAACTATCGATGGCGAACGAGGCAAGGTATTTGCAGGTATTGCAAATGCTCGATAATCTTTATTGAATGATAATTAAATATAAGGAGGGATAGTATGAATCCATATAATGTAACAGGGCCTACTGCAACTGAGGTTGCACAGGTTGAAAGTATCGTATCCCAACGACTAAAAGGCTCCTTCTTGTGGATGGTTGTAGGTTTACTTACTACTATTGGTGTTGGAGTGGCCGCGTTGGCAAATCCTGATTGGTTACGCTTTGCGTACCAAAACTTTAATATTATCCTACTCGTTGAATTAGGCGTAGTATTCCTATTTAGTGCTCGTGCGTATGCTGCTAATGTTATGACTTTAAAAGGCATGTTCTTCCTCTATAGTGCATTGAATGGCCTTACATTGACACTTATATCCTTGAGATATAATGTATTTGAAGTAGTAATCCCAGCGTTAATCGGCACGTTAGCGTTCTTCATTGGCTTTGCTATCGTAGGGGCTACTACAAAACGTAACTTATCATCCCTTACACCGTATGTAATGGCCGCTTTGTTCGGTATGATCATCGTATCCTTGGTGATGATGGGTGCTCGCTACTTTAACTGGACTGTACTCAGTGGCTTTAGCGACACTGTTAGCTTAGTTCTAGGTTATGTAGGGGTTGTAGTATTCTCCATCTTTACAGCTATCGATGTGAACCGCATTAAAAATAATGTGACACAAGTAGCGCTCTTGGAGGATGAAACCATTTTAGACCGCATTGAAATCACAGGTGCTTTGAGCCTATATTTAGATTTCATTAACTTATTCTTATCCTTATTGCGCATCTTTGGCAATAAGCGATAAAAGGAGATATCATGGACGATAGAGAATGGCAAACCTTTGTAACCGTTGTGGATGAAGGTAATATTACAAGGGCGGCAGAAAAATTATTTTTATCGCAACCGGCGTTGAGTTATCGGTTGCGCCATATGGAAAAAGCCTTGGGCCATTCTCTGTTGTTGCGGACTGCTGAAGGGATAGCCCTCACAGCACAAGGCGAAATTTTCTATGATTACTGTAAAAGAATGATGCAAGATCAAGAGGCCTTAGAAAATGCCATGAACTCAGCGTCTGGTAAGATTCAAGGGACCTTGAAAATTGCGTCATCTATTAACTTTGCAGACTATGAATTACCGGCCTTATTGAAATCCTTTCGGGAACAATACCCCGATGTTCATATTCAAGTAAAGACTGCTTTCAGCCATCAAGTAGTAAAAATGTTTAACACTGGTGATTGTATGGTTGCCTTTGCTCGTGGTGGCTATGATGTGTCCGGTAAGTCTGAATTACTATTAGAGGAACCGTATTGCTTAGTTTATAAAGAATTAGTACCACCTGAATCACTTGAGAAGGTGCCGTTCATTAAATATCAAACTGATGCATCCGTAGCTAATATCATTGAAACCTGGTGTGCCGAACATTTTGAAGAACCACCGAGTGTTGCGATGGATGTAAACTCTATGAGTACATGTCGTCACTTTGTGCGCGCCGGTCTTGGTTGGTCTATCTTAACTTATATGGGACTTGGATCTTGTAAGGATAGAGATATCTATGTGAGTCCATTGCGCAGTAAAGATGGTAAGTACATTAGTCGCGATACGAACATGGTGTACACAAAGGATGCGGAAAATCTAGTAGTAGTAAAGACCTTTATCGAGTATGTCCGCAATTACTACAAAGAACACACTGTTGTAGATGATAGTATTTTTAGAGAATATAAAGCATAAGAATCCTTGAGATAAAGTAAATCTATGAGATTGTATAACTGTTTATCCATGCTATTTCAGTATTGGACTTTTTCGATATAATATCTCATAATGAAAGTGTCTCGAAAGAGCAAGGCAGTACCATGTAAGTGCATGTATACCCCCTTTGGGGACGTATACATGCACTTTTTTCATTTGGAACTGTAAATCTATGCTCAAAATGCATAAAAAGTATGATTGGTAGATATAAAAGTTTTTATAACCCCTATAAAGGTAATCTATTATTCATAATTCTTTTTAGCATATATAATGAGTGTAGACAAAGACTCCTAGAGTTCAATAGATGATAGTCGCGTATCTCGAATCTTTAGGGGAGTGTTAGGATGATATACATGCCTATGTTTTTAAGAAAGGAATAAATATGGAAAAATTCTTAAAACTAGCACTTATCGTGCTAATTCCAATTATCCTCTGGTTTACAACTCCACCAGAAGGGCTCTCTGCGGAAGCGTGGCGCCTCTTAGGCTTCTACATTGCAGGTATCGTAGGTTTGATTTTAAAACCATACCCAATTCAAATTATTTTATTAGCTGTATTATCTGCTTCTGCATTATTCTTAGACAATGCAAAAGATATCTTGGTAGGTTATGGCTCCACAGCATTGTGGATGATCATCGCTGCGTTCTCCTTGAGTGTTGCCTTTGGTAAAACTGGTCTTGGTCACCGCGTTGCATACCATTTGATTAATGCATTTGGTTCTACTGTATTACGTCTTGGCTATGTAACAGCACTTCTTGATTTAGTATTATCCCCAGCGACACCTTCTAACACAGCACGTGCGGCTGGTATTGTATATCCAATCAATTTATCCATCGCTGAATCCATCGGTTCTTATCCTGGTGATACTGCAAAACGCGGTGGTTCCTTCATCTTGATGAATGGCTATTTCGTAACAAAAATTACATCCTTCATGTTCTTAACAGCTATGGCTCCTAACGTGTTGGCCTTGGACTTTGTTACTAAAATCACTGGTCTAAACATGACTTGGGCTGAATGGGCTTTGGCTTTAGCTCTTCCTGGTCTTGTAATGTTGATCTTCGTTCCACTTGTAGGTTACTGGATCGACCGTCCTGAAGCAGTAAAAATTGACAATAAGAAATTGGCTGCTGACGGTCTTGCTAAATTAGGACCTATGAAAATGTCTGAAAAAGTCTTGGCTGTTGTATTTATTCTTGCTCTAATCGGTTGGGCATTGCCTTCCATCGGTTTTGATTTGAGCCCAACAGCAGTAGCATTAGTTGCTATGACTGTTGTGTTCTTTGCTGGTATCATCACTTGGGATGACATGGTTCAAACTAAAGCTGTTTGGAATACATTCATCTGGTTCGGTGCTATCCTTGGTTTATCCACTGCTTTAACAAAAGCTAAATTCTTCGCTTGGCTTGCAGCATATATGCAAGCAAACTTGGCCCTCGATGTGTCTCCACTCGTAGTTGTATTAATTCTTTCTGCTATTAGTGTTGTCATTCGTTACTTATTCGCTTCCAGTACTGCCTATATTGCATCTATGCTTCCAGTATTCTTGACTGTAGGTATGGCAGCTGGTGTTAACCCTGTTATGTTTGGTTTAGTATTGCTTGCAACAAATGCGTTTGGTGGTCTTGTAACTCACTACGGTGCATCTCCTGGTCCAATCATCTACTCTGCAGGTTACAATAACTTGAAAGATTGGTGGACTGCTGGTGCAATCTTAGCAGTATTGAGTTGGATTCTACTCTTTGTAGTAGGTATCCCTTGGTGGACTTTCATCGGTATGATTTAATCACCATATAATTTTATAATCAACATGGTTTTAACGGCACGGACCAGACATTCGCGACACGTCTGGTCTTTGCCATTTGATATATTTTTTAGTGAAAGGATGCAACATGGCACAATTAGTAAAAGCTGCACAAGCTGGCTTCGACGAAAAAAATGATGCACTAGTAACGGTTGAACCGATTGCTAGCGGTATCGAAATTGAATTAACATCCAAAGTTATCCGTCAATACGGCGACCAAATTAAATCCGTTGTTTTAAACACAGTTAAAGAAGCTGGTTTTGACGGCGTAAAAGTAATCGTACAAGATAAAAATGCTTGGGATTACACAATTAAAGCTCGCGTATTAGGCGCATTGGAAAGGGGGAGCAAAGCATAATGGCTAACGATAAAACATTCCCAGAAGTTAAAACAAATCCATTAACAGAGGCTGCTAAAAAACGTTTGTCTCGTTCCATGATGTTCGTACCTGGTAATACACCTAAAATGATTAACAGTGCTGATATTCACGGTTCTGACTCCATCATGATCGACATCGAAGACTCCGTTCCTGTAACAGAAAAAGATACAGCTCGTCTTTTAACTGCAGAAGCTTTGAAATCTCGTAAATTCCGTGCAGAAACAGTTGTTCGTATCAACCATCCTACACAAACTCCTTACGGCTATGACGACCTTGATGTAATCGTTCCAGCTAAACCTGATATGATTCGTTTACCTAAAACTGAAGATGTGTCTGAAGTTGAAATCGTAGCGAAGAAAATTGAAGAAGTAGAAAAAGCTAATGGCTGGCCAGAAGGTACTATCAATATTATCGTAGCTATCGAATCAGTTCGTGGCTTGTACAATGTTCGTGAAATTTGCCACGGTCCTCGCGTAGTAGCTATCGCTCTTGGCGCTGAAGACTACCGTGCTGACCTTCGTACAGGTAAACATAAACCAGCTGTTGAATTGTTATTCGCTCGTCAAACAATTCTTCATGCCGCACGTGAAGCAGGTATCCGCGTAATTGACACTGTATTCTCCGATGTGAAAGACCCTCAAGGTTTCCGCGAAGAAGTTGAATTCATTAAAGCTTTGGGCTTTGATGGTAAATCTTGTATCCACCCAAGCCAAATTAAAATTATCCACGAAGTATTCACTCCTGACGAAAAAGAAATCGCTCATTCCGTTAAGGTATTGAACAGCTATGCAGATGCATTACGCAACAATAAAGGCGTAATCTCTGTAGATGGCAAAATGATCGATGGTCCTATCGTAGTACGTGCACAACGCGTAGTTGATAAAGCACGTGCAGCAGGCATTAAAGTTGAATTAGAGGAAGGAGCAGAATACGATGTTAAATAAAGTAGGTCGCGATATCCCAACAAATATCCCAGCACTAGAAGGTCGCGAAGTATATCAAGGTGAATTCGCTATTGAACCTAAAGCTCATCGCGCAGGTAAACCTGTACACATGAGTCGTGTTGGTGCTAATAAAGTACTTGCTTCTATTGATGAAGCTATCGAAAAAGCTGGCGTAAAAGATGGTATGACATTGTCCTTCCATCATCACTTGCGCAATGGCGACTATGTAATGAAAATGGTTATGGAACGCGTTCAAGCGAAAGGCATTAAAGACATTACAATCGCGTCTTCTTCCTTGTCCCCATGCCATGAATTCTTAGTAGAAATGATTCAAGATGGTACTGTAACAGCTATTGAAACATCTGGCTTGCGCGATCGTCTTGGTAAATTCTTAACACAAAACCCAGGCGTATTGAAACGCCCTGTAGTGATTCGTTCTCACGGTGGCCGTGCACGTGCTATCGAATCTGGCGAAGTTCATATCGACGTAGCTTTCATGGGCGCTCCTACAGCTGACCCACGTGGTAATGCTACTGGTCGTATGGGTAAATCCGCATGTGGTGCACTTGGCTATGCTAAAGTTGACTCCCACTATGCAGATACAACAGTTATTATCACAGATAACTTAGTTGACTACGTACACAACTATGCAATCCCTCAAACTGACGTAGATTATGTTGTTGAGGTTGAAAGCATTGGTGATCCAGAAGGTATCGCTTCTGGTGCAGTAGGCTTCACTAAAAACCCTATCCAAATCAAAATTGCTGAATTAGCTGGTGAATTCCTTGACCAAGCTGGCATTATTAAAGATGGTTTCGTATTCCAATTGGGCGCTGGTGGTGCTCCATTGACTGTAGCGAAATTCATTGCTGAAAAACTTCGCAAACGCGGAGAAGTAGGTGGCTTCGCTATCGGTGGTGCTACTGGTATCTTGACTGGCATGCTTGAAGAAGGTTTGATTCGTGCAATTTACGATACTCAAACTTTCGATACAACTGCAGCAGCATCTTTAGATAAAAACCCTGCACACATTGAAATGTCTGCTTCCATGTACGCTAACCCATGGACTGACTGCACTACAAACTACCTAGACGTAGTATTCCTTGGTGCTACTGAAATCGACCTTGATTTCAACGTAAACGTAATGACTGACTCCAACGGTGTATTGATGGGCGCCTCTGGCGGTCACTCCGATACAGCAGCAGGTGCTAAATGCACAGTTATTACTTGCCCATTGATCCGTGGCCGCTTGCCAATGATCCGTGATAAAGTAGCAACTGTAATTACACCAGGCTCCTCTGTTGACGTACTCGTTACTGAATACGGTATCGCAATCAACCCAGCTCGTACTGATTTGATTGAACGCTTCAAAGATAGCAACTTGCCTATCTTCACAATTGAAGAATTACAACAATTAGCATTTGATTTAGTAGGTAAACCACAAGATATCCCTGTATCTGATAAAGACGAAGATATCATCGCAATCGTAGAATACCGCGATGGCTCCATCCTTGACGTGGTTCGTAAACCTCTATAATTAAGTAGTGCTGAGAGTTCGAGGGAAACCGTAACAGGTAGGCCATCGGCTCATCATCCTATGCTGATTAGATAATATAAAGACCCTCTCCATAGTTCTCGGACTTATGGAGAGGGTCTTTTTGTAGTTATAAATGATTTAGTGTTAATTTTAGATACAGGGTCAAAACTTAATGAGATAAAAATGGTACATAGATATAGTTATACTTTTACTATAAGAAGATTGGAGATCTTTAGGAGGTAGTTTCTATGTATCGTTGTATTGCTAAGTTAGAGATTGACCTAGAGGGGCTAAGTGAGTTTTATAGTGATGTAAGCGAATATGAAACACTAAATATGTACCAAATAATATCTGCTTGGTTACAGGATGATTTAGATGGACCTAATCCTGAAAAAACGGTGTTCGGTGTATCAGAATATGCTTTAAACTGGATGTCTGTATTGCCTGGAGATATTTCTTATCGTAACCTATTTGATATGGGGAGTTGTAAGGTTGGTAATCGTTATGAAAGTATTGATTATTTATATGCAAAATTTCTACAAACATTAGAGAATAGTAAACAGCTTGAACCTGAATATGAATCCCTATGTTTAAATCATATAAACGTGATGTCACAGTATATAGAAATTACTCTAACCTGTAGTCAAAATATAGACTTTATATTATTTATAAAACATTGGTTACGTAATTGTAGTACTTATAAACATCCGATATACTATAGGATAAAGGATGCATTTTATATTACGCTTTAACTATAGGAGAGAGCATATGAGCCAAGTTTTTAAACAAGATTTAACAGATACTTCAGTCCGACCAGGTGGTATTTTTTTCGTTGAGTTATTAATGCCAGCGCAGTGTGATATACCTGACCGCGATACAATGGTAGAGGTATTCACAAAGCATTTAGGCCCTGTTGATTGCTTTAGTTATGGCGCTGAATCTGCTGGTTTTGCACCTCAGAATTATAAGGTTCATTATGAAGATAACGATGCCGATATTCCACCGACCTTGATGGTGACGAATTGTGAGAAAATCGACAAACCTGTGCTCGATGATTTTGAGCGTAGTCAGGTTTGGGATTGTCCAAATGTAGATGAGTTGCTTGATGAGTGCCAATATAGAGTATTTGCTACCGATATGTTAGCGTCTGGTTTAGAGCCTAAAGAACGGGCTGATATGTTAGTAAAATATGTAGATGCATTACTAGAATTATATCCCTCTTGTAAAGCCGTTGTATTTGGACCATCTCGTAAGTTCTTAAGTCGAGAATCGATTGAAAATCATCCTGATAAAGAGGTGACTCGTTTCATGTATTATGCTGTAAATGTGCGTTATTTTAGTATTCAAGGTACCAATGATATGATGGTAGATTCTGTGGGTATGAGTACATTATTTTTACCTGATTTACAGTATCACTTTCACGGTGTAGATCCTAATCATGTAGTATTTCATGCTTATAATGTGTTGGATTATATTTTCGAACATGGTAATATAATAGGTGATGGGGAAACCATTGCGGGGTTACAAAATGGCGAGATGAATCAGGATATTCAGTGGAAGGTTCAATACGAGGATTCTTTAATCCAGCCCGTTCGAGAGGTTCTAGATATTAATATGGGTGAATACGCATCTGGAACTCGGTAGTTGTTAATCAATGAAAGGTGTGAGCATTATGAGTGATCAACGTGTTTTTGATATGGAACTTGTGAAAGTTGAGAGTTTGGAGAAAGCTGTTAGGACGCCATTTTATCAAACTGATTCCACAGGTGGTTCAGTATGGGTTATTAAACCTGGTCAAATCTTACCAAAACATTATCATCATCACTCTGATGATATATGGGTTATATTGCAAGGCAAGGGTGTATTTTATCCAACGCCTAATACAGAGGTGCCTTTTACAAAGGGGCAAGTTATAGTATCTAAAAAGGGTGAATGTCATGGTGCAAAAAATACTGGAACGGAAGATATTGTCTTTGTGAGTATCGTTGCTCCAGTGCCTGCTGATTATGATCCTGTTAAGACTAATTAATATGAAAGCACTTTATAGTATTTGGCTATCTTATGATAGAGATATATTTATACTATAAAGTGCTTTTTTATTTTATATAGTCATTCCTAGAGAATATATCTTTTTTCATTTAATATGCCATTATTTAGGTTCCACTATTCCTATTTAGCATCTCTATATTCTATATAATTCCATTGACAGAGGACTTTTGTTTTCTTAAGATAATAAGGTATGTAATATCTTAAGTAGTAGAAAGGAATTATATGAGCTCATCTACACCAGAGCCTCAAAGTGGGGCCATTGATTTCAAAGACTTTACGAAGCGGCGCATGCTACACGTAGTCTTACCATTATTTATTGTTTCTATTATTGCCTTTTTGGACCGTGTAAACATTGCTTATGCAGGCTTGACCATGAAGGAGAATTTACCTTGGTTAACGCCAGAGGTATTCGGTATGGGGGCAGGCATTTTCTTTATTGGCTATGTTTTATTTGAAGTGCCAGCATCGTTAATCGCTGCTCGTTGTAATGCTATGCATTGGGTAGCGCGTATCATGTTTAGTTGGGGCCTTGTTTGTATTCTTATGACGACGATGACCACAGAGTTGGAGTTTTATATTTATCGCTTCTTACTCGGTCTATGCGAAGCCTCTTTATATCCTGTAATTTATTCATTACTCATTCCAAATTGGTTCTTGCCGAAGGAGCGTGCAAAAGCGATTTCCTTGATGTTAACATCTTTATTGTTCTCTAACATCATCGGTGGCCCATTGGCAGGTATCTTGTTAGATACAACCTTCTTTGGTTTACATGGTTGGCGTACACTCTTTATTGTTGAAGCCATTCCTGCTGTAATCTTTGCTTTCATTTTCGCATTCTGGATGAAAGAACGTCCAGATCATGCATCTTGGGTAACTGATGCAGAAAAAGCGTATATTAAGGCTGAACTTGAAAAAGAAGAGCAACAAAAGCAAGCTGTAAAGAAATATACGACATGGCAAGCCTTAAAGGATCCAAAGGTATTGCGTTTAGCGTTAATTTACTTCTTATGGGTCATTGGCTTCTGGGGCTTTAGCTTCTGGATGCCTCAAGTTCTTAAAAGCTTATCCGGTTGGCCACCAAGTGTTGTGGCATGGTCTATTGCGATTCCAATGTCTGCTGCATTACTTGTACAAGTATATTGTGGTTATTCCTCTGAAAAGCGCAATGAAAAACGTTGGCATGTGGCAACTACATTGTTCATTGGTACTATTGGCTTTTTAGCGACACCACATAGCCCATCTCCAGAACTTAGCTTGTTGTTTATCTGCTTAACTGCTGTAGGTGTGTACGGCGGTATGGGTGTATGGTGGACAATGCCAACAACCTTCTTATCCGGTGCTGCTGCGGCGGGTGCGATGGGACTCATTAACTCCTCTGGTAACATGGGGGGCTGGGTAGGTCCTTACATGCTTGGTTTCATCAATGGTCACACAGGTAGCTTTGCTTACGGCTACTATGTAATGGGGGCTTGTATGTTCCTTGCTGGTCTATTAATTTTGACACTTCCAAAATCTATGGAGCATAAAGAGGATTAAGTAGAGTTATATTATAGATAACTTCATAGGAAAATATTTAACGAATGCTTCAATGGTGTGATTTTGGGTACTATTCAATTTTATGTTACAATTTACAAAATAGTATTATTTAAACTTGAGGAGACAGAATATTGAAAGAGTGTAGACCTAAGTTTGATGAAATTACATCATTTGATGAATTTAAAAAATATTATTGGTATCGTGATGAACTTTCACAAATATGTAAATCATTAGGATTAGAATATAGGGGAATAAAACAAGAACTCAATCATATTATTGAGCAGTACTTTAAAGGCAATTTAATTAAAAAATCATCAATAAAAAATAGAAAAAAACAAGTGGAAAATATTACTTTAGATACACCATTACTTGAATGTAATTTTTCTTTTAATACGAAGTTTAGAGAATATTTTTCTGATTTAACAGGTGTTTCACGATTTAAATTTAATGCTGATATGGCTACTGCTTGGAGAAAAGTAAAAAGTGAAAAAAATATAAGCTTTACTATTGGAGATTTGCTGAAAGTATATTATGGTGAATCAGATTATGCAAAGTATGACAATTCGGTTTGTCAATGGAATCAATTTTTTAAGGATTTTTGTGCAGACGAATGTAGTGGCAATTATTCGAATAAATTAAAAGTAGCATCTATTATTTGGAAAGAAGTTAGAGATTCAAAAAATGAAAAAATCTATTCAAAGGATCTTTTAAGTGAATATGCATATAAATTAGAAGCGTATCGCAAGTAGAAGCAACTTGTCATTGCAGAGACGTATGGGAAAACTAGTGATTAAATCTATAATAGAATAATGATAAAAGCACCTTATATCCTATGAAAAGAGTCATTTGTGATGACTTTTGTAGGTATATAAGGTGCTTTTATTTATTCTTGATTTCTTTATTGAGTTTATTTTGTTACATCAGGCACTTTCCCAGGATTCATATCGAGATTTAGATCTGTGGATTTGAATGGGTGTGGGTTTGCCTCTGGTGGTTGTACTTTGAGTTCTGGGTGCAACCATTGTAGTTGTTTTAGTTCCCAGTCGTACTTGGCACCATCATTTTGTAGTTGGCGAATATCCTTAAAGACATCATCGAATTGGTCGCTATGTTTATTAGCCATCCCTTCTAGGATGTATAGACGACCAGCCACACTATTGACGGAAGCTCCATCATGGTCTTCATCGACGCGCCATTGTAATTCTGAGATTTGTATTTGCTGGAAGATTATGACAATGACCAGCACGATAATAACGCCCCACATGGGTGTTTCTTTAGCTTTCAAAAGGGCCCGCAATTTAGATGCGAGCCCAGATGGTTTAATCATTATTGACGATCCTCGAGTTGTAATCCAGGTAATGGCAATTTGGAATTTACAAAGTCTAACCACAAGCGAGAAGCGTGGGAAAGGTAATGACCTTTTTTCCAAATAACGTAAAGTGTATGAATGATTTCTGGTACGAGTGGACGTACAACGACCTTCGAACCAACCTCAGTGTTTTCACCAACCTCAGGGCAGAGGCGAGATGGCAACAATGCGATAGCAAGGTCTGCACTAACTGTTTGCAACATGAGATCACGTTGGCTTGTTTCGAATACGATATGAGGTTGGAAACCAGTATGTTTACAAGCTTTGATGATTTCGTCATGCAAGTTAAAGTCGTCTTTGTGCAATACGAAGGATTCATCAGCTAGCATTTCTAAACGAATTTCTTTTTCTTTCGCTAGAGGGCTAGATTTTGGAACGATAACAGAAAGTGGGTCACTAGTGAGGTAGAAGGACTCAAATTCTTTAGGATTTGGTTTCGTACAAATGATACCAATATCAATTAAGCCTTCTTGAACACTAATCTCAACTTTTTTAGAACCTTGTTCATAAAGTTCTAGTTCGATTTGTGGATATACTTTTTTGAACTCCCCTAAAAGCTGTGCAAAGATAGGTGCATCGGTAATTGGTGGAATACCAATTCGGATGGAACCTTGCTCCAAACGAAACTCGTTTTCAAAATCGGTTTTAAGATGTTCAAACATAAATACTACGCGTTTTGCGTGGGTTAAGAAGATGGTACCCCCATCAGTAAGTTCTACAGATTTAGCATTACGCATGAAGAGAACAACACCAAGTTCGTCTTCTAAAGCCTTAATAGTACGGCTGATAGCGGATTGGGAGATGTGCAAATTCCGCGCAGCTTTACTAAAGCTTTTTTGATCAGCTACTTCAACGAAGTATTTCAAATGATGAAAATCCATAATTAACCCCCTAAAAATAAAACTTGGTTATAGGAAGTGACCTAAACTAAATGAGAATAGTTATTACTATAACGCAATTAGCTATTACTTTATGTAAAGCATGGATAGCAATATTGGCAAAGCGACAGTCACTGTATGTGTTGCGTTGATAGGGCCCAGCACGTTATAATGTGCTTATAGGGCTATATCAAGTTATGATATTAGGAATTATGGTTGTGCCCACTACAAAAGTATGTTCACACATAATGCCATATTATATATAACATATATATTATTGCATTATTTTTTCATGTGCGCAAGTTTGTAATGGTTGTTATTCCTAAACATAATGATAGATTAAGCAAGTGTTCTATTTTTGCTAAATGCTTAAGGAGGCAATAATCACATGAGTCGTAAATTTAAAACTATGGACGGCAACCAAGCGGCTGCTCACGTTTCTTATGGTTTTACAGAAGTTGCTGCGATTTACCCAATCACTCCATCTTCCCCAATGCCAGAACACATTGACGAATGGGCTGCGTCTGGTCGTAAAAACATTTTCGGCAACACTGTTCAAGTTGTAGAAATGCAATCTGAAGCAGGTGCTGCTGCCGCAACTCACGGTTCTTTACAAGCTGGTGCATTAACAACAACTTTCACATCTTCCCAAGGTTTGTTATTGATGCTTCCTAACTTATATAAAGTAGCAGGTGAATTACTTCCAGGTGTATTCCAAGTAGCTGCTCGTGCATTGGCTGCACATGCTTTGGCTATCTTCGGTGACCACCAAGACGTAATGGCTGCTCGTGCAGCTGGCTGCGCTATGCTTGCTGAATCCTCTGTACAAGAAGTAATGGACTTGTCCGCTGTAGCTCACTTGACAGCTATTAAAACTCGTGTACCTTTCATTAACTTCTTCGACGGTTTCCGTACATCCCACGAAATTCAAAAAATCGAAATCTGGGACTATGAAGATTTAAAACCATTGGTTGACATGGACGCTGTTAAAGCTTTCCGTAAAAACGCTTTAAACCCAGATGCTCCTGTAACTCGTGGTACTGCAGAAAACCCTGACGTTTACTTCCAACATCGTGAAGCATCCAACAAATTCTACTTGAACGTTCCTGACGTTGTAGAACACTACATGAACGAAGTTAACAAATTGGCTGGTACTAACTACCAATTGTTCAACTACCATGGTGCTCCTGATGCAACTGACGTAATCGTAACTATGGGTTCCTCCGCTCAAGTAGTTCAATCCACTGTTGACTACTTAAACAAATTGGGCCGTAAAGTTGGTTTCATCAACGTTCACTTGTTCCGTCCATTCGCAACAGATCGTTTGTTGAAAGCTCTTCCTCAAACAGTAGAACGCATTGCAGTTCTTGACCGTACTAAAGAACCAGGCGCTTTGGCTGAACCATTGTTCTTGGACGTACAAGCTGCTGTAATCGACGGTGGCCGTAACGTAAAAGTTATCGCTGGTCGTTATGGTTTGAGCTCCAAAGACGTTATCCCTGCAGACATCGTAGCTGTATTCGATAACTTGGCTGCTGAAAACGGCAAGAAATTCTTCACATTGGGTATCAATGATGATGTTACATTCTTGTCCTTAGATCGTGCTGAAGGCGTAGAAGTTGAAACTCCTGGTTTGACTGAATGTAAATTCTGGGGCTTCGGTTCTGACGGTACTGTAGGTGCGAATAAATCCGCTATCAAAATCATCGGTGACCACACTGACATGTATGCTCAAGCATACTTCGACTACGACTCCAAAAAGTCTGGTGGCGTAACAATGTCTCACCTTCGTTTTGGTAAAAACCCAATCAACTTGCCTTACTTGATTACTGAACCTCAATTCGTAGCATGTCACCGTCAATCCTACGTACATGAATACGACTTGATCCGCGGCATCAAAAAAGGTGGTACATTCTTATTGAACTGTACTTGGTCTCCTGAAGAATTGAACGAACATTTACCTGCTAAATTACGTCGTCAAATCGCAGAAAAAGAATTGAACTTCTACATCATCAACGCTGCGAAAATCGCTTCCGAAATCGGTTTGGGCGGTCGTATCAACATGGTAACTCAAGCTGCATTCTTCAAATTGACTGAAATCATCCCTGTAGATGACGCTGTTAAATACCTTAAAGAATCCGTAGTAACTTCTTACGGTAAAAAAGGTCAAAATATCGTTGACATGAACAACGCTGCTATCGATCAAGGCGTTAACGCTTTGGTTAAAGTAGATGTTCCTGCTGACTGGAAAAACGCTGTTGATGAAGGCGGTCACGCAGTTAAACCTGGTTGCGAATCTTGCCCATCCTTCGTTCAAAACATTGCACAACCAATCAATGCACAAGCTGGTTATGATCTTCCTGTATCCACATTCGCTGGTTACGAAGACGGTACATTACCTGCTGGTACTGCTAAATACGAAAAACGCGGTCCTGCATTGTTCGTTCCAAAATGGTTACCAGAAAACTGTATCCAATGTAATCAATGTTCCTTCGTATGTCCACATGCTACAATTCGTCCAATCTTGGCAACTGAAGCAGAAGTGGCTGCAGCTCCAGAACATTTCGATACAATCCCTGCATTGGGCGCTAAAGACCTTCAATTCCGTATCGCAGTATCCCCATTAGATTGCTTGGGTTGCGGTAACTGTGTTGATATCTGTCCAGCTCCTAAAGGCAAAGCTATCGTAATGACTTCCATCGATTCCGAAATCGAACAAGCTGAAGCATGGAACTATGGTGTTAACCTTCCTGTAAAAGAAAACCCTATGAAGAAGGAAACTGTTAAAGGTTCCCAATTCGAACAACCATTGTTCGAGTTCTCCGGTGCTTGCGCAGGTTGTGGTGAAACTCCTTACGCTAAATTGTTAACTCAATTGTTCGGCGATCGCATGATGATTGCCAATGCAACTGGTTGTTCCTCCATCTGGGGTGCTTCCATGCCTGCATCTCCATACACAACTAACCAACAAGGTCAAGGTCCTTCCTGGGCAAACTCCTTGTTCGAAGACAATGCTGAGTATGGTTATGGTATGTTCATCGGCGTTAAGAAAATCCGTCAACAATTAGTTGAAGTAGCTTCTAAAGCTGTAGAAACTGCTACAGGCGAATTGAAAGCAGCTTTGGAACAATGGATCGAATTCGCTAACCTTGGTGCAGCAACTCGTCAACGTTCCGAACGTTTAGTAGCAGCTATCGAAGCTGAAGGTGCTACAACTCCAGAATTGAAAGAAATTCTTGAGAAAAAACAATTCTTGATCAAACGTTCCCACTGGATCTTCGGTGGTGACGGCTGGGCATACGATATCGGCTTCGGCGGTGTTGACCATGTATTAGCTTCTGGCGAAGACATCAACATCTTCGTATTCGATACTGAAGTATACTCCAACACTGGTGGTCAAGCTTCCAAATCCACTAATATCGCAGCAGTTGCTCAATTCGCAGCTTCTGGTAAACGTACTAAGAAAAAAGACCTTGGCATGATGGCTATGTCTTATGGTTATGTATACGTAGCACAAGTAGCTATGGGTGCAGATAAAAACCAATTGATGAAAGCTGTTGCAGAAGCTGAAGCATATCCAGGTCCTTCCTTGATCATCGCTTACAGCCCATGTATCAACCACGGTATCAAAGCTGGTATGGGTAAAGCTCAAGAAGAACAACGTAAAGCAGTTGCAGCTGGTTACTGGAATCTTTACAGATACAACCCTCAACTTAAAGAAGAAGGTAAAAATCCATTCTCCTTGGATTCCAAAGAACCAACTGAAAACTTCCAAGACTTCCTTAAAGGTGAAGTTCGTTACGCTTCCTTGGCTAAAGCAGCTCCAGATGTTGCAGAAGAATTGTTCGCTAAAACTGAACAAGACGCTAAAGATCGTCGCTTAAGCTATGTTCGCTTACAAAAAGGTTTCGAAGACGTAAAATAATTCGTTATTTAACGACTAAGAACTGATAAGAGGCACCCTCTCGAGGGTGCCTCTTTTGTATATAAAATTATATCTTCCATATGTTTGAGTCTATCTTACATTAATAGGGGCACGTCATGAATCTGTTATTCCTATGTTACTAATGCTTTTACCATAGGTAATATATTAGGAATTTGATATAATATTAGATAGTTATGCAGTTATACGTAAGTATATTGCATTGTTACATTGATAGATAACTAGGTAATTTTAATCGTAATATAGAGGTGCTTATGGCTAAGGATAACCAACAGATCACAACAGATGATATGCAACAAACAATATATAAAGAGTTAGGCTATAAATCCTATCCATTTCCATTTACAACACCTGCGTATTTAGAAGCGTATGGTACACTTGTAGGTCTTAATACTCCGCCTGCAAAGACAGCTCGTGTCCTTGAATTAGGTGCTACCTATGGTGGAAATATTATTTCTCAAGCTGTACATAATCCAGAAGCGACCTTTGTAGGTATAGAGCTTTCTCAAGATCAAGTAGAGAAGGGAAACAAAATTATTAGTGATGCTAAGTTGGATAATGTATCTCTAATTCAAGGGGATATTATGAACTTTGATGAGACCTTAGGAACCTTTGATTATATTATTGCCCATGGTTTTTACTCTTGGATTAGCGATGAAATGAAGGATAAGTTGCTTGATATTATATCCCATCATTTGGCTGATAATGGCATTGCATATGTATCCTATAATACATACCCAGGTTGGCATACGATGGAAGAGGTGCGTCAGCTCATGCTATTTGCTAATCGTGATCATGATGAATTAACACATAAAGAAAAGGTATTGCGCGGTAAGACTGTGGGCAGCTTAGTAGGTTCTCAAATTCTTAATTATGACAACCTTAAGGAACGTAATAGTAAATTCTTAGGCGCTTTGCGTTCTGTTATGCAAAAGGATGATTATTATGTAGGTCATGACCATTTAGAGCCTCATAATGATCCATGTTACTTCTATCAATTCAATGATCATTTGAAAGCTCACAATCTTACATATGTATGTGATGCAGATTTGACATTATCCATGGTTCGTACCTATGATGAAAGCATCGCCGATAAGCTTGAAAAATTGGCTCCTAATAGCCAAGCGGATCAAGAACAATATTTAGACTTTATGCTTGATACAACATTCCGCAAGTCTATTATTTGCAAAGAACGTGCTGCAAAGGATATTAACTATGATGTAGCTAATCCAGATAAGGTGAATACAGTACCTGTACGGACTATCGTAAATAGTTTTGTATTCCAAATCCTCTTTGATGAAGAAGCATTAGAAATGTTTGAAAATGACCTTGTACGAGATACATTCAAAGCGCTTATTAAAGATGGTGGCACTTTCAATATGATTGAAGCTCTTGCCATTTTAAAAGCTGCTCATGATGCTGCTAATGCCTCTGAAGATGATTTAGAACCAGCTGTATGTAGTTTGTATAAAGCTATCGTTGAACATATGGTACGGGGGGGTATTCGCTTCTATAAAACATTCCCTGATAAACAGGAATATATGGAAGGCTTATCCTATGTACCAGCACGTTTTACAAATTTTGTGAAAGCTATTGCTGACGGTGGTAGTGAATATATTTATGGCGCAAACATGTTCAATGATGCCATTGGTGATATTTCCGAAGAGGATTTATTGTTTATGGAATTGTTGAATAAACCTAAAGCTAAATCTACATTGATCAAGAAGATAAAGGATTCTCTCTTTAGCGCTGACAAGGCCCAAACTGGTAAGCATCAAAATGCCATGGCGGAAGCCTTCTATAATGAATTAACTAAGCGTATGGAGCAATTAGGCTTTATTAGAAGTAAGAAAACTGATGGTCTTTCTTAATCTATCGCTAGAATTCTAAGAATATATTTTGAGGTTCATATAATCTTCAGAATAAACATAAAACCCATTATACTTATAACATTTATGTGTATTAAGTAGTAATGGGTTTTTATTTTATATAATTTAATTTAATCTTTTTTTAATAATTATTACATTTAGTTATTTAATATTGCTGAATAAGTATAGTAAATCGATAAAATTAATGAGAAATAAATGAACCATATATGAAAAGTATGGTATACTATGTATGGGTATTTTTGTGAACATCATCCTGTGTGTTGTGGATGATATTATATATTGTATTAGTTACAATGTTGTTTTTATTGTATTATTTGTAAAAGGAGTCTTTTATGGCATCTAAGAAGGCCGTTCTAGTATATATACTAGAAATCCTGAAAAGTGAAACGGATGCTAATCATACTTTATCTCAAGAAGAGATTCGCAGTATATTAGCCGAGCGGTACGAGGTATCCGTCGATCGGAAGACCTTAGGCCGTCATTTAAATGATTTATATGAATCTGGTGATTTTGGTATTCAATGTGAAGAGTCTGCCGTAGGAGCGGATGGTACTATTCGCCGTACTGATTTCTATATGATTCATACCTTTGAAGATTCAGAATTGAGATTATTAATTGACGGTATATTGGCGTCTCGTCATATTACCGCATCTCAACGTAAGGATTTAATTAGTCGTGTTGCTAAATTGGGTAGCTCTCATTTCAAGCCCCATGGTATTGATATTGAAAGTGCTACGGGTTACCTTCATAGAAGTCAGGACTTATTCCTTAATATTGATCTCATAGAGGAAGCAATACAAAAGGGGAGAAAAATTTCCTTGGCTTATTGCCAACCTGACGTGGATAAACGATTACATATCAATCTCGGTCCAGATAATAAGGAGCGAAAGTATGTATTCAATCCATTCCAACTAGTTATGAATCGGGGACACTATTACCTAGTTGGGAACCATGAAAATTATGATGACATGTCTACATTGCGTGTCGATCGAATTGCACATATTACGGTGCTGAGCGAACGTAGAAAACCTTTACGGGAGATAAAGGGTTATAACCAACAACGCACCTTTAATGTATCACAATATGTAAAAGAACATATTTACATGTTCGGCGGTGAATCCGTTACCGTAAGTTTTAAGGCAAAGCGGTCTATTGTAAACCAAATTTTAGATTGGTTCGATGGCAATGTGGAATTCACCAACGTCACATCTGATGATGTTGTATGTCGTGTACGTGTAAATCATGATGCCTTTAAGTATTGGGCACTTCAATATATGCAAAGTGTGAAAGTACTTTCACCAACATCCTTGGTAGCAGAAGTGAAAGAAGCTATTAAGGAAGGCTTAGCACAATACTCATAATAAAAGAGCTAGTTGATCGTTGAATCAACTAGCTCTTTTTTTATGTATGTTATTTTAAACGTCCGATTTCTAATTTATAGAACATGCATTTTTTCTGCTTCGCGATAGTCCTTAAGAACTGGACGAGGAGGTAATTTACCCATGATACTCACTACATAGATAGCGATGGAAGAGAAGAGGAAGCCTGGTACGATTTCGTAAAGGCCGAGGAATCCAAATTGTTTCCAAATAAGAACGGTTAAACCACCTACGACGATACCTGCGATACAGCCATGACGTGTCATACGTTTCCAGAATAAGGAGAACAAGATAGCTGGACCAAAGGCAGCACCAAAACCTGCCCAAGCATAGGCAACCATGGTTAAGATGTAGCTATCTGGATCCATTGCCATATAGATGGCTATTAATGCAACTAGTAGTACTACGATACGACTTACTAGTACTAGCTCCTTATCACTCGCTTTAGGATGAATGATATTCGCATAGAAGTCATTAGAAATGGCAGAGGCTGTTACTAATAACTGGGCAGATGCGGTACTCATGATAGCTGCGAGTACGGCAGACCAGATGAGACCTGCTACAAATGGTGTAAAGAGGCGTTCTGTCATGATGAGGAATACAGTTTCTGCATCAGTGCCTACTAATACATCAGGCAACATATATACGTGACCGATGAGGCCTACAGCGATGGCTGCCATAAGGGATAAGATAACCCAAACCATGGCGATATTTGTAGATTTCTTAAGCTCTTTCGCATCGGAGATAGCCATGAATCTTACGAGGATATGAGGTTGACCGAAGTAGCCAAGACCCCAACCAAGAGAAGAGATTAAGCCGATAGCCCATGTGAACCAGTCGGATGGATCACCAAATAGGCTAAGTCCTTGAGGAAACTCGTGTTGAATGAGTTGGAATGTTTCAATAGGACCACCCATAAACATGGCAGCTGTAATTGGTACCGCTAAGATAGCGAAGAACATCAATGCCCCTTGGATACAATCTGTCCAAGATACGGCGAGGAAGCCGCCGAGGAATGTGTAGAATACGACGATACCCGCTGTAATAAATAGAGATACAGTGTAATCAAGACCAAAGATGGTGTTGAACAGTTTGCCACCTGCTACGAACCCTGATGATGTATAAATCAAGAAGAAAATCAAGATAAATAGGGCGGAGATAACGGCTACCGAATGAGATTGATCGTGGAAACGATTTTTCAAATAGTCCGGTAAAGTTAAACTGTCACTAGCTACCTCAGTATGGTTACGCAAGCGTCTAGAAACAAACTTCCAGTTTGCCCATGTGCCTAATGTGAGACCTACGGCAATCCATACACCAGAAATCCCTGTAGTATACGCTAGGCCAGGCACACCCATGAGCATCCAACCACTCATATCTGATGCTTCTGCACTAAGTGCTGTGATCCATGGTCCTAGTTGTCGGCCACCGAGAATGTAATCACCGATGCTGTTAGATTTCCTGTAATAGTAGACCCCGATATACATCATGAGTCCTAGGTATAAGGCAAAGGCGATGATAATCATTAAGTTGTCTTGTGTCATGCCTATATAAGACCTCCTTAGGTTGTAGTTCTATTCTATAGTATTATAAATAATTCCTATTGTACCATATATTAGCGCTTTAGAGTGTAAAAATTTCGTGATATTACGTAGTTTCTATGCAAATTTTGAAGATTGGTTTTCTACATATGCATTAGACGTTGGACTAATAAATCGTTTATACTAATAAGCCCAATGGCATATGAAATATGTTAAAATATAAGAATGGAAAAACGATATTTCGTGTTTTGTATACGAAATTTCGTCATTGATAGTCGTAATTATGGTCTTGTATGTATATTTCTGGAACGTGAAAGGAGGTACCTATGGAACAACAGCCAGCTTCAAAACAAGCTATTGCATCACAGTTGGTCGAGATGAAGCAACAAGCTATGATGAAACAACAGGCATTACGGATGTTGGAAACCTACTTTGGGTATACCTCCTTTAGACCGGCTCAAGAGGCGCCCGTTGCATCCTTGTTACGTAACGAAGATGTAATTGGCATCATGCCGACGGGGGCTGGCAAGTCTATCTGTTTCCAAATTCCTGCTCTTTGCAAGCCGGGCCTTACTATCGTGTTTTCGCCGCTCATTTCTCTTATGAAAGACCAAGTAGATGGTCTATTAGTGCAGAACATTCCGGCGGCACTCATTAATAGTACCCTTACCCAAGCGGAGTTTAATAAGACTATGTATGAAGTACGCAGTGGTAAAATTAAGCTGTTATATATTGCACCAGAGAGATTAGGTTCTAATTTCTTCTGTAATGTTCTGCGAGCATTGCCTATAGCCCAAGTCATCGTTGATGAGGCTCACTGTATTTCTGAGTGGGGCCATGACTTTAGACCGTCCTATCGTCTCATTGGTGAGTGGCTTAACTCTTTGCCGAAGAGACCTATCGTAGGTGCTTTCACAGCAACGGCGACGAAATATGTAGAAAATGATATAAAAAAACTATTAGGTTTAGATAATGCGAATGTATATGTAACGGGCTTTGACAGACCTAATTTATCCTTCTCTGTCATCCGTACACCAAAGCGCATGGATTACGTAGTCCATTATGTGCGTCAACACGCTAACGAAAATGGTATTATCTACTGTGCAACGCGCAAGGATGTAGATCGGGTGTATGAAAATCTAACCCGTGCAGGCATTAAGGTAGGTCATTATCACGGTGGGCTCAGCGATGAGGTGCGCCGTGAGATGCAAAACGCCTATGCGGATGATAAACTACAGGTTATGGTGGCTACCAATGCCTTTGGCATGGGTATTGATAAGAGCAATGTGCGCTATGTGTTGCATTACCAAATGCCGCGAAACATGGAGTCCTACTATCAAGAGGCGGGCCGTGCAGGTCGCGATGGAGCCCCTGCAGAATGTATTTTGCTCTACAGCGGGCAGGATGTACAGGTTCACAAGTATTTAATTGAACAGTCCATCGAAACGCCTGAGAGACAAGAGGTGGAACTTCGCAAGTTACAATCCATGATTGACTATTGTTTCTGCAGTAATTGTTTGCGTAAATATATGCTTAACTATTTTGGTGAAAGCACCGTTTGGACCACATGTGACAATTGTAGCTCCTGTAAAGGTTCTGCCGATAAGGTAAATGTAACGAAAGAGGCGAAGGCCATCTTCCGTGCCATTATGGGGACTGATGAGCGCTACGGCGCATCTATGATTACCTCTATCGTGCGCGGTGAGCGAACTGATCGCATCATGCGCGCAGGACACGATGCATTGCCTGTTTTTGGTCTATTGAGTAATGTAGACGAGAAATCGATTAAGGGCCTTATTCAACAATTTGTGGCCTCTGGCTACTTGCGTAGCTCTACAGGTAAATATCCAGTACTATCTTTGACGGCTGGTGCTGAAGAAGTCCTTGCTGGGCATAAAGAGGTAGAGGAAATCAGACAACATGTGTCTGTACCGTCTTGCACTAGTAGGTCTACATCTACTGTGGCGCGAGGAAAATCTAATTCCAGTGCAGGTGGCTTATTTGAACACTTGCGACAACATCGTAAGCGTTTAGCTGAAGAGGCCGGTCTTCGACCATATCTTATCTTCCCTGATACAGTGCTGATTGACTTAGCTAATTTACGACCAACCACATTAGGCGAGTTTGGCAATGTTAAGGGCGTAGGGGAAGCAAAATTGAAAAAATATGGCCTCAGTTTTTTACAGGCCATTGCAGAATATAAGGGATAATAAATTTTACTGTATATATGGTAGTGCTATGTATTTTTTAGTATGATAGTACTATATATTGTAAGACAGAATGTTAGTGTTATTCGACTTAGTATACATAGATTTAGGGGGATATATGAGTCTAGCAGATACACAATACCTCGGTATTATTGAAAATATTTTAGAACATGGTACATATGGTCAAAATCGTACGGGCATTGCGACCTATAAATTACCTCATCAAATTATGCAATTCGACTTGCAAGAGGAATTTCCCATTTTGACTACAAAATTTGTAGCTTTCAAAACAGCGGTAAAAGAATTGTTGTGGATTTGGCAAATGCAATCTAACGATGTACGTAAATTACAAGAAATGAACGTACGCGTATGGGATGAGTGGATGCGTGAAGACGGCACCATTGGTAAGGCCTATGGTTACCAAATTGCAAAGTATAAACAATTAGACAATCTCATCAAGACTATCAAGGAAGATCCTGATAGCCGTCGTATGATTGTAACCTTATGGAATATTGAGGATTTAGATGATATGGCGTTACAACCATGTGCATATGAAACATTATGGGATGTAGCTGATGGCCATTTGAATTGCATGCTCATTCAACGCAGTGGAGATATGGGCCTAGGCGTTCCATTTAACACGGCTCAATATGCAGCATTACAATGCATGATTGCGCAGGTAACAGGTCTTAAACCTGGTAAATTTACCCATGTTATTAACAATGCTCATGTCTATGAAAACCACGTAGAAGCATTGCGTGAACAATTAGCACGCCGAGATCAAGCGTTGCCGGCGCCAAAAATTGTAGTAAATCCAGACGTGAAAGATTTCTACGATTTCACACCGGAGGACGTTACATTAGATGGCTATGAACATCTGGGTAAATTGTCCATGACTGTTGCTGTATAGCATTGTATTCATGACCATTGCTAAATAGTATTACATTTATGACTGTTGCCATATAGTATGAATCGAAAGAGGGCAGTATGTTAGCATTAATCGTAGCCGTAGCACATAATCGTGTGATTGGTAAAGATAATACCTTGATTTGGCACTTGCCGAATGATTTGAAATTCTTTAAAGAGAAAACTACAGGTCATGTCATCATTATGGGCCGTAAGACCTTTGAAAGCTTACCGTTCTTGTTGCCAAATCGTGAGCACTGGGTGATTACCCGTGACAAAGGCTTTGATGCGCCTGAAGGGGTTAGGATTTTCCATAGCCCTGAGTCGGCTGCAGAAGCGGCGCGTGCTCTTGATGCGGCCTTTGTCATCGGTGGTGCCCAAGTATATGAGGCTTTCTTGCCTTACGTAGATACGATGTACATCACAGAAGTAGACCATGAATTTGAAGGGGATGCATTTTTCCCAGAGTTCCCAGAGGATACTTTCACCATTGAATCCGTTGTAGACGGCATTGTGGATGAAAAGAACAAATATCCTCATCGTTTTGTAACCTATCGCAGAAAGGCATCTAAATGAGTGAAAGAATGTTTGCCATTATCGGCAGTGAATTAAATGTTAAGCCAAAGCAGGTGCAAGCTGCCGTAGAATTATTGGACGAAGGCAATACGGTGCCATTTATTGCGCGTTACCGTAAAGAGGTGACAGGCGAATTACAAGATGAGCAATTGCGCACCATTGAAGAACGCATTAAATACTTGCGCAATTTGGAAACACGTCGTCAAGAAATCATTGCCTCTATTACAGAGCAAGAAAAGATGACTGACGAGTTGATGAAAGCCTTAGAGGCTGCCACAAAGCTTCAAGAATTAGAAGATTTGTATTTACCGTATCGTCCTAAGAAACGTACGCGCGCTATGATTGCCCGTGAACGTGGCTTAGAGCCGTTGGCAGAAATGATCCTTAACGATACAGTTACCTCTGGTGATCCATTAGAGATTGCAAAAGAATATGTAACAGAAGAGGTGCCAACCCCAGAAGATGCTATTCAAGGTGCGTCTGATATCGTAGCGGAAATCGTTAGTGATAGTGCTGACTTCCGTGCGTACTTGCGTAAAAAGATGTGGAACGAAGGCTTTATTCAAGCTGAGTTAACCGGTGATGAAGAGGTACAGCAACAGTTCTTGCAATATGCAGAATATGCCGAGCCTGTTCGTCAAATGCCGTCTCACCGCATCTTGGCGGTTAATCGCGGTGAAAAATTAGGTGCGCTGAAATTAGCTCTTACTGTGCCTGGTGATACCTATGTAGCGTACATGGTACAAAAGTTGGAGAAAAATCCAAAGTCTATCTTCGCAGACTATAAAGCAGCGGCCGTAGCAGATGCATATAAACGTTTAATTTTCCCTGCTCTAGAGCGCGATATCCGCAATGAGTTGACGGAAAATGCGGATGAACAAGCTATCAAGGTGTTCGGTGTAAACCTTAAGAACCTATTGTTACAACCACCTTTGGCAGGCCATGTTATTATGGGCCTTGACCCTGGCTATCGTACAGGCTGTAAGATGGCTATCATCGACCAACAAGGTAATGTGCTAGATTACGGTGCCTACTATTTAACTAATAGTGAAAAGCTTCGCAAGGAAGCGCAAAAAGTGTTGGCTGATAAAATCCGCAAGTTCAAAGTTACCCTATTATCCATTGGTAATGGTACTGCATCCTACGAAACAGAGCAGTTTGCATCTACCATGATTGAAGAGGAAAAATTAGATTGCCACTACATCATCACCAATGAAGCAGGTGCATCTGTATATTCTGCTTCTAAATTGGCTATCGATGAATTACCAGATTTAGACGTAACAATTCGCGGCGCCGTATCCATTGCGCGCCGTGTACAAGATCCATTGGCTGAATCTGTTAAAATTGATCCTAAATCTATCGGTGTAGGTCAATATCAACATGACGTCAATCAAAAACAATTGACTCATACCTTAGATCAAGTAGTTGAAACTGTAGTAAACCACGTTGGGGTAGAGCTCAACACAGCATCTCCAGCTATCTTGCAACATATTGCAGGTATCTCTAGTACGGTGGCTAAAAACATCGTTGCATACCGTCAAGAGAATGGCGTATTTAAAAGTCGTAAGGAATTGCTAAAAGTACCGCGTTTAGGTCCTGCAGCGTTCACACAATGTGCTGGTTTCCTTCGCTTGCAACACGGTAAAAATCCACTAGATAATACATCTGTCCATCCTGAGTCCTATGAATTGGCAGAACGCATTATTGGTGAATTGGGCTTTACCTTAAAAGATTTGCAAGATAAGGCGCAACTAGAAGCGTTACAAGTGAAATTACCGCTCGTTGATGCGGAGAAAATGGCCGCTAAACTTGATGCGGGTGTACCAACTGTACGAGATATTCTAGCTGCTTTGGCAAAACCAGGTCGTGACCCTCGTGAAGATTTACCGGCACCGCTTACGAGAAAACATGTAGTAAGCCTTGAAGATATCAAGGTCGGCACTGTGGTAAAAGGTACGGTTCACAACGTAGTTGACTTTGGTGCCTTCGTAGACTTTGGCCTTAAAACTAATGGTCTATTACATCGCAGTGAATTATGTAATAGCCGTCAACATCCATCCGATGTATTAGCTGTAGGCGATATCATCGAAGCTCAAATTATTTCTGTTGATGTAAAACGTAATCGTATCGGTTTATCTGTAAAAGCATTGCAACCAGAAAAGCCAAAGAATAACGATAATAACCGCAATAGAAATAATAATGGTCAACGTCGAAACAACGATCGTAATAATAACCGTAACAATGGTGGTCGTCAAAATAATAGAAATAATGACAACCATAAGTAAAAACTATTATTGACTAAAAGTCATCATATAGAAAACCGCATCCTCTATGGTGTTAGAGGGTGCGGTTTTTCTATATAGCTTAAAACTATGTATATTAATGCAGAAGTGATATATCGAAAATGATATATCTGATTGAAATATTTAGATATAAGGCGTATGATGAAATCACAGAGGAAATCTTCCTCAATCTATATTCCTACATAGGAGGTAATGCTATGAGCTTGAACCTTAAAGAACGATATGGACTTTTAATTAATAACGAATGGGTAGCAGCATCTGACGGTGCTGAATTCAATGTATATAACCCTGCTAATGGCGAACAACTTGCTATTTGTGCAGAGGCTACGAAGGACGACGTTGATAAAGCGGTAGACGCTGCAACAGAAGCTTTCAAAACTTGGAAACAAGTATCCCAAGTAGAGCGCGCTGATTACTTGTTAAAAATTGCTGACGCTATCGATGCTCACAAAGAGTACTTGGCACAAGTTGAAACTTATGACAATGGTAAACCAATTCGTGAAACTTTGAATGTAGATATTCCACTTGGAGCTGACCATTTCCGTTACTTCGCTGGCGTACTTCGCTCCGAAGAAGGCTCTGCTCAAGTATTTGACGAAAATACATTGAGCCTCATCGTGCGTGAACCAATTGGCGTTGTAGGTCAAGTGGTGCCTTGGAACTTCCCATTCCTAATGGCAGCTTGGAAATTGGCACCAGCTCTTGCAGCAGGTTGTACGGTTGTAATTAAACCTTCTAGCCATACATCCCTTAGCCTTTTAGTATTAGGCGATATTTTGAAAGATATCTTGCCAGCAGGCGTTGTAAATATCGTAACTGGTAAAGGCTCTAAATCTGGTCAATATATCCTTGATCATCCAGGCTTCAGCAAACTTGCTTTCACAGGCTCTACAGAAGTAGGTCTTGATGTATATAAAGCAGCATCTGAACGCTTGATTCCTGCTACATTAGAATTAGGTGGTAAATCTGCGAATATCTTCTTTGAAGATGCGAACTGGAAACAAGCTCTGGATGGGGCAATGCTCGGTATCCTCTTCAACCAAGGTCAAGTATGCTGCGCAGGTTCCCGTATCTTCGTACAAGATACAATTTACGATAAATTCGTAGCTGAACTTTCCGCATTATTTGATAAAGTAAAAGTTGGTTTGCCTTGGGAAGAATCTACACAACTTGGTTCTTTGATTTACGAAGCTCAAGTTGAGAAAGTACTTAGCTATGTAGAACTTGCTAAAGAGGAAGGTGCTCGTATTGCCGCTGGTGGTGTACGTGTTACTGATGGCGAACTTGGTAAAGGTTGCTTCATTAGACCTACACTTATCGTAGACGCTACAAATGATATGCGCGTGGCTCGCGAAGAAATCTTCGGCCCTGTAGCGGTTGTTATTAAATTCCACAGCGAAGAAGAAGTGATCGAACAAGCTAATGACAGCTTATACGGTCTTGGCGGTGGCGTATTCACGCAAAACCTTAACCGTGCCATCCGCGTAGCTCGTGCAATCGAAACAGGTCGTATGTGGGTTAATACATATAACTCCATCCCAGCAGGTGCACCATTCGGTGGCTACAAACAATCTGGTATCGGCCGTGAAACTCATAAAGTTATCCTTGAACACTACACTCAAATGAAAAACATCATTATCAACTTGAGTGATAAACCATCTGGTTTCTACGACTTAGATTAATAAAATACAAATCTCCTATAAACTATAACAATGAGGCACCTCTTTGGAGGTGCCTTTTTTGTACTTAACAAGCCTATTATCTGTGAAAATATACGGTATGTTATAATTTAGATTATGTAAATGTGTATTGTAAAAGAGCGTAGAGAGATAATGAGCAAATTTGAAATGTTAGGATATTTTTTTGTTTTTGTATCTATGTCGTTATCTATGGGATTATATAAACTTGAGATTCGTAATCATCCAATTGATAAAAAACATGAATATATAAAAAAACATAGGATTTTTGGTGATTTAACAAAGTATTTATCCATAATTTCTATAATAAGTTTAGTGATATTAAATTTTAAAATCTTAATAGATAAAGATTATAACTTTATAGTGAATTATGGCAGTATTTGGTTGTTTTTCTTCTTTTTCACAATGCTTACAGGGTTTTGCCAGAAGCGAGACAGCATATATTTTAAACGGAGTCTTATTGCTATAGTTTCTGTGTTGTTTGGTATGATCGTGTTTGCCTATGCATTTAGGCAGGTACTATTTTAAATAGGAAATATGCCAATTCGGATTCTAAGAATATAAGTATTGTTTTGAGAGGGCGATTATGAATTTTAGGAGCGTACTTAAATGGATTGGTTATATTGTTGGCATAGTTGTAGTGCTTTATATCCTCATATTGGGCGTATTGATATATTTCTTGGCAAGTGGAGACTTTAAAAATAGTCTGATTTATTTGAGTGAACTTCAGGAGAATGGATTATATTATGGCAACGAAAACCGTAAGATTGCTGATAATGTAGTTGCTGTTCATGAGGTGGATAATAAACTTTATTATATAACTTTAGACGGTATTGGTATTTTTGATGAAAATGTAAGTTTGCTAGATGCTTGGAATAAAGATATTAATAAATATAACACTTTCATTCCTCGAATAGATGCTAAAGAAACACAATTTAATGTAAGGCTTGATGAGTTATATCCTAATATTTCTAGTCTTGATGAAAGTGATAGAGATATATGGAATGAGATCTTTTTTGATAGCGAGAAACGATATACAGGTTCACACGCTGGACATCCTATAAAGCTACCTTTCTATGTATCGTATAGAAAGGAAGACTTGATTAAGCATAATGATATAGTAGATCTTTCTACAGGGGCTATTATTGGAGTGTATGGTAGTGAGCATATTTTAAGAAATAATGCTTATTATAATTTTGAATTCGGAAAATTGACTAAAATTGATTTCTCTCAGAAAGCTATATATAGCTATTATTCTGATAATCTCGATATAGGTCGGTTTAGCAAGAATAATTCAGGTGATGAGAGATATGAATCTTATGCACGAAATGAGCTAGATACAGTAAGAACGAAAGACTTAGAGGTATTACCTAACTTATTGAATCAACGATTTACAGTGTTTAATTCCTTTAATGAGTTTTCTGATTTTGATAAAGATACCTTTGAAGCATTAGCTATTAATGCGATTCAAAATAGGAAGGCGCTACAATTAGGGCCATTAGAAAATCAAACCCTAAGGCAATACTTAAGTAAATAGAGTAAATGCATAGTGAAGAATATTTGTACTAGATAAAAATAAGGAGTATCAAATTAATGAATCCTATTCCCATCAAAAAATTATATAATCCCCAATATGATCTGTTATCTATTAGTGATAAGGAGGAATTGTTATATCAAATTGGAGAAATATATAATCTAGAATTAATATCCTTTAAAGACTTTGCTGCATTTAGACAATCCACATATACGGCAGTATATCGTTCACATGATGGTATAGAATTTGTATTTGTTCCTGGAGATACTGTTACGTTAGGGTTTGATTTTAAAAATAAACCATTTCAGGATATTTTTAATGATGAAAATTTAGCGGAGCTTGCCTATCCATTTGTCGAGGGATATGAAGAGGAAATCTTTAGTGAAGACGATGTTCAAACTAAGATTAGCGAAATACTAGAAGATGAAGAGGTACTATCCAACATAGAAACATATTTTAAACATAATTTTACTCAAGAAGATGAGTTTGTAATCCATCCACTATTGGTACAAAAAGAGTATAGTGAAACTTGTTGGACACCTATTTCTGATGAGGAACTCAGACAAAATAAAGAGTGGCAACAGATGATAGAAAAAGCCAAAAGTACAGGGCTTTCTGAAACAATGATTCATAATACCATATGTTTATATCAAACAGACGATAACCATTGGCATGGTAAACTTTATGAAGAAACTACATTTAAGAAATTGTTACAGAACATAAAAAATCATGGGTACTCTTTACCGACACGAAGAGAGTGGGAGTATTTAGCTGGCAAGGGGTGTAGGACCATTTTTCCATGGGGGAACAATATAGATTTTTCTATGAACTTAAAACATATGGAATGGATGGGTAATGATGGAGAGTATACATTAGAAAAGGAAAACTTTTTTGGCTTGATTATAGGCGATGATCCGTATTGTAGAGAAATCGTATATGATGAAGATAAATTTTCCTATAAAGGTGGAGATGGTGGCCGCAATATATGTGGAGGCTTAGGCGTTATTTGGGGCTATTTACCTGTTTCACCATACTTTCAAGATAGTGAAATGGTAATTGGCGATAATATAAATGGAGGATATGATTTCTTTAGACGAGTTATAAGGATTAATGACAATATGAAATGATGTTGCATATAATAATTCTAAAATATCAAATGATAACGTCGTCTCATACGTAAAAGAGGTACCCTAGACGGTACCTCTTTTATTAATATTGGGATAAACGGAATATTTTTCTATATTCTTCCGGTGCATCAGATCCATCAGAAGGTTTTATGATGACTCTAATATATATATCTTTTTTGAAATCTGGATATGTTGCAGCATATTCTTTGCAGAATTGATCCATACGATTGTAAAAGTTTATTACATCTTGATTTTGTATAGCTGAATAAGGGATAGGCATTTCAATATACAAGGTGGATGTATCATATGTAGCATAGGATAATTCCTCTGCTGTTAGATAGTTTTTCATTAATGGAAATGCTGTTATCAGCGGAATGTTGGTTATCAGTATTCGATCAACTTGTGGTACAACAGGTGCAGAGGTGTGCAAGACTTCAGATATTTCAATTGGTATTTGGGGATACTTATCAAAGGTGACTTGCCATGTATTGTTCCTTTGTGACTCCAAGTGATATGTTAGGTTAGGATAATTCTTACTTATATATTGTTGAACTTCCTCTTGGCTGTAATGTGAGAGAAGATGACAACCCGTTGTTAGTATGAGTGAGATGATAATGAGCGGCAATAATACGAATCGTTTTAGGGCAAATAGTTTCATTGTATATTCCTTTTGTACTTCTTTAAACGTTTTGTAAATCGTAATTGCTTAATAGGCATTGCTTAATTATTGGCGGAATTTTGAAGTATATTATTTTAATTATATTATACCTAAAATATATTTTTACTCATATAGTTGATTAATTCCATACAACTCTCCAATAAACTATAACAAAGAGAGGCCTTTTTTCTACTTAACAAGTCTATTATCTGTGAAAGTATACGGGATGTTATAATTGTAGTAGTACGAAATCGTGTTGTTTTGAGAGGGCCGTATAAACCATGATTCACTTAGATTATCTATTAATTATAGGAATATTACTTAGTGTTTTACTCTTTCTTTTAGTTGGAGTCTTTTACTATAGTAAATTTAAACTTTTAAAGGGACTCAATATTTGGTTGTTAATAATAATTAGCGCTCTTTTGAGTTATTTATTATATCCTTTATATGAATTGACAGATTATAGAGAAGAATTTACGTCAGTAGTTATTATCGCTGCGATAATTATTAAAGTAATTATCAATTTATCTATATTTATGATAGTTGATAAAATAACAACGAAATGGATTTCTAAATTATTATTAATTATATGGGTTGTTCTTGTTGAATGCTTGTATATGCCTATTCATTTATCATACATTGTTTTCCTTTGTGCATCAGGTGGAATCGTTTTAATAGAACAGTTAAGGGAGAGAAGAAAGTCTATTTAGTTTAGATTCGTAATTACTCTTATAGCGCTCACCTTCGAAATATGATATACTATTCTAACGCGCATAATTCGTGCGCGATAGGAGGAAACACATTTAGATGTTAGAAAAATTTGAACAATTAATGATTAGCGAACCTGTTCTAAGAGCGTTAAACGATATGGGCTTTGAAGAGCCTACGCCAATTCAACAGGAAGCTATCCCAGTTGCCATGAGCGGTAAAGACATGATCGGTCAAGCTCAAACAGGTACTGGTAAGACAGCAGCATTTGGCTTGCCTGTATTGGAACGCGTAGACGGAAATGAGCGTCACGTTCAAGTAGTTATTTTATCCCCTACACGAGAATTAGCTATCCAAGTAGCTGAAGAGCTTAACAAAATGGCTCAATACACGAATATCACAGCACTACCTATCTATGGTGGTCAAGATATTAATCGTCAGTTCCGTGCCTTGAAAAAAAATCCACAAATCATCGTTGCCACACCAGGCCGATTGATGGACCATATGGATCGTGGTTCTATCCACTTTGACCATGTGAAAGTTGTGGTATTGGACGAAGCCGACGAAATGTTAAACATGGGCTTTGTTGATGATATCAATAAAATCTTGGGTGCTATCCCAGAAGACCATCAAACATTGTTGTTCTCCGCAACTATGCCTAAAGCTATCCAACAATTAGCTGAAACATATTTGACAGAGCCAACATTGATTCGTATGAAACCGACTCAAGTTACGATGGACTTAATTGAACAATATTATATCGAAGTGCAAGACCGTCAAAAATTCGATGTTCTTTGTCGCTTGTTCGATATTCAAACACCTGAACTTGCTATTATCTTCACACGTACAAAACGTCGTGTTGATGAAGTAACTGAAGGTCTTAAAAAACGTGGTTACATGGCGGAAGGCATTCATGGCGATTTGTCTCAACAAAAACGGGACAGCGTAATTCGTCAATTCCGTGAAGGCACCATCGATATTCTCGTGGCTACTGATGTGGCAGCTCGTGGTCTTGATATTTCTGGCGTATCTCACGTATATAACTATGATATGCCTCAAGATCCTGAAAGCTACACACACCGCGTAGGTCGTACAGGCCGTGCCGGTAAAGCTGGTCAAGCTTTCACGTTCGTTATCCCTCGTGAGATGGAGCATTTACATGCTATCGAGCGTTTAACAAAACGTAAAATTGCACGACGTCGTGCACCTTCCTTAGGTGAAGTTCTTGAAGGTCAACAACGTTTGGCTATTGAAAGCCTCGTTGAAATGACAGATAATTTAGAAGCGTTAGCGCCATTCAAATCTAGTGCAGAAGAATTGTTAAATGATACAGACTCTGTAACATTGTTGGCAGCAGCTCTTAAATTGTTAACAAAAGAACCAGATACAACACCTGTAAATATTACAGAAGAAAAACCATTGCGCGTACGCCGTCGTCGTGAAGGTGGTCGTGGTGACCGTCGCCGTGGTGACCGTCGTAGAGATGGTGATCGTCGCCGTGACGGAGATCGTCGTCGCGATGACCGACCTCGTCGTAACCGTGATGATCGTAGAAGTGATCGTCGTGATGACCGCCGTAGAGATGATCGTAGATCTGATCGTCCACGTGGCGATAGAAAACCTCGTCATCAAGGTGAAGGTTTCAAACCTTACTTTAAAGACTAATAGAATGTGGATTGCTTTCGAGCAATCCACATTTTTTATTACTTAATAGTTAGTACTATCTATCTTGATAAGTGTTGAGAATTCTGCTATAATAGATAATAATTATTTCTTGTGAATGGCCGATAATGGTCGATGCCTTATAGATTTCCAAGTGGAGAAAGGTAGAGTAGAGTATTATGGATATCGCACAAATTCTGCGTAGCCAAGGGTTCAAAGTAACCCCACAACGTATTGCGATTTATGATGCCTTGCGTGGTCATCATGATCATCCAACAGCAGAAATGTTGTATCATACGTTGCGCCCTGAACATCCAAGCATGAGCTTGGCAACCGTGTACAAGACGATGGAGATTTTTGAAAAAATCGGTCTTGTAAAAATTTTAGAAGTAGGTGATGAGCGCGCTCATTACGATTGGGACACACAAGCTCATTCCCATATCCGTTGCATCCGTTGTAATAAGGTAGAGGATATGATGGGCATTGATTTACAAGCTATCAAAACAATTGCTGATCAAGGTAGCGAGTATCAAATTACAGGTCAACATATTACCTTTGAAGGTGTATGCCCTGAGTGTGCTAAAAAAGAAAGTCATTAATACATAACCCCTGTCGCGAAGGGCTCCTTCACGGTAGGGGTTATATTAGTTATATATGTCTTATATTCATTAGGCTTTTGGAATAGATGTAAGCGTAATAGAATAGTTCTTAGAATTAAGTATGTTAGAATTATAAAATTATAGAATTATAGAATTATATAAATATAAAGGAGTAGTATGTTTGTCATCGGCAGTCATTTATCAATTAGCAAAGGTTATTTAAATATGGGGAAGGAAGCTACTAAAATTGGTGGCAATACATTCCAATACTTTACACGCAATCCTCGTGGCGGTGGTATGCGAGCTCTCGACTTAGAGGATATGAACAGCCTTGGTGCATATATGAAAGAACATAACTTTGGTACTTTATTAGCTCATGCACCATATACATATAACCCATGTGCTGCAAAGGAAGATTTGCGCGCCTTTGCTAAACAATCCATGAAAGAAGACTTGGAGCGCATGGAATATTTACCGGGTCAAATGTATAACTTTCACCCAGGTAGCCATGTGAAGCAAGGTGTGGATCAAGGCATCGAATATATCGTAGAATGTTTGAACGAAATTTTGTTCCCTGGCATGAAAACAACCGTTCTATTGGAAGTAATGGCTGGTAAGGGCACAGAAATTGGTTCTCGTTTTGAAGAGATTGCACGCATCATCGATGGTGTTAAACTTAAAGAGTATATGGGCGTATGCGTTGATACGTGCCATATCCACGAAGGTGGTTACGATATTGTCAATAATCTAGATGGTGTTATTGACGAGTTTGATCGTATTGTAGGATTAGACCGTTTGAAAGCGATTCACTTGAACGACTCTAAAAATCCGATGGGCGCTCATAAAGATCGCCATGAAAAAATTGGGGAAGGTCATATCGGTATCGATGCCATCGCTCGCATTGTGACACATCCTAAATTGACGAACTTGCCGTTCTATTTGGAAACGCCAAATGAATTAGACGGCTATGCGAAAGAGATTGCTATGTTGCGCTCTATCGTAGAGAATCAATAATTAAGCTAAAATGCAGTCTTAGTTATATAATTATTTATATAACTACATTCAGATAAGGTATAGGGAGAGCTGGAAAGGGGGATAAAATGCGTTTTTTACATACTGCTGATTGGCATTTAGGACGTATTTTTTATGGTCAGTATTTAACAGATGACCAAGCTCATGTGTTGGAGAATCAGTTCTTTTCTATTTTGAAAGATGAAAAAATCGACGGCATATTGTTAGCCGGTGACGTATTTGATAGAGCCGTGCCACCTATTGAAGCCATTGAATTATGGGATTCCATCATTACTCGTCTCGCTATGGACTATAAGGTACCACTCTTTGTAGTTAGCGGTAATCACGATGGTGCAGAACGCCTTGAGGTGGGCCGCTCTATGTTGAGTCAATCAGGAATCCATATTTGGGGTTCCCCTCATCATGCATTACAACCATTTGAGTTTGAAGGCGCTGACAGTAAGGTCGCTATTTGCCCAATGCCCTTTAGCGAGCCTCGTCGCATAGGTGATGCATTAGGACTAGGCTCTGCTAATAATTCTTTGGAAACGATTCAAAGTGTAGAGAATGCCATAGATGCAGACACTAAGACTAAAGCAAAATCTAAGCGTTCTAAATCTAAAAAAGCATCTGTAGATGTTATTGAGGATTCTTTGTTTGCTAGTGTTGATATGTCAAATATGGTAGATGAGATGCCTCGCGATATAGATACTACTGATGCAATAAAGCAAAGCTTAAACCGAAATACTGAGGCTAGTCTAAATCTACATAATTACGATCAAATGTATCAGGCTTGGAGTAACTACTTGTATAAACAAGTACCAAAGGGTATGCGTAGCATTGCCATTAGCCATGCTTTTGTAATGGGCGGTGAAGTAGGTGGTTCTGAGCGCACATTGTCTGTCGGTGGTAGTGAACAAGTAAGTCCACAAGTCTTTAAGGACTTTCACTATACAGCCCTTGGACATCTGCATGGCCCGCAACGGATGGGGGCAGACTATATTCGCTATAGCGGATCGCCTTTAAAATATTCCTTTGATGAGCATACGCAGAAGAAGTCTTTTACCATCATAGATATGGATAAAAAAGGTAACGTAGATATTAGCACCATTCCTGTAGAGGCGAAACGTGACGTAGTGATTTTAGAAGGTTATTTTGAAGACCTGTTAAACAATAAGGAATTACAGGCTAAGCATAAAGATGATTATGTGCAAGCCCGTTTGCTAGATACGATGCCTATTATGGATGGGATGGCTAAATTGCGCCAAGTGTATCATCGCTGTATGACCATTGATTTAGTTGGTCGAGTAGCAACGCCTATGGCAGATATGGATGAAGCTGTATTTAAAGAGTTAAACGAACGTGAATTGTTTAACCAATTTGCCGAAACTGTATGGAAAGAACCATTAACAGAGCGAGAACAACAATACATCAACTCTGTATGGGACCGAATTCTAAAGGAGGACTAAATGAAGCCTATATCTTTAACTATAGAAGCCTTTGGTCCATACCGCGACTCGGTTACCTTGGACTTTAACGAGCTTCAAGACCATTCTATGTTCCTCATCTCTGGTCCTACGGGGGCAGGTAAAACATCTATACTAGATGCCATGGTGTATGCCTTATATGGTGAGCCTAGTGGAGAGGTGCGTAAAACAGATGCAATTCGCAGTGACTTTGCAGAACCTGATCGTATGACGCGGGTAGATTTTTCCTTTGCTATCGGTGATGCTCAGTACCGTGTTGAAAGACTGCCAAAGCAAATGGTTGCAAAGAAACGTGGTACAGGTATGCGTGAGCAGAATGCTAGTGCTACTGTTTACGAAATGAAAGATAGGGAGTGGAAAGTTATCGCTACCTCTGCAGCGGCTATTCGCGATACAGTTCAACGAATCATAGGCTTTCGTAAGGATCAATTCTTACAGGTGGTTCTTTTACCGCAAGGGGAGTTCCGAAAATTACTAGTAGCCTCCACTAGTGAACGGGAGGAGTTATTACATACACTCTTTAGAACCGAGTTGTACCGAAGATTACAAGATGCTCTAAAAGCTTCTTATGATGACGCAAAAGCAGGGATTGAAGAAAATCTAACAAAACAGAATGCATTGCTGCAATCCATTCCACATGACGAAGACATACCCGTACTAACCATTGAACATGTACGAGATCTGTTGAAACATAGAGAGCCACACCGAGATGCTCTTGTTATTGACCGTGATAAAGCTGTAACTGTAGTGGAGCAGTTCAATACGTTGCGAAATGAGTGGGCCTTATATAACCAAGCACAACAATCTCTTGCAGAGGCTATCTCTAAATTAGACCTCGTGAAAGCCAGAGAAGCGGAGCGTGCTAGCTTACGTGAAAAGGTTCAGTTCCTTACTTCTTTAACGCCAAGCTTTGAGTTATATAAACAGTTTACTGATAAGCAGTCGGTGTTAAAAACCTTGGAAACGTCACTTTCAGAGGCTGAAAAAAATGTAGACAGTGCAACTCAATATGAGTCTAAATGTATAGAGGCTCATGCAGTATTAGAAGCTCAAGCTGAAACTATGCAAGCTAAGCGAACTACGCTTGCCCAAATGGAACAGCAATCAGAAAAGTTTAATGAGTTAGCACTGCTAAATAAGGAACTGAGCACATTAAAGAGTAACTTACTGACAAAGGACCGTGAGAAAAGCGAAGCTGCGTTACAGGCACAGCATAAGACAGTAGCTGATTTAGAGGCTAAGTTAGTTGCGGACAGGCAGCAGTTACAAGGTAATAGCAAAGCGTTAGACTCTATTTCTCGTATCCAAGAACAGTTAAGTCATTTGCAACGATATTCTGAATTGGTTGCTGAGAAACAGAAGGTTCAAAATGATATCGATGCTAAAGATAAGGCATTAGCTACGCTTGATGAATTCGTAAAGAATTCAAAGGTGCAGCTTGAACGGTTAGAACATTTGATGGCAGAAGGGCGTGCCTTTGAACTCGTTCATTTAGTCGTAGATAACGAACCTTGTCCAGTATGCGGCTCTACAGAGCATCCACAGTTGGCAGCCAAGCCTGAGTTATATCCCACAAAAGAGGAGATAGAAGAGGCTCGTGCCGTGCGTGATCTTGAGTTACAAAAGCAAGCTAGTGAAATTGGTCAGAAAGAAACGTTAGCTCTTCGTTTACATGAGTTAGATGAACAAGTTGAAGATCAAGTCTCTAAACTCAAAACATGGATTGATAATTTTTCAGAAGATGCATTTGATTCAATTCAACAAGGCTTAGTATCTCAAATGGAGCAGCTTTCAACCTTGCGTAGCGACACTGAACAGCTGAGCAACACTATAGCTAACACTGAGGGTGACCTCAGTGCGGCTAAAGATATACTAGCGAAATTGGAGATGGCTCATAAGGAACTACTTGATAATTTGCATAATTTAGAGGTTCAGATTAGTACGGTACAGGCTAAGATTGATGCTCTTTCTGAAAGCTTGCCAACTACGGATGTAGTTGCATGGCATAAAGAGATAGAATCATTGGCGGCTGAGCTTACAGACTACGATGAACAGGTGAAAGTTTGTAAAGCAAATCTAGATTCTGCAAGAGAAGTGCTCAATGCTAAACGGGGACGTCTAGAAACCTTTTCTGCCCAAGTGCAGGAAGAAACAAAAAATCTTGATGTACTCAATAAAGACTATGTAGAATCATTGCAATCGATTTCTTTGAGTGAAGATGATTTTATAGATGCGTTGGATGATTATAAGGATTTAGATACGTTTAGAACTGAGTTACATGCATTGGACGAGGCTTTCAATAAAGCTCAAGCTGTATATGATGCGGCATTGAAACATGCTCAATCTGTAGTGGAGCCAAGTGATATGGTTTCCAATGAAGTATATGATGCGGCAGTAGAGCAGCGTGATAATTTGGTGGGTTCTCTTGCGGCTTGGGATAAAGAAACGAAACATATTGAAACAACACTGGCTTCCCTAGAAACACTTGAAGAGGCTATGGGCGAAGCCCGTGAGGAAGTCACTTTCTTAAGTCGCCTAAATGACTTGGCAAATGGCGGTGAACAAGGGTTCAAAAATGTAACCTTTGAGCGCTACGTATTGGGAGCTATTTTAGATGAAGTTGTATATGCAGCTAATTTACGTCTTCAAACGATGAGCCGTAATCGCTATTCCTTGGAACGTTCTGACTATACTGGTGGTGGACGAGGCAAACAAGGCCTAGATTTGGCAGTTATGGATGCTTTCACAGGTCAATCAAGACCAGCGAACACCTTGTCTGGTGGTGAAACATTCTTGGCTTCTATGGCCCTTGCCTTAGGTCTTGCGGATGTCATCCAAAGTTATGCAGGTGGTATTCATATGGATACGATGTTTATCGACGAAGGCTTTGGTACACTTGATCCTGATACATTGGAACTCGCCATGGAAACACTGGTGAAATTACAATCATCAGGTCGTCTTATCGGCATGATTTCCCATGTACCTGAATTAAAGACTCGTATACCGGCCCACTTAGAGGTCACACGTGGTGACGATGGTAGTACGGCAAAATTTGTTATTAACTAGCTATAGAATTGTCAAATGTGATACTATTAAAAGAGGAGAATTCCTACAAAAACATACTGGAATTAATTAAGGAGGTCCTATGAAGTTTTCATTTGCTCATAATAATATAAATGTTAAGGATCTTGATAAGAGTTTAGCATTCTATAAAGAGGCCTTGTTACTTGAGGAATCTCGCCGTTTGGAAGATCCAAGTGGTGCTTTCACTCTTGTATATTTAAAAAGTCCATATACAGCGCATGAACTAGAACTTACATGGTTGCGCGACTGGGATCGCCCTTATAATTTAGGGGACAATGAATTCCATTTAGCGTTTTATGTAGATGACTACGAAGCAGCTCTTAAAAAGCATAAAGAGATGGGCGTTGTAGCTTACGAAAATGCTGATATGGGTATTTACTTCATTGCTGATCCAGACGGGTATTGGACAGAAATCATTCCAGCAGGTAAATACTAATGGAATATATGTTAACTCGTTTAGAGTGGCTGGTTGGTCCTGATAAAATCAAAACCTTAAAAGATACATCTGTGGCTCTCTTTGGTGTCGGTGGCGTTGGTGGTGGTGCCCTTGAGGCACTAGTTCGAGTTGGTGTGGGACGCATCGTTCTTATCGATGGCGACTCTATTGCACCAAGTAACTTAAACCGCCAAATGATTACGACTCATGACACAATTGGAGAGCGTAAGGTAGAGGTAGCAAAGGCACGAGCACTTTCTATTAATCCCGATGTAGTGATAGAAACTCATGATATTATGTATACTGAGGAAAACTACCCTGGATTTATTCAAAGCTTGAACGTTGATTATGTAATCGATGCCATCGATATGGTAACGGCAAAACTTAATATTATTGAGGTGTGTCAACGTGAAAGCATCCCTGTTATTTCTTGTATGGGCGGCGGCAATTGCTTTTACCCTGAAAAACTTATGATTGCTGATATCAATAAGTCTCATACTTGTCCTTTGGCGCGCGTTATGCGTCGAGAACTCAAAAAACGGGGTATAAAAAAACAATTAGTTTTATTTTCTACAGAAAAACCGACAAAACCACAGTTCCGAGGCGAAGCAACAAGCCCTGGTACATGTAGTTTTGTGCCACCAGTGGCAGGTTTTATATTAGCAGCACATGTGTTGCGTACAATTTTGGAGGTACCTGAACAATGAAAAAAGCAAAAATCCATATGGCTGACGGCGGCGATATCGTAATTGAATTATTTGATAAAGAAGCTCCTGGCACAGTACAAAACTTTATTGATTTGATCAACAAAGGTTTCTATAATGGTCTTCGTTTTCACCGTGTAATCCCTGGCTTCGTAGCTCAAGGTGGTTGCCCTAATGGTAATGGTACAGGTGGCCCTGGTTACACAATTAAAGATGAATTGATTGGCAACCCACATAAACATGAACGTGGTGCATTATCTATGGCTCACCGTGGTCCTAATACTGGCGGTAGCCAATTCTTTATCGTATACGAACCACAACCTCACTTGGATGGTGTACACACTGTATTCGGTAAAGTAATCGAAGGTATGGACGTAGTTGATGGTATTCATCAAGGTGCCATCATGGAAACTGTTGAAGTAATCGAAGGTTAATCTCATGAATGATGTATCTATTAAACATCCAGAATGGCTATATATTGATGTAAATGGTAAAACATCATATGGGTATGACCAAGAATGGTTCACTGATGAGTGGCAACGCTTGTCTGGTTGTGGTCCCACATCAGCATCACAAGTATTGGGTTATTCGCTGTTTAGGGATGGCTTATTAGATCTGGAAACCACATCCGATCAAACGCTTGCTTTAGAACGGATGAACTTAGTTTGGAAATATGTAAAGCCACGCTTTGGTGGTGGTGTTTATAAGACTCAATGGATGGAACGTGGTCTTACTCGTTTACTGGAGGATAAAGGCCTATCTTATGATGTACATATGTTGAATGTATCTCCGTTCTGCGCATCTCGTGTAGAGGTGGAGGCTGCAGCTCAGTTTATTCGTGATGCATTGGCGCAAGATGTGCCTGTAGCATTTTTGAATCGTCATAAGGGTAAAGAAAAAGCTCTTTATACATGGCATTGGGTTCCAATTCATAAGATATTTATGGATGGCGATGATATTCGCTGTGGCATCTTTGATGAAGGTGAAATCCGTGATTTCTCGTTAGCAAATTGGATGGAAGACACTATTTTAGGTGGTGGCTTCTGTTATATTAGTCGTAAAGATTAAGAAACAGAGCAATTAATATAATATACATACGCATCGCAATCATCTGCGGTGCGTATTGTAGTATAAAAGTAGGAGGTACTACATGAGTCAATGGATTACAGAGGAACAAACTCCTCATTTACGTCTTAGCGCTGAAGCAGAAGAGGTATTATACTCTGGTGAATCTGAGTTCCAAAAAATTGAAGTGTTTAAATCTAAAGAGTACGGTACGATGCTTGCATTAGATGGTGTATTCCAAACGTCTGAGCGTGAAGAGTTCATCTACCATGAAATGATGAGTCATGTTCCATTGTTTTTACATCCAAATCCTGAACGTGTATTGATCATCGGTGGCGGTGATGGTGGCGTAGCTAGAGAATGTGTACGCCATGATTGTGTAAAAGAAGTTACTATGGTTGAAATCGATGGTAAGGTTGTAGAGCTTGCTAAACAATATTTACCAACTATTGCTAAAGCTATGATTGAAAACCATCCTAAATTAACTGTAAAAATTGGTGATGGTATCGGATTTATGGCAGAAGCAGAAGATTACTATGATGTAATTATTGTAGACTGCTCCGATCCAATCGGTCCTGGTAAAGGTTTATTTACTGAAGAGTTCTATAAGAATACATTAAAAGCTCTTAAAAAGGATGGCTTATTTGTACAACAAACAGAATCTCCTATGTTGCATCAACCGCTCGTAGAGAAAGTATTTGGTTATGTAAATAATCACTTCCCAATTGCGCGTTTGTATACTGCATTTATTCCAATTTATCCTGCAGGTATGCATTGCTTCACATTGGGTTCCAAAACATTTGACCCATTAACATGGACACCAAATCGTGAACAAAACTTTGAAACTAAGTACTATAATGCTGAAATTCAAAAGGCTGCTTTTGCTTTGCCAAATTTTGTAAAAAACTATTTGCCAACTAAGTAAATAATATGTATAATAGGGGAGCACCATTCGTAAGGTATAACTTATGGATGTGCTTCCTTATTTTTCTGAGGAGAAAGAGTTTATATTAGGGATAACATACTTTTTTATTTTATTTGTAAAAGTTAAATGAAATTGAGAAAAAGGTGTTGACACAAATCTCTAGAACAGATATAATTCTCTTTGTTACGAAGACAACGTCTTCGATACCTACAAGGTGGTGGGTATGGTGAAGCGGTTAACACGGCGGATTGTGGCTCCGTTACGCGTGGGTTCGATCCCCACTACTCACCCCATAACCTACACATCATAATCATTGTAGGGGTGTCGCCAAGTGGTAAGGCAACGGACTTTGACTCCGTTATGCGCTGGTTCGATCCCAGCCACCCCTGCCAACATGACTCACTAGCTCAGTTGGCAGAGCACCTGACTTTTAATCAGGGTGTCCCGCGTTCGAGTCGCGGGTGAGTCACCAAATTAAAACTCACAAACTTCGGTTTGTGAGTTTTCTATCTCTATTCATAGAGTATTTGGTTATGATTGTATGTATAAAATCAATCAAAAATAAGTTGAAAAAATCTTTGAAAAAGAGGTTGACGATTTAAGATTAGATTGATATACTATACAAGTCGTTAGGGCAACAACCTAACGTAACAGATCTTTGAAAACTGAACAATGATAGGTAATCAATCAATACGATTGAACATATGCCAGAGTGCGGGTTTTGACATAGTCAAAACCAACCATAATTCAAAGTTACTTAAATGTAACGACAACAAATAA